>NZ_CP066150.1:328544-657089 GCF_023206395.1 Vibrio sp. ED004 | reverse complement strand
CTCTACCGACTTCAGTCAGGAGGCCTTTCAGCAAGCTTACACAGCCAAGCAGAAGAATGATCGTAAACGGCAGTGCTGCAATAATCGTAATAGATTGCAGTGCCTGAATTGATTGAGTACCACCAATCCACAACATCACCATTGCGATAGCGCCTGAGATAACCGCCCAAACCACTTTCTGTTTAACAGGAACTTCAAGCTTACCACCCGCCGTCATGCCATCGATAACGATAGAACCTGAATCTAGGGTTGTAACGAAGAACACGATGATCAGTGCCACAGCGATAACCGATAGGATGCTACCAAACGGGTAAGCATCTAGCATGTAGAACAAGCTTAGAGATACGTCTGTGATGCCTTGGTCGAGGCCAAGTTGCCCCACATGACTGATCACTTGCTCGATAGCCACGCCACCAAAGATAGACATCCAAGCAGACGTTACCAGTGTTGGGATAATCAATACGCAAAGTAGGAATTCACGAACCGTACGGCCCTTAGAAATACGCGCTACGAACATACCGAAGAATGGTGCATACGCAACCCACCATGCCCAGTAGAACACTGTCCAGCCATGCAGCCATGTTGTGTCTTCACGGCCAGAGCTTTGGCTCAGTGCAATGATGTTTTTCGCATAACCCGTCACAGCAGTCGCGACAGAATCAAGCACAGTTGTGAAGTTCAAAACAGCGATCAGACCAAGGAATACAAACGCAATAACCATGTTCAGGTTACTTAGGAATTTAACACCACCGTCCATACCACGTAGTACTGAGATGATCGCTAAGCCCATGATCAGAACGATGATAGATTGCTGAAGGAAGATGTTGTTATCCAAACCAAACACGTGGCTGATACCACTTGCTGCCTGTGTACCACCTAAGCCTAGTGAGGTCGCAAGACCAAACAGAGTAACCAGTACCGTTAGTACATCGATCACATCACCCGTTTTGCCCCATACTCGCTCACCCAAAATTGGGTAGAACACAGAACGCATTGATAGCGGTAAGCCTTTGTTGTAAACAAAATACGCAAGACAAAGTGCCGTCATGCCATAGATAGCCCAAGCATGGAATCCCCAGTGGAATACGGTCGCACCGAGTGCCAGTTCACGACCAGCTGCAGTGAAAGGTTCTGCATCGAGCGGCGTTCCGAACCAGTTCGAGAAGAACGCGGTTGGCTCTGCAACACCCCAGAAAATAAGTCCAATACCCATACCGGCTGCGAATAACATCGCAATCCAAGATGACATTGAATAGTCCGCAGTCGCGTCTTCGCCACCTAAGCGAACTTTACCTAGAGGTGAGAATGCAAGAATAACGGCAAAAACTAACATGATGTTGGCTCCCCACATAAAGAGGAAGTCAAACTTTGATAAAACAGCACCCTTGATAGAATCAATCGCAGCTTTAGCGTCTGCAGGAGGAAGAGCAAGAAGAGTGATGATGAAGAGAAGAGATAAGCCTACTGAGGCTACGAAGACGGTGTTATGGACATCCATGCCCCATTTACTGACGTTATCTTGACCAACTTGATAATCAGTAGAATCGATACTGTATTTTTTTGATTTAAAACTCATAAATTATGATGTTCGCATATCCGAATCAACGAATATAAGGACGCTCTCCATATCCAACTACAACTTGATTGGCTCGCCATTTCACAAAAATAAAACGTGATAAAAACCACCGAGCAAGGTGATAAATGGACTTACTAGCTCAATCCCAGGACGCGCATAATAGCACAGCACGAAGCATTTTGACTGAGTTTTCGCTCAATAGTCACCCAAACCACCGTCAATTATGATAGTTGAGGCAATAAAAACAGAATAAAATAAACAAATAAAAACCTTTAAATACAGAGTATTAAATTAAAATAACGCACCGTAAAATATCATTCAAAGTTTCTACAGATAATTTTAATAACCACCCAATTTACTTATAGCTCTAATAAAAAAGCCCCGCTATAGGGGCGGGGAAAGTTACCAAAGGTAAAAGAGAAATCAGTGTTCAAATATCAGTGCTGCGTCTCGCAGATCAGCACTGCACATTTCAAAGACAGTACATTAGATCGCGAAGCAAAAACCGAGGTTATAGTCTTCACCATTTTTCGCCGTGAACTCTTTGTCTTCACTTGATGCATTCGGGCGGCCACTTTCATCGCCTTTTACTAAACTCACCCAGTGACGAATACCTGAAGAGCGGCTGGCCTCAGTTTGACCAAACGTGGTGCATGTCTCTAATTGGATATCTTGAATATCAACTAACTCCAGGCGGCCAGTGCCTTTACGAGCACCGATTGTCACTTCAACGTGCGTACCGCTTTCATCACGGAATAGGATTGCTGAAGGCTTAGATTTATCACCTGTGTAAGCCACAAAGTGTTTAGCGCGTTTCAGTCCAGTATGTTCGCCATTCTTGAAGTAAACCTGAACGTGTCGGTAATCGATCTCGTAGCTCACTACATCTTCATGTGAACCCGTCTCTAGAGGAAATAGAGTATCAAGCAACTGTTTCGCCATTTTTTGTTTTTCGAGTTGCTTGTCTGCTTTCACCATTTCGACGGCAAAGACAGCTTCAGCAATAAATGTTGAATGGTTTCTGTGAAGTTCTGTTTTGTCTAGTGTCAGCATATTCATAGTCTATCCCTCGTACGGCTTTAAATTTCATTTAGGTCAAACATCCCAATAGACCCTTTTCAAAATTGTTCTTTACTGTGTGGTTTCCATGTTTTTCATACTACTGTTATTTTTGAAACAATTTCACAACAAAAATTACACAGTGTGAATTTTACTAAATTGCTTTTTTACACAAACCGGCATTTCGAGCCCCCAGCCCTTTATTTAACTGGGTTGAGGGTTCCGTAGAAACGCGTTTACGTATTGTTTGAATTTGTGTAATAACCCACCCCAACTAACTTATTGTCGATAACTCGATAGTAAGTGTGCTTAGTTTCCACTTTGCTCGACAGCGGATTTAACCATCGATAGGTGTAAACGCCACGACCATTTTCTTTGGCTAGGTTTAACATCTCAGTGAGAATCGGCTTATCGTCAGGACTTAGAATTTCGTTGTGTGAACGCCCAACAAGCTCAGGAGACACACCATGTGCGAGCAGCTTTCCTGAACTCATATCCATCACAAACACATACAAGTCCCCTTCTACAAAACTGCCTTCGGTATCATTAAATTCAGTAATGCTGTCTTGCTCAGACTCCACCATCGCAGTCATGGCTCTCGCCAATAATCGCTTAGCTTCTGCAGCACTGGAACGTTCTGGGTAATACCCCACGGCCACGATCACATCACCAACACGCTCGAAAAAAGTGGTTTTAGGTTCGCCCATTCGGTCAGTAGGATTAGTCCAGTGGTACTTCACCTGACCAAAACCCTTGTGTACCGCTTTGGTGATCATTTCACGGAAAAAAGGATTGCCGTAAACGTCTTGGGTATCCAACACACTGTCGCCCACCAGCACCATGGAAGAGCCGCCACTGGCAAGGAATTGGCCATCAATACCAAGAGCAAACACATAGAGCTCACCGTCTATATATTCGGCATCACTCATGAAGTCTTTGACGCTGTCGTCACCTTCTTTTTGAACGTGCACCACCGCTTTTGCCAACAAGGTTTTAGCTCTTCTTTCAGCCTTACTAACAACATGTGGTTCAGAAATATCAAGCACATTAACAGGCTTGGCTTCTTTCTCTGTTTCAGAGTGTTCGGCACGTAAACTAATGCCACTCACCACTGCAAACACGGCACAACCAATGAGGATGATTCTGGATAAATTCATGGTTATCTCTCCTAATAGCCGACTAAGGACGGTAGCCAAAGCGTAATTTGTGGGAAGAAAGCGATTACGAAAACGCCCACAACAGAAGCAAGAACAAAGGGATGGATCTTCGCGGTGATTTGCTCAACCGTAGAGCCACCAATCCCCGAGGCGACAAAGATATTTTCACCGAGCGGTGGTGTCGCAAAACCTATCGATAAGGTACACACCACCACGATACCAACGTGGGTAGGATCGGCGCCCAGCATGTACATGATTGGCAGCAGAACAGGCACAATGATCATGATCGCCGCCAAGGTTTCCATGAACATGCCGATGAACAGCAGCAAGGTAATCGTTAGTGCCCACACCATGTACATGTTGTCGGTAAAACTAAGTAGCGATTCCGCCACAACAACTGGGATTTTTTGTTCTATCAACAGGCGTCCGAACACAGTGGCAGCAAAGAGGATTAACAATACGCGTCCGGTGATCCATGTGGTGGTCGACAAAGATTTCATCACGCTTTTGAACGACAACTCTCGGTGAATAAACACACCCACAAATAGCGAATAAAAAATCGCCACAACCGCAGACTCTGTTGGTGTAAACATACCGCTGTAGATACCACCAAGAATCAAGAATGGCGCTAATATCGACCATAAACCGCGGCGCAAGTAATGCCTTACATCACCAAACGACCATGTTTCGGTAAGCCCTTTATAGCCTTCACGCTTAGCAATGAAATAGTTAGTGACCACTAGCGTCGACGCCATAATGAAACCCGGCACAACCCCAGCAACAAACAGTTTTGGAATAGACAAAGAAGCAAACTGCCCATGCTGAGCAATGGCTTCTGGCGGTGCCATTAATCCCATCGCAGAAATGCCAAAAATAACTAAGGGAATGGATGGAGGAATGATGATGCCCAAGCCACCTGATGCGGCCGTTACTGCCGATGCGTAGCTCTTATCGTAGTCACGCTTAACCATCGCGGGCACCATTAGCATGCCTACCGCTGCGGTTGTTGCAGGACCAGAACCTGAGATAGCACCAAAGAAAAGACACGCCATTACCGTTGCCGCGCCAAGGCCACCCGTTACGGGCCCGGCCAAGCTTTCGGCGATATCCACCAGACGTTTGGAGATCCCCGCCGCCTCCATTAACGCGCCAGCAAGAACAAAGGCTGGCAGCGCCATTAATGGGAAGTTACCCACCGAAGTAAACGCAATTTGTACTAAAGCGATGGGATTTTTGTCGAGCAACATATAGGCCGCCATTGAAGCGCCGGCCAGTGATACTGTGATTGGTGCACCTAGAATTAACAGGGTTAAGAAGCCACCAAATAAAATTAGAGTTAAATAGGATTCCATTATTACATCTCTCTATTACGACTATTCTCTGTGATGACTATTGCGCGGACTTTTGTGCCGTCATTTTGCGCAATTCTTTGACTTCTGGATCTTCGTTGGTTGCGCCTTTGAATAGACGCTCATAGTTGTTCCAGATAATTCGAATCATCATCAGTGAAAACGCGATAGGTAAAATCATGTAGAAGTACTTCATCGGGATACCTGTAGTCTGAGACTTCCAAAACAGATTCATTTTGTTGAACACGAAGTCGTAGCTGAGGTAAACGAAGTAGCCGTTGAAACAGAGCCATAAGAAGTCAGCGATGGTTTCACTCACGGTCTGCACGATTGGCGGAAAAAATTTAAAGTGAAAGCTTACTCGGTTGTGCGCCGACATCTTGGCCGCAACAACAGCCCCTAGATAGGCAAACCAAACGAACATGTAAGTAGCAACCTCATCCCCCCAAGGAATGGAGTAATCAAAGAACTGGCGAGTAAGGATTTGTGTGAACAGCAATAGGACAAAGCTTGCGAGCAGCAGACAACACGTATATTCCTCAATGTTGTTTAGGTGCTTTTTTATTGTTTTAGCGACTGACATATAACCTCCAATGTTGATTTCCACATGACAACCAGTCGCTCACGGTCCTAAAAAGATCAGGTACAGAACAGATCAACGAGTACAGCCATGTAAATGCCCTATCTCACTGTTCTAACGCTAGGTGATTAAGTAGCGGAGAACAGCAGATAGGGCGAATCTAATCGTTACTTTCTACCTAGTAACTCAAGAACGTCGTCTAGCTTGTCTTTGCCTCCAATGCTTGAGTAGAACTTAGGCCAAACTGACTTGGTCACCTTGCTGATCCACTCTTGCTCGTTGTCTGCTGGGTCTGTGAATACCATGCCTTTCGCTTGTAGCTCTTCGCGAATCTTGTTTTCCGTGTTTTCTAGATAAGCAAAGCTGTGCTCTGTCGCTTCCTGACCCGCTTCAAGAATGATCTTTTGCATTTCAGGTGTCTGTTGTTGGAAGACCGTTTCACTCACGATTAGAGGTTCTAGAGAGAAAATGTAGCGAATGTTGGTCACGTACTTTTGTACTTCGTTGAACTTCATCGCGTGGACTGTGATGTAAGGGTTATCTTGTCCATCTACCACGCCTTGTTGCAGGCCAGTGAAAGTCTCAGACCACGCCATTGGCGTTGGGTTTACACCCCATGCTTGATAAGATGCGATCATGATTTCGTTACGAGGAACACGAATCACTAGCCCTTTCAAATCTTCTGGTGAAGCAACAGGCTTTTTCGAGTTGGTCAAAACCCTAAAGCCAGAATAAGCCCAACCGACAATACGAACACCAGCATCACGAATCGTGTTATCGACTAAGTCTTGGCCTACCTGACCTTGAGTCAGTAGCACTGCTTCTTCTGCGCTTTGAATCACGTAAGGCATGGTCAATAGACCAACGGTTGGAGAGAAAGGCGTCACGTTGTTGATCGCCAGTACAGAGAAGTCGAGAAGCCCGATTGCCGCATCGTTGACTGTGTCTTGCTCGTTGCCTAATTGGCCATTCGGGAACAGATCGATTTTTACTTTACCGTCTGTTTTTTGCTCCATCAGTTCAGAGAATGAGGTCGCTAATTCCCACTGCGTACCACCAGCAGCATCGCCGATGGCCATTTTAAAATTCGCAGCTGCCGCGGTATGAGATAGCACCGCTGTTGCTACAATAGTGACACCAGCAATAATTTTATTTTTAATCAATTTCATAGTCTTAACCTTTCCTATCATACAGACTTCCTGCCTGTACTTTGCTCACAAGGTGACCTGGTACAACTTTCCTGGTCGTAATTCTATTTCCCTATTTTGGAAACAATGTTCGGGTAGTTACAGCCTTTCATCCTTTAACGAATACCACTGATAAAGGAACCGCTGCCCCATTCTTCGAAACGGTGCAAACATCTCTGATTCCACCACTTCCCTCACGTTGGGGAACGGAAGTTTTGATTCAAATATTGGTAGGTCGAGCTTGTGACCTTCGCCTGCTATCCACTGAGCAAGGCGCTTACCTGCTTGAGCGGAGTACATCACACCATTGCCGCCATAACCCAGTGCGTAGAAGATGGATTGTTTCGGATTCGGCTGATAAATTCTCGGCATCATGTCGTGGCTAACATCCACCCAGCCCCACCATGAATAATCGATTTGGATCTGATCGAGAGACGGGAATTTTCGGGTTAAATCCGCTCGCAACATGTCTTCATATTTCTTTTCAGGTGCGTTCTTGCCACTGATGGCACTGCGTGTACCAATCTGTACTCGGTTATCTGGCAACAAACGGTAGTAGTGGCGCAGAATTCGAGTATCAGTAATCACTTGATTGGTTTTGAAGTTACACGCGGCGATTTCGTCTTGAGTTAAGGGACGTGTCACCATCGAGTTCGAAAGCACTGGCAACAGGCGATTCTTAAGCTCGGAATGCAAACCTTGACTGGTGTACCCACCCGTACAAACACCGACTGAGCGCGCCTTCACAACTCCACCAGGCGTTTTCAGGTAATGCACACCGCCACGAGTTTCCCATCCCATAACCGGGCTAGACGGGTGAACTTTCACGCCGAGTGCTCGCGCCTTTCTTAGATAGCCAAACGCCAATTTCCCTGCATGAATACCAATCCCTTCTGGCTCATGCATTGCGCCTGCCGCTTCTTGGTCACCAACGTAATCACGCTTTACGGTTTCCGCATCTAAGATCTGCGCATCGTAATCGAACGTGTCACGCAGCAACTTGGCCTCTTTCTCGAGTGTTGCCATCACTTTTGGACGGTGAGCGACATATAAATGGCCTCCCGGTTGTGGGTCACAATCGATGTCTTTGATTAGAGACTTAAAGGTGTTCATGCCATCGACGCATTCGCGGTGCATTTTTAGCGCCGTTTCTAAGCCCCAGCGTTCAATCCACTGAGAACGCTTCAAACGCCCAGAAGCACACTGTGCTTGGCCACCATTTCGGGTACTGCAGCCCCAACTCATACGGTTAGCTTCAATCACAGTCGCTTTAATGCCGTACATTTCTGCAAGGTGTATCGCGGTACTTAGGCCTGTGTAGCCTGAACCGATTATTGCCACATCGACATCCATGTCTGACGTGATTGGGCCATCATCTTCAGGTGGTGCGCCAGCGGTATCTACCCAATAAGTCGGGGCGTATTCCTTACCGTGACCTGGGCTCTTGTCTTTAAGTGGATCGTATTTTGGATCGTATTTATCTTTTGCTTGGGTGCTTTTCACCTTTGGCGGCACATCGGCTGCCGGTTGTTCAATTACTAAACTCATAATTCGACTCTCCTAGTCATAACACGTGAACGGGTTGTGGTTTCGTGTCTAGCTCTTGGGAGTGTTGTTAGGAGTCAAAAGAGGTCGTGTTTTACGGAAGGCATTTTTTACGCTGATTTTTCCATCTTTCAGAGTAAACACGTCGACCATGCGAGCTTCGATGACGCTGCCATCTGGGTTCGTCGCAGAAAACGTTGATTCACTCACTGCGCGGTCACCGCATACAAAGTGGACAGGGTCGCTCCAAGCCGCATCTGGAAAGTTCTGCCAAACCAACTCAAAGCTATTTCGAACCGCTTCGTACCCTTCGATAGTGTTTCCAAGCAAGCCTTCTCCTGCCACTGTGTGGAATACACAGTCTTCTGTCATGAAAGACATCAGCGCTTCAATATCATGGTTATTCCACGCATCACTAAAAGACTGTAAAAAGGCGGTATCGACTTGGTTTTCCAGCACGAATGTCGCTGCATTGGTTTGCATATTCATATTCCAGAATCCTTTATGTTTTCGTTATTGGTTTAAATTTCAGTAGCTTTGCGCCACTTTTTTATTAGAGTGTTTAAACTAGATCTGTGAAAATTTAACAACTTGATAACAAGGTTCGTCACTCTAACTTCGAGTTAGGTTATAAACAATCTCTAAGCTCACAGATTTCATCTTTTTATAAATTAATTAGTGTTCTAATTTTAATTACTCGATTTTTCGCTCACGATATAAGAGGTATAATTAAATTAGAACGTGTTAGCCTTTAGTCGAAATCAAAGTCTTGATGATACTTTCGACCATACTGTTCAAGTTGACGATCATGAGTATTAACTTGCAATTCGATATTGCCGTCACCTTTATTTATGACTTGGTTGTTATCTGCATGTGCTTCGTTTTTTAAATCCGTTAGTTTCTCTTCGACATACTCTGTCGGTTCATTTAAAACGTTCATGGATATTAACTCCTTTATCAGGTTTACTTTCACTGATGGAAGAATATGAACGGACACTAGACCGTTTGAATATTCTTTCTCATCGTACAAAGGCTGAATGGCATCATTGCCACCTTCCTTAAATGGGTGAATGGAATACCACTTGTCCTTACGTGGCTCTTGCTGATCGCAATCCGCCACATTAAATATCTGAGTTTTGTTGAGATCACACGGCGAGTGAAAAACACTAACCCTCTGATAATCAATAGCTTGAATTATGTTTATGCAGTCTTTACTTTGGCTGTGACACACCGACCAAAGCGCATTTAACAGGTTATCGGTCCATTCCAGTAAGCGGGTGGGAAAGCCCTGCTTCTTGGCTAAACACATCAATAACCAGTCATTTATGTCGTTAGAACTCAGCGAGTGACCACCGTAAACTCTCACCGTTGAAAGCAGCTCTTGTTCGACACGGCGTATGTTCTTACGATTGGAACGCCCTAAACTTGGCATTAGATTATTATTTTCATAATCACACACGTTATACATCAAACCAAGTTGGTCACTGCATTCAGTCATTAATGAATCGATTATTTTATACAGTTCTCCGAGTGTGCTGATATAACGTTTATTGTTCATATTTGGTTCCAACCACTCGACAATATAAATAACTAAATTAAAATTTATTCGTTAAAAACTGACGTGTAATAAAATACACAGACTAAAGTCTAATAACTCTATCGACTTATCGGTAATTACTATTTAAAAGCAACTCATAATAATTATTGATAAGTCTCTATTAATGAAACCGAACACCTATTCACCTTGGTTATTTCATTAGGGCTCTAATATTTAGAGCGAAATAATAGAAATATATGACCCAATACTTAGATATCTGCACTATTAAGAATCTTTAAAAACAACTCGGTCGTTGACCCGTTCTGTTTCATCATCCAATTTAAAATTAGTGGCTAGTGTTAGAGCTTAATTTGTTTGCCCAACCACATTCTCGATAACTCTTTATCTAGCATTCACGAGACGGTTTTGGTCGGGCAAACTTCCTATGACTTATACGTAGTCTTTGTACTTATCTAGGAAACGAACCGGCGTTGATAGTGCATCTCGGCGGAACGGGTCGCCCAATTCCTGAGTACACATGATTTCAATGATGGTTGTTTTGCCTTCGTTCATTTGCATATCGATGGCTTTTTGCAGAGTTGGACCTACATCTTCTAGCTGATCAACCGTGATACCTTCAGCGCCCATTGCTCGTGCGATTTCCGCAAAGCTTTGGTTGTCCAGTTCACCAGCAACGAAGCGTCGGTTGTAGAAGTCGACTTGGTTCTTCTTCTCTGCTCCCCATTGACGGTTGTGGAATACCACGGCTGTCACTGGAATGTTATGACGAACACATGTCATGGTCTCCATCAAGCTCATGCCCCACGCACCGTCGCCTGCATAAGAAATAGCTGGACGATGAGGAGCTGCCGCTTTCGCACCAATGATGGTCGGGAACGCGTAACCACAGTTACCGAAACTCATTGCCGCAAAGAAGCTACGTGGTTTTTCAAAGCGTAAGTAGCTATTTGCCACCGAGTTGATGTTACCGATATCCGTTGAGACCATAACGTCTTCTGGCATCGCTTTTTCTAGTTCACGCAGTACTTGGCGTGGGTGTAAATATTCGCCACCAGAGAACGGAGTCTCATGCGAGTTTTCTTCAATCATATCCAAGCTGAACGAGTCACGTTCGTGCGTCCACTCATCAAGCTCTTTTTCCCACAACGCTTTTTCTGTTGCCACTGTGTCTTGGCGAGCACCTTTATTGTCATCACACAACAGTGCACGACCTTCCAGTCTTTCAGCTAATGCCACAGCCGCTGCTTTTGCGTCGCCACAGATACCAACAGAGATCTTCTTAACGAGGCCAAGCATCTTGTTGTCTGCATCGATCTGGATGATTTTCGCGTCTTTCGGCCAGTAATCCATGCCATGTTGAGGCAAAGTACCGAATGGACCAAGACGTGTACCCAAAGCGATAACCACATCCGCTTGAGCCATCAACTTCATTGCTGCTTTCGAACCTTGGTAGCCTAAAGGACCACACCATAATGGGTGGCTAGCAGGGAAAGAGTCATTGTGTAGGTAGCTGTTTACTACGGGTGCGCCTAGTCTTTCTGCCAATGCCGCACACTCTTGAACTGCATCAGCCATTACCACGCCGCCACCAGAAATGATGACTGGGAATTTCGCTTCAGCAATTAGGTCTGCCGCTTCATTCAGAGACTTCTCACCACCCGGGCCACGGTCTAAACGCGCTGGCTTAGGGATCTCGGTTTGAGTTTCGCCGTAGAAATAATCACGTGGGATATTCAGTTGAGTCGGACCCATTTCGCTCATTGCGCGGTCAAAGCATCGGCCCGTGTATTCCGCCATACGGTCTGGGTGCGTTACGTGTCCTTGATACTTAGTAAACTCTTGGAACATTGGAAGTTGGTTACACTCTTGGAAACCACCTAAGCCCATTGTTTTAGTACCAGTCTCTGGCGTCACAATCACGACCGGGCTGTGTGCCCAGAATGCCGCTGCAATCGCAGTTACACAGTTACTAATACCTGGGCCATTCTGCCCGATAACCACACCATGGCGACCAGATACACGAGAGTAGCCATCTGCCATGTGAGCAGCACCTTGCTCGTGTACCACTGGGACCAATCGAATGCCAGCTGGAGCAAAGATATCCATTGCGTCCATAAATGCTGACCCCATGATGCCGAACATGTCAGTAACATCATTAGCAACCATAGTTTCAACGAACGCTTCTGATGGTGTCATTGTTACTGTGCCGGAAACAACCGTACGTTTTTCTTGCTCACTCATTCTTCCATTCTCCTTGAGTTAACCAAAATTTCATTTTTCGGAATGAATTGTCTCTTTTTCGAATTCATTTTCACCTTAGTAGTAGATTTTTTGCGCGTCAACTTTTTATGTTAAATTGGAACAATTCATTCTAATTAATAAAACTGGATCACATTATTGATAGTTTTTTGTACAAAAAGTGCCGTTAACTTAGAGTGAGCTGTTAATAATCGATGACATATCGCCCATCGCGGCAGTCAATGGAAGCTATTAAGAGAGAAGAAAAATGAATGATGCGGAATTGATACCAACGCAAGCAGTAAGTGTGAGAGAGTGTTTTGGCATCGACAGCAACCTAACGGTATTGGCGTTTGAGCATGCGGGAGAGTATGTACCCAAGGTCGATCCTAACTACTGTTTTGATCCTGAAGTAACGCTAGCGATATTGGCGGGCTTCACCTCTAATCGCCGCACGTTGATACAAGGTACACACGGAACGGGCAAGTCTTCCCACATTGAGCAAATCGCCGCGAGATTGAACTGGCCGTGTTTGAGGATCAACCTAGACGGGCACTTAAGCCGATTGGATTTCATAGGAAAGGACAGCATCGTCATTAAAGATGGAATGCAGGTGACAGAGTTTAAAGAAGGCATTCTTCCGCAAAGCATCCAGCAGCCCATCGCTCTGGTATTAGACGAATACGATGCAGGACGACCAGATGTGATGTTTGTGATTCAACAACTCTTAGAGCAAGACGGCAAATACACCTCTTTAGAGCAAAACCGAGTGATCACGCCTCACCCTTCTTTCCGCCTCTTTGCTACCTGTAACACACTTGGTTTGGGTAATTTCTCGGGTTTGTATTCCGGTACTCAGGTGCTTAACCATAGCCAACTTGACCGATGGAACATCATCGCCACGCTTAACTATTTAGATCCGCAACATGAAATCAAGATCGTGTTATCAAAGCGCCCAGAGCTGAACAATGAAAGTGGTCAGCAATTAGTTGAGAAAATGATCGCAACCGCTGGTTTAACGCGAAATGGTTTTAGAGCAGGTGATTTGTCGACGGTAATGTCTCCGAGAACCGTGATTACATGGGCCGAAAATATCCGAATATTCGATAACGTAGCCACGGCATTTAGGCTTTCATTCCTAAACCGTTGTGAAGACGAAGAGAAAGAGTTGGTAAACGAATATTACTTCCGCTGCTTTGGTGAGGCCCTAGAAACGCCTACTCAGAGTTATGCGCAGTCGGAGTCGTAAACCATGGCCAATGTTTCTTCTCAGCAGAAAAAGATCCTCGACCTTGGTGTGTCTGTCGCTAGAGCGATCAGTGGAGAATTGAACCTGAATTATCGGGGAGAGCGTCTCTATAACGGCAATAGCCCCTGCTATTATCAGTCTGCACACACCAACGATCTCACCTTTGTGTCTCGCCATGAGTTAACAAACAGCAAGCTCTCAATGCAAGGCAAGATCGATTCATCGGCACTGAGACTATTGTTTTCAGATACTGATCTTCACTATTCATTACGACCAACAAACGAAGTCGAACGTCTGTTATATGATTTTTGCGAACAGGTACGAATCGAGTCACAAGTCCCGTCTTACCTAAAAGGCGTGACTAAGAGTATTCAGTTCAACTTTGCGTATTGGAGTGATCAGTACCATCAGAATGGCTTTACTGAATCACGAATTGGTATGTTGCTGTTCACACTGATGCAGGTTATCCATACCCGCTTAACCGGTGTTCCAGTTTCAGAGCCGATTGCTGAAACCATTGAATCAACTCGTGCGGGCATCGTGCCTATTTTCGGAAGTAGCCTGAAACGCTTGAAGGAATATCGAGTAAACCAACAGCAATTTGCTCACTGCGCCAATGAACTCGCCTCTTTAGCGCAAGAACTCATCAACCAAAAACAAGAGAGTAATAACTCGCCGACACCTACGGTTGAAGAAGACATCAAAATCCTCGCGCAACTTGCCCTTATCGTTGATAGCGACATTCAAGATGAAGACGTCGATACCGACATCACAGGCAGCAGCAAGGTGTTTGAACTGTCGGGTGCCAATTATCAGGTCTTTAATTCAGAATTTGACCAAGTGATCGCGGCAGACAAACTCGTCAGGCGCGCCCTATTACTCGAACTGAGACAAAAGCTCACCGATGACATCATGGCGAGACAAGTAAACACTCGCCGCTTGGCCGCTATACTCACCAGCTTTGTTGCCACGCCACAAAGGAACCGACGTCAGGATCATTTAGAAGAAGGCATTGTTAACGCCACTACGATCACCAAGCTCATCACTTCGCCGTTGGATCGTACTGTCTTTTATCAGCCAGAGATTGGCGCATCTCATCAATGTGCCATCACGTTTCTAATGGACTGCTCAGGGTCAATGCAAAAACACAGTCACAAACTGAGTCTACTGATGGATACGATTCTCAAATCCGTTGGACTCGCCAATATCCCTTTCGAGATTATCGGCTTCACCACCAACAACTGGAATGGTGGCAAGGTCTATCGACAGTGGCTCAAGCAAGGTCAACCGAAACACCCAGGCCGTTTAAACGAAGTTCGACACATTGTGTTTAAGGATTTTGATACCCACTGGAGACGCTCTCGCCTTGGCATTGCCAGTCTTCGCAAAGCAGACATCTTTAAAGAAGGGATTGATGGAGAAGCGGTTCAGTTCGCTAGCCAGCGCTTGCAGCAACATAGCGCACAGCGAAAGGTGTTGATTGTGTTCTCAGACGGCTGTCCGATGGATACCGCCACCAGCACAGCCAATGATCAGTTCTATTTGGATAACCATCTCAAACAAGTGATTGAGCGTGAGTCGACCAAAAATGGTATTGAGATTCATGGCGTGGGAATGGACGTCGATTTAAGCCCGTACTACCGCAGTAACATTACTTTAGATGTACAGGAAAGCTGCTTGTTTGGATTATCTAGGAGTATCTTTGAGATGCTAAAGCGTGTTTAAACAGAGAGGCTTAGGCTAGCGAATCACTAGCCTCCTTTGCCGAAAGTGGTTTTACGAAAAGCCAAACAACGCCCACGCAGAAACAGCCATCAAATACCCACCAATCAACATCAACACCATAAATACTAACTTTCTGAGTTGGTCATTCGACAATGGCGGCGGGAAGCGCCGAGCAAACATAGTGACAAGCGCCACCAAGGGAACGGCAATCGCAGACAACCACAGTATGCTCGCTTCCATGTCACCTGCCGCGTAGACATTGACGGTACGAGACATCGACGTACAAGCGAACACCATCAGCAATGTACTTCGTACCAGATCGAGCGTAAAAGGCTGTCGATAGAGGTGATACACAATTGGTGGACCCGCCATCCCAAACAACCCTCCCGCTAAGCCAGAGCTAAAGCCAGATAACAAAAACGACACGGTTGCCGAGCGGTCTTTTCTAGTTTTAGGTTTGAACATAAAGCTCAGACCTGCGAATAACACCATTGCCCCCAATAGCCCTCGCAGAATATGCGTCGCCGACTCGCTCAACTCGTCCAGTAAAAACACCCCAAGTGACACGCCGGGGATAATACCGATCACCAACACCACCAGAATCTTGAGTTCCCCAAGCAGCGGCTTACCCATCAACGCGACCAAACAATTAAACAAGGTCACGATACTGACCACGGCGGCAATCACGGGCAACGAAACCAGATTAAGACTGACCGTAAGACCAATCACTATGATACCAAGCCCAAACCCCGTGACGGTTTGGAAATAGGTACCTACCGCAATGGTGGCAAGAATGGCGAGTAAAACAGGTAACTCCATTGGCAATCCTAATTAGGTGTTTTTTACTTAGTATGAGTGCGAGCTTTAAGTTTGAGCCTTAGTACCTAAACTCAAATTTTGATTCTTCTCTCTCTTTAGCTTCTTGCTCTTCTTTTGCGTTTTGATCTTCTGGAGCTTTTTGAGCACCAGCTTCAATATCCGTCGTTGGATTTGCCGTTTTACTTTGCTGTGCTTGCACGGCAGTCACCGCGATTACATTAAAGATATCTTCGGCACTGCACCCTCTGGATAAATCATTGGCGGGTTGATTCAGCCCTTGCAACAACGGACCAATCGCGACCGCACCACCTAGCCTTTCAGCAAGCTTGTAACCGATATTGCCAGCTTCTAAGTTAGGAAATATCAACACGTTAGACTCGCCCTTCACCTCGGAATCGGGCAATTTTTTCGCTGCTATTTCAGTGACAATCGCCGCGTCGAGTTGAACATCCTGATCAACCGCAATTCCGGGGCAACGTTGCTTCACTAACTGGGCGGCATTACGCACCTTATCGACTGATTCGTGTTTGGCACTGCCATTGGTCGAAAACGACAACATTGCCACTTTCGGTTCTTCCATCAACAGCGTTTGTGCACTGTTTGATGCCGCCACTGCAATTGATGCAAGCTCGGTTTCATTGGGGTTAATCACCAAGCCACAATCACTGAAAATCATGCCTCCTTTAAGGTTATGGAAAGGCTCGCACAACATCATTAAAAAGAAGCTCGATACTAATTCACTGTCTGGCGCTGGCCCGATGATCTGCAGCGCAGCTCGCACCACATCTGACGTGGTATAAACCGCGCCATTGACCGTGCCGTCGACCAGCCCTTCTCTTACCATCAAGTTGGCAAAAATCAGTGGGTCTTTGACCTTCTCCAATGCATCTTCATAAGTCATGCCTTTGGCTTTTCTTAACTCATACAGTCGTTCAGCCAACACAGCTTTCAGTGCTGATGTTTGTGGTGAAACAATATGAATGCCCGCAAGGTTAATATGATGCAACTGAGCGGCTTCGATAATCGCCTTTTCATCGCCCACCAGCGTGATATAAGCGAGCTGTTTATCTATCGCTAATCGTGCAGCCTTGAGTACACGAGGATCTTCCGCTTCGCTCAAAACCACACGCTTACGATCTAAGTGCGCCTTATCAATAATCAGTCCAATTGCTTTCATCTTAAAATTCCATTTATTGAGATTAATTGTTCCATAATTTACATTTATATTATTGAAATAATAAAAAAGGTCAAATTTTATTCAGATAATTGAAGAATATTGATTTGGTATGTACACTCTTACACATAGACATATCGCAAGGATGAATCACTGTATGCAAACAGAAACACCACAAGTTCAAGGAGATACGCCCACTCTCCGACTTTTTGCACTATTAGAGGTGATAGCGCAAAAAGACGAGTTTATTTCCCTTCAAGGGCTCGTCGAAGAAACAGGACTACCGAAACCCACTCTGCACCGTATGCTGCAACAATTAGAATCCGCAGGCATCATTCAAAGAGACGGTGATGAAAAACATTACAGCTCTGGCATTCGACTCAGAAAGCTGGCTGAAAACCTACTGTTCAACAGCACCATGCACAGCGCAAGACGCACGATTCTTGAAAACCTTCGAGCAGAAGTCGGCGAGAGCTGCAACCTAACCGCACTATCGAGCGGTGAGATCATCTATCTCGATCGTGCAGAAACTGAAGCTCCCCTTCGCTTTCACCTTCACCCCGGCTCTCGCGTTCCCGTGCACTGCTCGGCTACTGGCAAACTGTTTTTAGCTCATATGTCTAAGTCGCAGCGCAGACGATTAATTGAAAATGTGCCGCTAACTCAATACACCGTAAACACGATTACCGACTATTCGACTCTAGAGAAAGACATTGAAGAAGCGAAAATCCAAGGTTTTGCTATTGATGATGAAGAGTTTTTACCAGGCTTAGTCTGTATCGCTGTGCTGATCCCCTCACCAACAGGTCAATCAAACCTAGGTTTAGCGATACAAGCACCTGTGATTCGAGTGAAACCGGACGAAGCAATAAAATTCTTGCCCGCACTTCAAAAAGCAGCAAAAGCGCTGGCGAAGATCGAAGCTGATAATTGGAGTCAGCAGTAAGCACTTTCTTAAAGAATTTCGAAGTCCATGACTTAGCTGATCATGGATTTCGAAGGCCCTACTTTGGTAAACAATGCTTGCGCAAACAAGGGCTTCAAAACTATCGAATTAACGACCACAATCTGCGACTAATCAACATTTGGTCGAAGTGATCTGAACACTCGCCAACCCGCACATCAGCAACACGTCTAAAGTAATCACGACAAAGGAATCACGATGCTAAACATTGATAACCAGCACTTACTCTCTTTTATGGTGACAGAAGCGAACAACGCAGTTGCAGTCACAAACCCAGCAACGGATGAACTCATCGGGCACGCACCGATATCATCAGAAACAGAGTTAGCGAGCGCGATTGAACGAGCTAATGTAGCGCAGAAAGAGTGGGCAAAAATTCCTGCTAAATCTCGTGCAGCACTGCTTCATCGCTGGCACCAGTTGATCCTCGAAAACAAGGATGACCTTGCTCGAATCATGACAATGGAACAGGGCAAGCCGTTAGCCGAGGCGACAGGTGAAGTCGTGTATGGCGCGAGCTTCATTGAGTGGTTTGCGGAAGAAGCGAAGCGCACTTATGGTGATTCCATTCCTAGCACAGTCGCTGGCAAACGCTTGGTGACCATCAAGCAGCCTATTGGTGTCGCATGTGCGATTACGCCATGGAACTTCCCGATTGCAATGATCACTCGTAAAGCGGCTCCTGCCTTAGCAGCGGGTTGTAGCTTTGTAGTGAAACCTTCGGATGAGACACCGCTTTCTGCTTTTGCTGTGGTTGAACTGGCTTATCAAGCGGGTATCCCTAAAGATCTGCTCCAAGTCGTTCTTGGTGAAAGCCCTGAACAAGTGGGCAACCTATTCACTTCGCATCCGCTTATCAAAAAAATCTCTTTCACTGGGTCGACCCGCGTCGGCAGTATCTTGATGGCTCAAGCGGCAAAAGGCATCAAACGCACCTCGATGGAACTTGGCGGTAATGCTCCGTTTATCGTGTTTGACGATGCCGATATCGATGCTGCGGTTCAAGGCGCAATGGCTTCGAAATTCCGTAATGCAGGCCAAACCTGTGTTTGTGCTAACCGATTCTATGTTCATAGCAAAGTGCACGATGAGTTTGTGGCTAAATTTGACCAAGCGGTACAGCAACTTAAAATTGGTAACGGCTTAGACGCGGGCGTCAACATTGGCCCTGTGATCAGTGAAAGAGCGAAACAAAACATTCAAGGTTTGATTGATCGTGCCATTGAACAAGGTGCACAACCTGTCACCCCAACTCAAGAGCTTGCGGGCTTGTTCATTCAGCCTGTCATTCTCAAAGACGTGAAGCACGATATGGACATCGTTCAACAAGAGATCTTTGGCCCTGTCGCTCCGGTTATGAAGTTCGACAGCGATGAAGAGCTGATCGAAATGGCGAACGACACCATTTATGGCTTGGCGTCTTACTTCTACAGCCAGAATATCCACCGAGTGTGGAAGGTAGCAGAAGCACTTGAGTACGGTATGGTTGGCATTAATGACGGCATGATCTCAACTGAGGTTGCACCTTTCGGTGGGGTTAAACAGTCAGGCATTGGCCGTGAAGGTGCTAAAGAAGGCATCGACGAGTACATGGATATTAAGTATCTATGTTTCGGTGGTAACTAAGGTTTTGGCGAAAATTAGGTTTGGTGGGAGAAAGATAACTGTTTTTCACTTCTAATCTCTGATCCCGCATTCAATCTCAGATCCTGTATCTAACTAAAAGCTAAAAAAAAGCCGCGCTATGAAGCGCGGCACCTTGGGCTCGGTTAAAGGGGGGGTCTTTTTTTAGTATTTTTCTTTCTCTATTTTTATTATTAGGTCACTTTGCTATTTCAGTGATTTAGGCTTTTTGTGCTTTCGCTTATCTGCGATTTAGCACTTTCCGACTCAAGCACTCTGCGCTTTCAGCTTTAGACGCATCGCGTGTAACACTGGCTCGGTATAACCACTCGGCTGAGCACAGCCTTCAAATACCAACTGACACGCTGCTGAAAACGCAATGCTGTTTTCAAAATCAGGCGTCATGTTTTGGTAGCTTGGATCCCCTGCATTTTGCTCATCAACCACTGCTGCCATGCGCTTCATGGTTTTCATTACTTGGGCTTCCTCGCAAATACCATGACGTAACCAGTTAGCGATGTGTTGGCTTGAAATACGCAGCGTCGCACGGTCTTCCATTAACCCTACATCGTTAATATCAGGCACTTTCGAACAACCTACGCCTTGGTCTATCCAACGAACTACGTAACCAAGAATACCTTGCGTATTGTTGTCCAGTTCTTTTTGGATATCTTGAGCAGTAAGCTTTTGGTTGCCTAGCAGCGGGATAGTAAGAATATCGTCAACATTTGCTCTCACACGCTCACGAAGCTCTTTCTGACGGCTAGGAACACTCACCTTGTGATAGTGCAAGGCATGCAGAGTCGCCGCAGTTGGAGAAGGAACCCAAGCGGTATTTGCACCGGCTTGTGGGTGTCCGATTTTCGCGTCCATCATCTTGGCCATATTATCTGGCTCTGGCCACATACCTTTACCAATCTGGGCTTTACCTTGCAGGCCACAAGCTAAGCCAAGATCAACGTTTTGATCTTCGTATGCGCCAATCCATGTCATGGTTTTCAACTGTGTTTTAGGAGCAAAAGGACCCGCTTCCATACTGGTGTGAATCTCATCGCCGGTACGGTCTAAGAAACCTGTGTTGATGAACACAACACGATCTTTAGCTGCACGAATACATTCTTTCAAGTTCACAGAGGTACGACGCTCTTCGTCCATGATGCCGACTTTGATGGTGAAGCGATCTAAACCTAATGCATCTTCAATGCGACCAAACAACTCATTGGTGAAAGCCACTTCTTCAGGGCCATGCATCTTAGGTTTAACAATATTGATGCTGTTCGCGGTCGAGTTTTGGTAAGGGCTATTACCCTTTAAATCGTGCATTGCGATAAGTGATGTCACCATGCCATCCATGATACCTTCAGGCACTTCATTACCTTCGGCATCAATAATCGCAGGGTTAGTCATTAGGTGGCCCACGTTGCGTATGAACAACATGCTGCGACCTTTAAGTGAGATTTCACCACCCGTCACACTGGTGTATTGACGATCAGGGTTTAGGTTACGAACGATGGTTTTGCCGTTTTTCTCTAGCGACTCTTGCAGGTCGCCCTTCATTAAGCCTAACCAGTTGCGGTAAGCCAATGCTTTGTCTTCACCATCAACTGCGGCTACAGAATCTTCGCAATCCATAATCGTGGTCAGTGCCGATTCCACCAGCACATCTTTAACACCCGCCACATCAACGCTACCAATTGGTGCGCTCGGGTCGATTTGAATTTCGATATGGAGATTATTGTGTTTAAGCAGGATACAAGAAGGCGAGCTTGCGTCTCCTTGATAACCAATAAATTGGTTGCGATCAATTAGCGTGACTTCTTCGCCATTATCTAGCGTTGCTGTCAGCGTGTTGCCAATGCTCACATTGCTGATGCTGTATTTGGTCACGTCTTTATGAGAAACACCATTCAGCGGCGCGGCGTCATCAAGGAACCCGCGAGCATAGCTCACTACTTTAGCGCCACGAACAGGGTTAAAGCTTCCGCCCTTTTCCGCGCCATCACTTTCACTGATCACGTCCGTTCCGTAGAGCGCATCATATAGGCTGCCCCAACGCGCATTGGCTGCGTTAAGTGCAAAACGTGCGTTCATGATTGGCACCACAAGCTGCGGCCCAGCTTGTGTTGCGATCTCAGGTTCTACGCTCGCTGTCGTCACTTGAAAGTCATCGCCTTCAGGAACCAAATAACCGATCTGCTGTAAGAACTGTTTGTACTCTACAAGATCTAGCGTTTGCCCAGCACGCTCTTGATGCCAAACGTCAATTTGATGTTGAAGATCTTCGCGCTTGATAAGCAATGCGCGATTCTTTGGCGCCAAATCTTCAAGGATGGTTGCAAATGATTGCCAAAAGTCTTCAGCGACAATGCCTGTTCCAGGAATTACCTGCTCATTAATTAATTGGTAGAGGGTGCTATCAATGTTCAAGCTTCCCTGTTGAATACGACTGCTCATAAAATCTCTCTCAAACTAACTGATGGCTACTCAATAAATTTTCGTGACTAGCTCAAATTTACTTTACTGAATTAAACTTACTTAACGGACATGAATTTAGCTAATTTATGCCGGTTATATTGGATATTCATATAAAAAATACCCTACAAACTGTGTTATTCCGTCACTCCACTCTCGATTTCGTTAGCGACACTTTTAATCAAACGACGCATCCACTGATGGTCTGGATTGGTTTGTAACAATGGACTCCACGCCATCTTCACCTCAAAGGGTTCAATCGCAAATGGCGCAGGCTTGATCAACAATCTAGGGTTATTGCGCTGCAGTTGAGCCGCTTTGGTAGGAATAGTCAGGATCAGGTTCTTCTGTTGTGCGAAGAGAATCGCCGACAAGTAGTGTCGCGTAAACACCGTGATGTTACGGGTTTTACCAATGCGCATTAGTGCTTCATCTATCCAACCAAGCTTTTGTGCTTCGCTTGGGTTGATCCCCACTCCCGTTCCCATGCCGGTCTTACTTACCCAAATATGTTGCGCCTTTAAATAAGACAAAATATCGAAGTTGTCGGCTATCGGGTTGTCACAACTAAATAGACAAGAAAACCCGTCGTGCCAAAGGCTCATCTGGTGAAAAGACTGAGGAATATCGTCAAATCGGTTGATAATTATATCAACGGTACCTTGCTCTACATCCTGATAACTCACGTCACTTGGCGTCATGATATCCAGTCGTATTTTCGGTGCGATCTCACTTAACCTTTTCAGAAGAGGTTGAATAATGGTCGACTCTGCATAGTCACTCGCCATGATACGAAACACGCGTTCACTGTCTTCTGCGTTAAACTCTGTGGTCGGCTGCAGTGTCTTCTCTACATTCGCCAAGATGTTTCGAATCAGTGGCTGCAACTTTTGCGCTCGCTCGGTCGGTACCATCCCTTCACTGGTTCTCACCAATAGTGGATCTTCAAACAGATCACGCAATCGGCGCAGTCCATTACTCATGGCTGGTTGAGTTATTCCTAATTGATTTGCCGCTCGTGTAACGTTTCTTTCACGTAGCAACATGTCTAAATACACAAGTAAATTAAGGTCTATACGAGCAATATTCATAAGAAAAATACCGAATATAATAACTATAAATTAACAAAATTATCACATGCATGGTTATTCTTTGTCCATAGCAAAGTTTTAATCCAAGCCAATTTGGCAACCATACCCCACGTGAAACTAAGGAATAGTTATGTCGCAAATTACACAAGATATCGAAATGATAGAAGTTGCAAAAAGCGCTGCAGGTGCTCCATGGGATGCAATCAATGCTGAATCTGCTGCTCGTATGCGAGCTCAAAACAAATTCAAAACAGGTCTAGATATCGCGCAATACACGGCAGATATCATGCGTGCGGATATGGAGGCTTACGATAAAGACAGCTCTCAATACACTCAGTCTTTAGGTTGCTGGCATGGTTTTATCGGTCAACAAAAGCTGATTTCTATTAAGAAGCACTTTGATGGCAAGACAGATCGCCGCTACCTATACCTATCAGGTTGGATGGTTGCAGCACTTCGCTCAGACTTTGGTCCACTTCCAGACCAATCAATGCATGAAAAAACATCGGTTGCTGGCCTAGTAGAAGAACTATACACATTCCTGCGCCAAGCTGATGCACGTGAACTGGGTGGTTTATTCCGTGAGCTAGACGCTGCACGTGAAGCGGGCGATGTTAACCAACAAGACCTTATCCAAGACAAAATCGACAATCACGTAACACACGTGGTGCCAATCATTGCCGATATCGATGCTGGTTTCGGTAACGCAGAAGCGACTTACCTAATGGCTAAGCAGATGATTGAAGCGGGCGCATGTTGTCTACAAATTGAAAACCAAGTTGCCGATGAGAAGCAATGTGGTCACCAAGACGGCAAAGTAACGGTTCCACACGCTGACTTCCACGCAAAACTTCGCGCACTTCGTTACGCTTTCCTTGAACTGGGAATCGACAACGGCGTTATTGTTGCTCGTACCGATTCTCAAGGTGCTGGCCTAACAAAAGAAATCGCAGTAGTGAAAGAGCCGGGCGACCAAGGTGATATCTACAACTCATACCTAGATGTTGAAGAGATCGATGTTGCAGATATGGCAGAAGGCGACGTTTGCTTTAACCGTGACGGTAAGCTAGTTCGACCTAAGCGTCTACCTTCAGGTTTGTACCAATTCCGCCAAGGTACTGGTGAAGACCGTTGTGTATTCGACTGTATTGAAGCAATCAACGCAGGTGCTGACCTACTTTGGATTGAGACTGAGAAGCCACACATTGGCCAAATCAAAGAGATGATGGACGGCGTTCGCGAAGTTCACCCTAACGCGAAACTGGTTTACAACAACTCTCCATCATTCAACTGGACGCTAAACTTCCGTCAACAAGCTTACGATGCATTGGTTGCTGAAGGTAAAGATGTATCTGCTTACGACCGTGCAAACCTAATGAGCGCGGAATACGATGAAACTGAACTGTCTGCAAGTGCTGATGAGAAGATTCGTACATTCCAAGCGGACGCATCTCGTGAAGCAGGTATCTTCCACCACTTGATTACGCTACCGACTTACCACACTGCAGCGCTGTCTACCGACAACCTTGCGAAAGAGTACTTCGGCGACCAAGGCATGTTGGGTTACGTTGCAAATGTTCAACGTAAAGAGATCCGCCAAGGCATCGCATGTGTTAAACACCAAAACATGTCTGGTTCAGACATCGGTGATGACCACAAAGAGTACTTCGCTGGTGAGAATGCACTAAAAGCAGCGGGCGAAGCGAATACGTCTAACCAATTTGATTAATCGCTAGCACTAAAGCCTCCCCCGCCCTTCTCTCTTACTTAGGTAAGATCCGGGGGAAGGCTTTGAGATAAAGCTTGTACTGCCGGCTTTATCTCAAAGTCTAAGAATTGTGTTCTACACCACGGTCAGCTAAGCAACATCTGTTTAAGCTAACTGTATTCATGTTGTTGAGATTCCTGTTTGTTGATATTTCTTTTGATTGAGAGTGCCTATGACTTCAATACCTAAACACCTACAAGATGCAAAAACGCTGCTATCAGAAAATGGTTTCGCAACGGGTGATACTTGGTATCACGGCACGTCTTCAGCCTTGCTTACTTCAATTAAAGGACAAGGACTGAAACGTTCTGGAGACAAAGCACTCAATGAGGCCGCTTCAAAAACCATGGCAACGATTGGCAATAACTACACCGAGTCGGTTGAACCTGTGTTCCTGACTCAGAGTAAAGAGCTGGCGTATTACTGGGCGCAACAAACCGTTCGTGAGCGCAGTGTTCGTTTCGAAGGAGAAGAACAACCTATCGTGTTAGCGGTAAACCTGTCTGAAAAACAGCATGCCAAAGTAAGACCGGACGTGGGTGCGATGAGCCTGTTAATGATGAGTGTGGGCGAGCAATTCATGGCTCACATGGCTAAGGTTTATCAAGAGAACAACGTCGCAGGCCCTGATATTGAGCTTCGCACTGCTGATCGTATGGATTACTTGAACAAGCTGGGAATGGCTTACATTGATGAAGATATCAGCCGAGCGTGTGTACAAGAACTGTCTGAGCCCAATATTTCTGAACCAGAGCTTTCTGAACCAGCGCTAACGGATTAGGAACGTCTTCTATTGGACGTAATAAGCTGACCTTAATTAGAATCAAAAATGGCTCCCAATTGGGAGCCATTTTTCTTATTCGTTAAGCGAGCTTATTGGCACAAACGACCTTGCTGTGCAGCCTGCATCATTTCGAGATCACCTTGAAGTGAACGATAAACAACAGTATTCCACACCTGACCATTATCCATTTCAAACTCGATCGCGTAGTTCAAACCCGCGACTACTTGAGTGCGAACGCTCAAGATTTTTTCGAGCTTTGCTGATGTATTCATTTGTCCGAGAACCACATCTAAAGCTTGCTTGGCTTCTGGGGTGATATCGCTTTGTGACCAACCACCTGTCAGGTTCTTAGTGCTACAGATCGGATTCGGAGTCTCTTGTGACTGTTCTGGGACCTCAGATTTCTGACTACACCCTGCTAACGCAGCGACACTAAATATGGTTACCAATAGTACTTTCTTCATAAGTTATCTCTACCTCTATCACTTGCGATAGGTTACTCGCAATGATGTTTCATATGCAGACCAGCTTAAACCTCGAATGTCATCACTTCATCAGAGATTATGGTGTAACTACTCTATAAACACAGAAGATTGTCAGAAAAACAAAGCCGGACACTGATGCCCGGCTTTTATCCGTCTACTTTATTGATATTTAACCATTTAGTTTAGTGACGTTGTCGTTAATGCAGTTTAGGGCAATGCCTCTTTTCTAGTGTTATTGCCTAATGCCTGTTCTGTTAGTGAAAATACACCAACATCTCGACATCATCCCCTTGCTGCTCTGCACTCAATAAGAAGTGTATATAGCCTTCTTCTGTTACAGGAATTTGCAGGTACTCATTGCTTCCACGGTAATCAGACGCGTAGTCATGCTGCCCTGCTGTTGGCCAGTATGAATGACTAGCGAACAGATCAACGTTACCCGCATTCGACTGTTCGTTTTCCGTATTGTCGCTCTTATCGTGCAGCCACACTCGCACCTCTTGTACGCCTTCTGGTACATAGACAGCGGCATAACGTCGTTGGTGCACCGTAAGCAATTGAGCCTGACCGGACTCCAATACCACGGGCGTTAAATCATCTTGCTGTTGAGTTGGAGGCGTTGGCGTTTCTGTGACTACCGATGCCGTTAGCGACACCTCATTAAAATCGGTACGCCCCGTAACACTCATGTAGTAACGACCCGACTTGATGTAACCCGAAGATTCTTGTTCAAACGTCACCACTTCATTACTGGCATTGCCGTATTGACTGAATTCAAAGTCGTAGTAATGTGCAGATTTGTTGTAGCTCATGTAGAGGTCAGCATCACCTTGAGTTTGCCCCTGTATAGACACTTCAAAATGCGTCGTGTTGTCTGGAATATCAACATAGAACAACTGCTCGCTATACGCCTCGCCACTCAACACCACACTCTGGTTTGCTGCAAGCACTATGGCTTGGTCTGTTGGTTGCGTAGGATCTGTCGGTTCTGTAGGCTCTGTGGGTTCACTTGAAACCGCGTCTAACCAACGCTCAAACTCGCCGTTGTATTGCTGCCCTAGCACTTTTACTTGTTGTGCCCATTCGGAGAATTGACCAGTGCGAGACAATGCCAATAAACCTAGCACCTCTTGAGGATGCTCTTCCAGCATGAAGCGTACCGCCAAGTATCCCCAGCGATATATTCGATTGGAATCATGGGAGTAAGTAGTCGCAAGCACATCCGACAGGCTCATCTTCCCGCTGCTAATCAAACTAATCGCTGCATCGTAGCCTTGTTTGTAATGCATAAATTCGGCAAAGCCTTCTAACCACCACACCACATAACCATGTGCTAGGTTGTCGTTGAATGAACCGTATTGGTTAAAGCGCGCATCAAGATAGTGAGTGTATTCATGCTCTAAATTGAGAATAGAAAGATCATCACCATTGGCGTGGCGATAAGCCACAAAACGTGCGACGTTGCCGACTTCTGCAGGATTACCCTCTAAATACTGACCGCCATTGTCTGTGGTATTGCCAAACAAGAACGATGAATAATCAATGTAACTACCTTTGTTGCCAAACACCGCGACTTCAACTCGCTCGTTATTATCATCAGCGACAGGTTGTTGACCCGTATTCGCGACTTGGTGGAAGTCGGCCTCTTTGGCAGCCAACACATCACACGCCTCCACCGCTTGTGACTCGGTAAGATCTTGAGAGCGAATAATCGCAGGCCCTTGGCACTCATAACGATGGGGAAGTACACGCGTTGCCAAGTCGCGTTTCGCTTGTTCTAGGTCTAACCCATTCAAACCTTCGGGTGCGAAGTAACTCATCATTTCAACGGCCGCTAGCCATAGCTTATCGTGCTCGGTGCCCAGTGGGTTTTGCGCCATCACTTGCTGCATAACCCGCATCGCTTTGTCTTTGGTCGCTTTATCCGGACTGGCTAACAAGCGGCCTGTTTCACGCACGGCGTTATAAACCAGAAAGCTCGCCTCTGTATTCAACGCCCACGTGTTATCACCAGCGAATGCCGACAGCGTATCGATATGTTGGGTGTGGTTTGCCATGTAATCGTAGAAGTCATCTCGAGCGGCGTGCCCTGCCATTGCTCGGAATAGATTATTAAGACCATCGACCCATTGTGAATCCTGCGCTGTTTCGCGGTTAAAGTGATTCAATGCCGCAAGTTGCGCATCAATAGTCAGTGGAAGTTGCTTAACATTATCGACCATCAACGTCAGACTTTTCATCGCTCCAACTTGCTCGCGGCCTTGATCGAATGCATTAGGGTTCGCCAGAAAAGCATTAATAGATTGAGCGAAACGCTGGCTCAACGCCTCGGAAAAATCCTGCGCTCGCGCGTTATAACGAACGTAATAAGCGGCGCGAACAAATTCGCCAAGGTTTTCAAGTTTACGAGCCTGTTCAGCATCACCTCGGTAACGGGCAATTTCTAGGTTAAGTGCTACTTGAATACGGCTTAGGCTCGCTTCGCTATAGATATTGTTTAACGAACTCTCTTGAGCAGAGAACCAAGCGCCATAGCAACTGTTATCAGCTGATGAGACAGCGAGAGCAAGGTCAGACGCCTGCTGAAGATCAAGCACCTCACACTGACTTTGAGCAAAGGAGAAACTGGAAACACTGGCCAGCATGCAAGCGAGAGCCAAACGATGACGTGGAAATAAACGGTTATGAGACATACAACACTCATTAGTTAATTATATATTTTGGCTCGCCGTTATATTCCTTACGATTAACAAGGTGAATTCAGTTGCGTATGATTTATGAGCTTGGTTCAAAAAATAGATATTTTACGTTAATTTATAAATTCAAAGGATTATGCTCAATTGATACAGGTCAGAATCGGAGCAAGGTTAGGCTCTAAGTGATTGAGAATGTTCTAATTTAGCAATTTATAAACTAGTGAATGTTCTGTTGTTAAGGGGATGCGCAAGTAGTAAACTTGCGCTCGATTATGCAACTTGTTTTTAAAAACAATAGACACAATTAGAGTTACTCAATCTCAACAAGGTAACTTTATATCAAATAACTTAATAACAATTCGTGTCTGGTTAACGAGTGCAAATCCAATAAAAATAATTATAAACCTAGGCTAGGTTAACACCATGGAATTAACGTCGTCTTTAGTCTCACTGTTGGCTAGCAGTCTGGCTATCGAAAAGAAACAACACGCGCTGATCGAGCTCGTGATCAACACTTATCAGCCACAAGATCGCACTGCGCTTTTCCAAACCGTCACAGACTACCGTAGACGACTATTGGAATCGTTCTTCCCAGAACATCAACACAAAAGCCTCTCCGTTTTATTTGAATTGATGGACTATCGCGATCTCATTCAACGCTATCCAAGTAGCTTATCGACCGAGATGGCATTGTTAGAGAAAGCGGCAAGTCAGTGTTACATGCATTGGTTAGACTTTTGGTGTGAATGCGAAATTGCTGCCATTAAGGCAAAGTCGCCGCTCGATAGTCGTTCCCCCTCTGGTATCGTTCTGCCGATTAAAGACAGCGCTTACTACAGTGCGATCATCGATCAGATAGAAGATGATCAACTTGTGGTGCAAACACCCAGTCACCCACAAGGGATGCCTATCAGTGATGCCATCGCTTTGAGCAACCTTGAGGTTTTCATCAAGGGTGAAAAATGGTTTGAGATGCTGCCTTTATTACATCTGTCACAAACGGGTAAGCACTTTATTCTGCTCAAACACCCAGACGATGAAGCCTTCCCGACATTAGTCTCTTCCGCATTGATTCAAGACTGGTCAAAAAATGAAACCTGGCTAAGCTACGCGCCGCCGTTCAGCAATGATCACTGGCAATACTGCTTACCAAATCATGGTTACGATTCACTTTCAGGGTTACAGCTATTCACGCCACCGATATTGTCAAAGTGTGATTCTCTGCCAAAATTCGATAATCAGTTTCAGTTACAACTATCCGAAACTCGAGCCATATGTGAAGTTCTGCGCTTAACCGTCAGTGGAAATACCCAACAAAAACTCTACTTCCTCTATCTCGCTCAAAAAGAGCTGATGAGCGTCTTACATCAAGTTGGCTACAAAATTGGCTTCACCATCATTGAACAACCTTTCATGCTTCAGTTTTATCAAGCTATTGACCCAAAAGCGTATTTCCATTCGGGATATTGCGAATTGAACGATGATGGCACCACCATTTACCGTGGCTTTTGGAATTTCGAATTGATGGTCAACGTATTCAATGACACCGATTTTAAGGGCTACAAACGCGCCGTGCGTAACAGCAGAAAGTTTGGCTCAGCAGAAAAATTAAGCTCTGTTCAACAACCAGACTCTCTGCAACAGCCAAGCTCGGTAAATAAGGACGAACATGTTTGATTTCGGCTTAGAAGCCATCATCCACGCCAAAGCGATAACGCTTCTTGCGACGGTTGCTGTGGTCGTGATGTGGTTACTCTACTATTGCTACCGTCTGAAACTAAAAAGCGAAGCGATCGCAGGGACACATCACGTTGCCTACATCGCCTACTCGGTCTGTATTGTTGCGTGGATAAGCAGTAATGCTTACTTCCATACTGACTTGTTGCCAGAGCTTGGGCCATCAGCGGCTGTGTTTGCAGCCAAATTTGCCAACCTCGCCTCTTTCTTTGCGTTTGCCTTTGCGTATTACTTCTCGTGTCAGCTTGCCGCCGAGCAACGCAACGGTAAGGTGCGCCTGTGGCAACAAGCGATTTTCGTCACTCTAACCGTCTACTCCTGTTTATTAATTTAAGCCCGGGCTTAACCGTTGAAGACGTTATCATTGTTGGCCCAAGTCAGTTCGTGATTGAATTTGGCCCGCACACTTCGTACTTCTTCATCGGTATGATCAGCTTTGTGGTACTGACACTGGGTAACCTAGTAGCAATGCGCGCTAACAGCAGTAAGCTCACGCTGACCAAAACCAACTATATGATTGCAGGTATCTTGGTGTTCATGCTGTCTACAGCAACGATCCACCTAGGTATGACTTACTTCTTGCGTGATTTCTCACTGACTTGGCTACCACCCGCCTTGTCTATTAGTGAGATGTTGTTCGTTGGGTATGCCCTGCTGACATCTCGTTTCTACAGCGTGAAATACCTTGCGTACATGAGCCTGAACGCCCTGTTAGTGTGTGCTATTTTAGTGATACCGTTTGGTGCGATATTCATCCCGCTGACCGAAGATAATCAATGGCTAATCGCCATTCCAATCTGCGCGCTAATAGGCATTACTTGGCATGTACTTTATAAACGCGTGAGCCGTTATGCCTCCTTCTTTGTCTACGGGAACAAGAAAACACCAGTACAGCAAATCCTTGCTTTAGAAGAAGATTTCAAGCTATCAATTGATGATGCGATGCGTCGTTTGGGTAGCCTACTGCAAATCCCAGAAGACAAACTGCGCCTTGTTAACAGCAACTACAACGAGACTTTCTACGAAGACTACTTATCGACCAACAAGTCTGTTTTGGTCTTCGACGAACTGTCTGAAGAGCTCGATTACACTGCGCCAGCAAAACGTTCGATCAAGGCTCTCTATGAGAAGATGAGTTCGAACAACACGGCCTTGGTAATGCCTCTGTTTGGTCAGGGGAAATCGGTCACGCACGTGTTGGTATCATCACACAAGAGCAACGATCAGATGTTCTCTAACGAAGAGATCTCTGCACTGCAAACCTTGTTAACTCGTGTGCAAAGTACCATCGAAGCGGATAGACGCATTCGCCAAAGTCGTGCTCTGGCGAACTCCATTGCCCATGAGATGCGTAACCCGCTTGCTCAAGTGCAACTGCATTTCGAAGTACTAAAACAGCACATCGATAACCAAGCGCCAGCGAAACAGATCCTACTTGATATCGAAAACGGCCAAGCTGCAATTCAACGCGGCCGACAGCTGATTGATATCATCTTGCGTGAGGTCAGTGATAGCTCACCTGAGCATGGCCCCGTGACTATGACCTCAATCCACAAAGCCGTAGATCAAGCAGTGAGTCATTATGGTTTTGAGAACGAAAAGATCATTGAGCGAATTCGCCTACCACAACACGCTGATTTTGTGGCAAAGCTGAACGAGACCTTGTTTAACTTCGTTATCTTTAACCTGATTCGTAACGCAATCTATTACTTTGATTCGTATCCAGACAGCCAAATCGAAATCAGTACCAAAACTGGCTCTTACGAGAACGTGCTCGTTTTCAGAGATACCGGTCCAGGGATTGATGAAACCATCGCCCATAAGATCTTCGATGACTTTTTCTCTTACCAAAAGAGTGGCGGTAGCGGCTTAGGTTTAGGTTATTGCCAACGTGTGATGCGTTCATTTGGTGGCAGAGTCGAGTGCAAATCTAAGCTTGGTGAATTTACTGAATTCCACCTGTACTTCCCTGTTGTGCCGAATGCGCCAAAAGCGGATGACCTGCGTACGCCTTACTTCAACGATTGGAAACACAACCAACCGACGGAAGATCAAACCGAACCAGAAGTGCAACCAGAGAACCCAACACCAAGTGCTGATAACGCTTCTGGCTCAGCACCTGCACCCAAAACTGAGCCAGAAAAGGCGCAACCAACAAATCCACCAGCATCAAACCACCTTGCGCCAACCGTGCTGATCGTTGATGACAAAGAGGTACAACGTACACTTGTTCAGATGTACTTGAGCAGGCTCGGCGTAAACAGCTTACAAGCCAAGAATGGTGAGAATGCGGTTGAACTGTTTAGAACCCATCAAGTTGATTTGATCTTGATGGATGTGCAGATGCCAGTCATGAACGGTTTTGACGCAAGCCAGATCATCAAGGCACGCTCGCCTAATACGCCAATCATTGCTCTGTCTGGCGAATCGGGACAACGCGAACTCGACATGATCAGCAAGTTAATGGATGGCCGCCTAGAAAAGCCAACGTCATTGGATGCGCTGCAACATGTACTCGACAACTGGTTGAAGCAAGGCAAAACATCCAACGCTTCTAAGCAAACAGAAAACGAGTAGCGACTCGCTCACTTGCTGTTAGCTGTTAGCTGTTAGCTGTTAGCTGTTAGCCATTGATTAAGAAAGAAACGTAAAAAGTCCCCTCAAGAACCTATCTTAAGGGGACTTTTAATTTTAATGTGAACTCTTGCAATTCAATGGGTTATGAATCTTCAATATTATTATCAGATCAAACGAATAAAGTAACACCCGTTTCTTGGTTAATTGAAATGGATTGTGCCACTCCATTTCTTATCAACTTTAAATTGATAACGTCCGATCGCCACTCGATATCAGAAACTCGAACCTCATCGTTTTGCGTCAAGTTATGTAACGTGGCAACTTTAAGAACCGCTTCTTGGCTACGCAAAATCGTGTAAGCTAAATCACTGGTTGCTGGGTTGTCTGGCGCATACCCCAACAACAGAGTTGCTGAACTATCCGTTATCAGCTGTTGATTGAATTCGGTTTGTTCATCAATCGAATAACGTAAATTAGTGGACGCTTTAAGTGGCGTCTCATGGCAGCTCGTCATTCTTGCTAAAGGCCCATCTAGTGGATTGTCGCAACCTTGCGCCTGTGCCAAAGCGCTGTGTTGTCCTCTGATATGCCAAACCAAATCCAATTGTTGGTGGTGAGGATTTTCAACGGCGTTAAATTCAATCGCCACATCCCCTAACCATAAAACTTGACGACGAAACACAACGTCTTTGTACGCGGCTAAATCCCACTGAACAATAGTATGGCTATCGACCGTCGGTAACTCACCACACCAATTTGTTTGTGTGTCTAACCATGTGTAGGACTGTTCTTTTACAAACGTATTCACCTGAGGGTTGGCTGGCGGTTGATTCTTCTGATTCACCGCCAAGGTGTTGTGCGTCACCGTGTTTTTATAATACCCGTAATGCAGTTCAGCACCGTACCCTGTTGTTCCCAAGTCAGGCAAAATTTCTTTACCATTTCGAGTAATGATCATCCCAAGTCGATCATAATGATCGTGCTCACCACCATATGGAGAGTGCTTAATCAATATCATGTTATCGTGCTCTCGATCGTACATGATCGTGACGCCTGATTGTTCTGCATGAATAGACTGACACATAAGAGGCTCTGCCACAGGTAATGCATCAACACCGTACAACAGCGCGTCGATATTGTTGCGTGGCTTATCTTGATAGATACTCTGTAACGCAGATGCAAATAAAGGGTCTCGGAACTCGCGATACCCGAATTCGAACAGGTGGCTATGAGTTAACTTCTCTTGACCCGCAATACAATCGTTCAGACGTGGAAAGTCACCCGTATTGATGAGTAGCTTGAGCGGGAACGCCAACATGGTGTGGAAGTTTGGCACCGATTGTAGTGAGTACTCTGTTTTACATGCCATTTTTTCGAAATTCAGAAGTGCTTGTAAAGCGTAGTAATGATAATGGATAGAACCTTCAAACCATAAGCCCTCCCCCTTTACACCATGCTCTAACTGATACTTCAAGCCATAAGGTGTGCTCACCGCAAAGTCGATGAATTTTCGGTCACCAAGTATCAAGCCTATCACACCAATAGTCGCAGAAATTTTCATTTCATGGTTATGCAATTGATCAGCTCGATGTTGCATCAGGAACTCAGCGCCTTCGCGTAACAAGCGCTGTTCAATAAACAATTGCTCTTCGGTATTCAACTGCTCTTTAACGAAATCATAGCCTCGGGCAAAATCAATATTGCAATTCGCTTCGCAAAGAGTCTGCGCGTTTGCTTTGCCTGGACCATTGTATGGAATACCGCCATGTTCTTCGTAATTCGGGTAGTATTCTGCATAACCTAATAAGATCTCACGAACTTTTTCGAAGTATTTGTGGTCTTGAGTAATGTGCCAAAGTAAGCCTAGGTCATTACACGCTTTCGAATTGAGCCCATTAAGCCAACGCCACCATGCTCCGTCATATGGTTCCCCAGTAAGCACTTCCCCATCAACAGGGCACACATGTTCAGTGGGTCGCTCTCTATCCCAACTTAAGCGAACTCCATGCGTGGGACAAAAATAATATAAATTCCATGTTGCGCGGGCATCAGGTGGAACGAGAATGTCTGAAGTAAGCACAACCTGATTATCTTGAATAATTTGTTCGATGATCTCTTGGCTGGCATTTTGACGAATGACCGCCATTTCCTGAGAGGTAAACTGCAGCATAATGGATACCTATACTAAATCTTTAGATGAATGAAAATTGAAGTATTGTTTGGCGTTTTGATAACAGATGTTCTCGACACTCTGTTTAAGCAAAGGCTCATCATTCGGTAGCTCCCCGTCATCGACCCACTTACCAAGTAAGTTACATAGAATGCGACGAAAATAGTCATGACGAGAGAGTGACAACACGCTGCGAGAGTCGGTTAACATTCCGACAAAGCGTCCTAGAGCCCCTAAATTTGCTAGATCTTGAAGTTGTTTTTCCATACCCGCCTTATGATCGTTAAACCACCACGCAGAACCAAGCTGCACTTTACCTGGCTGCGCATCACTGTCTTGAAAGGCGCCGATGATTGACCCAAGCACTGCGCTATCTTTCGGGTTAAGGCTATATACGATGGTCTGAGGGAGTTGGCGGTCTTGATCTAACAAACTCAATAAATGACTAAGGTTTTCTGCAATTGGGTTGTCACTGATAACACTGAAACCCGTACCGCCGCCTAGATCATCAAAGCGGCGCTGATTTACATTAGTTAACACTCCAATATGAATTTGCATCGACCAACCATGTTTATGATAAGCCTTACCAAGCACTTCAAAAACGGCCGTCTTAAACTGCGAAATTTCTCCACTATTCAACGCATCACCACGTTTGACCTTCGCTATAGCTTGATCAAGTACGTCAGGGTGATAGTGTGAAAAATCCACAACTTTTAACCCTAAATCAGATAAACAACAGTTGTGCTGTGCAAAATAATCCACGCGAGAGGTAATTGCTTGAGCGTAGGTTGCAAAATCGACCACGTCAGTGTCGGTGATCGAAGCCAGTGAATTGAGCGTCTTTAAAAAGCTATTTTGATTCTCTATTTCAATCAGGCTATCAGCACGGAATGTCGGTAAGACTTGTACAGTAAATTCTGAACGATTGAGCTTATCGTGATAGCTCAAATCACTCAGTGGATCATCAGTGGTGCACAAGGTATCGACTCGGCTCTCTTTAAGCAGAGCTTGGAATCGGAGAGACTCTTGGCTGAGTTTTTGATTACAGTGTTGCCAAATAGCCTCGCAATTATCTAGGTTGAGCAGTAAATCGAGACCAAAGTATTTCTTAAGCTCCAAATGACACCAGTGATACAAAGGGTTGCCGATAAGATACGGCATGGTCTCACACCACTTTTGAAACTTTTCATAATCACTCGCATCACCTGTGATGTAATGCTCATCGACTCCGTTACTTCGTAATGCACGCCACAAGTAGTGATCGCAACTCAACCAAGCCTGAGCAATATTGTCGTATTGGTGGTTGTCATAAATCTCTTTGGCATCTAAATGATTGTGATAATCAATAATAGGAAGCCCTGCCGCGTAATCGTGATATAAACGCTTGGCAGTGTCCCCCTGCAATAGAAAATCTTTATGTATGTATGAAGACATAATTCAAACTCTTGTAGAAAACTGTATTGATAAACTTTAGGGAAAAATTCAATCATGAAATTGTTTCCTAAAGCCCCTCAACGAGGTGGTTCATATAAGCCAGAGAGCGTCCCCTCTGGCCTATACTCTTGTTACTTCTACATAACTAGTTATTGCCGATTACTTGGATGTAGATACTTCTAACCGAGGCGTTTTCCTCGCACTCTTCAATAACAGAGAACCCACAGTAACAATCACTGCGCCACAGAAGATAAAGGCCATGCGACCCCAGAATGGGTTCGGGATTAGTACCATCGCCGTTACAAGTGCACCGAAAACCAGAATGAGTTTGCCTAGCATGTCGCGTTGTTGGCGATCCATTTCATCTTGTCCTTCCTCTTCGATAACAGGAGTCGCAACATCACTCCAAAACTCTTTAAGTTCTGTGTTTCGTTTGCCCACTGGCTCTTTGTAGAACTTAGTCGTTAGGCAGAAGAAACCACCCGTAATCACAAGGTGACCAATAACCCCAAGCAGAACTTTTAGGTCACTCGCTTCACGTCCTGTGAACGGAACTTCTAGGTTTAATAGATTGGCAACGACGTCTGCTGTAAGCACAAAACTCACGATGTAAGACACCATCATACCCACCACTAATGTCGCCCAAGCTGCCCAGTCAGGTGTTTTCTTAATAAACATACCGAAGAACAATGGCACTAGAATTGGCATTTGTAATAGCGTACTTACATACATCATTGCGTCGAAAAGGCTTAGACCTCGTAGGGAGTTAATGAACAGAGCGACCATGATGATCAATATGCCAAAGACCACGGTCATAAACTGACTCACTCTCATCAACTTCTTGTCATCCGCGTTTTTGTTCATGATTGGCGCATAAAAGTTACGCACAAACACACCTGAATTTCGGTTTAAACCTGAATCCATTGAAGACATTGTTGCCGCAAATACAGCCGACATAAGCAGTCCCACCATACCAACCGGCATGACGTTTTCGACAAACACTAGATAGACTGCATCAGCTGCTTTACTACCAAGCTCAGCTGCGTGCACAGTTGCCGCTTCAGGATAGATAATCGCCGTTACCCAAGGTGGTAAGAACCAAATTGCCGGTCCTATCAACATCAATGCAAACGCTAGGAGTGCTGCTTTACGTGCGTTAACTGAATCTTTCGCCGATAAGAAGCGATATGAATCTTGCATGTTGTTGATGTTTTGCAGCTGCTTAACGAACATGAAGATAAACCAAGATATGAACAGCAATGGATAGTTCATATCAGAGCCCATTACACTGTCGGTAGGAAACTGTTCAATAAGATTCGTTGGACCACCAATTTTTGCCAATGCAGCCACAGCACAAACCACCGTCACCGCCATGATCACAACCATTTGCACAAAGTCTGAAGCAACCACCCCCCATGCTCCGCCCAGTACGGAAATAAAGAGAACAATCAAACCAGTGACAATAATCGTGGTTTCGATATCAACTTTAAACACAGCACTAACGAAGAGTGCGAGACCATTTAGCCAGATACCGGTGTAAACCACACTTGTCGGCATTGTCGCCCACGTAAACACTTGTTCATTAGTTGCACCGAAGCGACGACGCACACCTTCAATAGGTGTAACAACACGCATTTGTCGAAAGCGGTATGAAAAGAACAACCAAGAAAGTAGAAAGCCAAATGCGTTCGCCATGAAAATAACCATGATTGGGAACCCATCGGTAAAAGCCTTACCCGCAGCGCCAGTGAATGTCCAAGCACTAAACTGCGTCATGAATGCGGTAGAGCCAACCATCCACCACAACATCTTGCCTCCTCCACGAAAGTAATCACTGGTAGAGCTGCCTGCAAAACGTTTAAAGATGACGCCAATCGCTATCATAAAGATAAAGTAGACACCAACAACGAGCATGTCGATATTCATTACGAACCCCTTTTCATTATTGTTCTGTTTAAATGATTTAATTTTTAAAATACCGTTTCATTATTACATTAACGATATTTTATTTAAGGGTAATCTGTGATTTTTGTGATCCAAAGAATGCAAAAGTCATACAAATGAGATCGAGGTTGGATTATTGAGATCGGCGCTTTTTAGGTTGAAAAGCTCATTGATGGATATTTGGATACATCGTGGCGAGAAGGGGCAAAAATAGATCAAGTAACCTAGGGATATAGCGACCAAATTACGAGCCTAGGAGGTATACCAAGCCATGACTCAGGCGCCTATCGCTTGGTATTGACTGAATATCAGCCACTAATTATCCAAACACCGGATATAAAAAAGCCAGCCTCATTGGGCTGGCTCTCTAAAGTCAAGCGTTAGAATTAGTCCAAAAGCGAACGAACATAATCAGCAATTTCTTGGTTTTGGCAGTTATCAAAGAAACACTGTTGGAAACGAGGGCTACCCACAGCTGTCTTCACTAGATCTTGATCGATAGCGCGCAGTGAATCAATAAAGTTATCCTTCACTACCGCTGCTTTTACCTCGTTAAGAAGCGCGGCATTGCGTTGTTGTGGTTCTGCTCGCTCTAACGGGTAACCTTGACCACGCTCACCTGTGAACGCTTTTTCAAAGATGTAACGAACGTTTAGTTCACCAGCCCAACCAAAACCTTTCGCAAAAGCGAGCGCGATAGCGTTGCCGTTGTTGATTTGGTTAAACAAGAACGCATCAGAAGGTTCTAAACAGTAACCACAAACCACGCCTGGATGTAAGTTCAGCGACATCAAAGCACCTTGGCCAGTGCCACACCCTGTCACAACAAAGTCAACTGCCTTTGAGTTAATCAGAGTGCTCGCCATAATACCTAGATGAATATACGTTAAGTGGTGATCGTTCTCATCTGTCATTCCTAAGTTGAAGACATCGTGACCAAAACCACCAGCAACTGACTCTAGTTCAGCTGATACCATTGCATTTTTGCCTGCTTGACTGTTTTCCATCATTAGTGCGATTTTCATTTACTTTCTCCCGCAGCATTACTGCAAATTTAAAAATTAGTGCTCAAATGTTCGTTCTAAAAAATTTAGAGCTTAAACAAAGTCTTTACGCATTGGCGTAAAGTTATCAATTAATACGCCGGCTTCTAGGCAAACACAGCCATGTTCGATACCCGGCTCTTTGTACATAGTGTCGCCTGTGCGCACTACTTTCGTTACATCGCCAATCGTGAACTCAAAGGCTCCCGACAAAACGTATGTGAGCTGCTCATGAGGATGGGTATGCAACGCACCAACAGCGCCTGTTTCGAAATGAACTTCTACAGCCATCACGTTCTCGCTATGAGCAAGCACCTTGCGAGAAACTCCCGCGCCAAGATCTTCCATTTTCACGTCTTCGTTATACACAAACATGTCGTTTTTATTCCTGTTGTTGCGGCGTAATTTTGCACTTGGCGTTATCTTGGTATAGACGAAAAATAGTAACGAGGTTAATCCCTATCACTGATATTTCCATTAGCGAGCCACCAATTGAACCAATGATCAGATTATTAGTTAGCCAGCATACAGCTCCCAATAAAAAGCCGACTCTTAGTGCAATACCGTTCAATCTAAATATTGAGTACGTTCCAATAATCGTTCCCGCTAAAGGCAGAAGTTGATACCAATACTGAGCAAAACCGATTCCGCTGCCAACCGCGAGGGCAATAAATAACCCTGCAGCCCACAGCGATTTGGTTTACATCGCGGTGCCAGTTCTGAGTGCTGAAATCAAAGCACCGATTGCCGATGTAATGGAACCCAATAATAAAAAATGAATAAGATGGTTAACGTTCAACATCAACATAACCACTTTGAGCTTTTTGTCGTCCTTCTGGTAAAAGGTCGAAAGGCCCAAAAGGAAACTTACTAGCCCTACAGCTTGTGCAACGATCTCGTTAACCATCTTATATTACAAAAATCGTTATCGTGCTAACCATCCACCATCAACAGCAATGGTATAACCATTAATGTAATCCGATGCAGGTGATGCTAAGAACACACATGGGCCAGCGACATCTTTTGGTGTACCCCAGCGATCAGCAGGAATACGCTCAAGAATAGCTTGGTTACGAGCAGCATCTTCACGCAGTGCTTGAGTATTGTTGGTTGCCATATATCCAGGTGCAATCGCATTAACATTAATGTTATCGCTCGCCCATTCGTTCGCCATCGCACGGGTAATGCCCATTACAGCACTCTTAGACGCAGTATACGAAGGAACACGAATACCACCTTGGAAAGAGAGCATTGATGCGATATTAATGATCTTTCCGCCAGTGCCTTGCGCTTTAAACTGCTTCGCAACCGACTGAGACATAAAGAAAACGGTCTTAGTATTGATGTTCATTACGTCATCCCAGTTTTGCTCAGAAAACTCAATCGCGTCTTCTCGGCGAATAATGCCGGCATTATTAACAAGGATGTCGATGTGACCAAACTCAGTCAGCGCTTTATCTATAATTCCAGGAATATCTTCCTGCTTTAGAAGGTCAGCACGTACGTCTAAAAACGTATGACCCGCTGCATTCATTTTCTCGATGGTATCTGTTGGCTCAACACGATTTACGCCAACCACTTTACATCCAGCTTCAGCTAAACCAATTGCCATACCTTGACCAAGACCGGTATCACAACCCGTCACTATCGCTACTTTACCTTCCAGATTGAATGACTCTAACATCATGTTCGCTTCCTCAATTACGTTTAGTGTTGTGGCATTTCTGTAATGTCGCCCACTCGATTTAGTCATACAATAAAACATAAATTCGTTGCTGACAATTATTTTTGAAACGACATTTCAAAAATAATTTCTGATTAATTTAAAACTTTGAAGTTGATCGTTCTCGTTTTTTATTTTTTTGAAAAGGCTTTTTAGAAATTACGAAAAGTGGTATTTTGTCTTGATACTAGATAGCTCAAAGGAAGAAAAATGGAGAAGTCCACCCAGCCAGAAGCCGTTTCATCGGTATTAAAAGTTTTTAATATTCTTGAATCTCTGGGGGAACAAAAGGAAATAGGCGTATCAGACCTTTCACAACGTCTAATGATGTCTAAAGCCACTACCTACCGCTTTCTACAAACAATGAAAATGCTTGGCTATGTGTCTCAACAAGGCGAAGCTGACCGATACTCACTCACATTAAAGATGTTCGAACTTGGTTCAAAATCACTCGAGTGGGTTGATATGATCACAATTGCAGAGAAAGAGATGCGTGTGATTTCAGAAGAGACTAATGAAACCATTCACTTAGGTGCGCTGGACCATGGCTCGATCATCTACATCCACAAGATCGATTCTAGCTTCGCTCTACGCATGCATTCTCGTGTTGGTCGAAGAAATCCTCTACATACAACTGCGATTGGTAAAGTGTTATTGGCAGAACGTGACGAAGAATTCGTTCGCACTCAGCTGGCAGACGCCGAATTTGTGAAAAGCACAAAAAATACCCTCGAAAACGTCGACCAACTTATCGATGAACTGAAAGCGGTTAAACTGCAGCACTTTGGCGAAGATAATGAAGAACAAGAGCCAGGCTTACGTTGTATCGCAGCTCCAGTTTACGACCGTTTTGGTACCGTAATTGCTGGTGTCTCAATTTCATTTCCTACCATTCGATTTGATGAAGAGAAAAAAGCTCATTATGTGGAGTTACTGCACAACGCAGGCAAAAATATATCTAAGCAATTAGGGTTTAATGATTACCCAATAAAATAATGATAAAGGCGGCAGTTATTGCTGCTTTTTTATTGCGAGTTGTCCCCTTCAATTAATAGCCTAAGAATCATCGACAAGTCATGTTATGCGTAAATAGAACGACATATAGCTTCAGATAAACTCGTCCCCCCTTCCACCAATCATACGCAGACCATCAAGCCTATAACCCACCATGAAAGATAATCTAAAAAATCATCTAAATCAGATGATTTGGAATTATGACAACAATTCCATGATTTATAAGGTAAAAAGGTTTATACATAATAATGTGTTATTTAAAGTACTGAAATTATCATGACGCTCAAAGAAATCCTGAAAATTCCCAATGTCCGCTACTTCTTGATGTTTAGAAGCAGCTACTTTGCGCGTTTTTATTACCCTATTTTCACCCTACTCTATTTAGATTACGGATTAACCCTTTCTCAGTTTGCCATGCTTAATGTGGTTTGGGCGGCGACCATTGTGCTTGCAGAGGTTCCATCAGGAGCATTCGCAGATACCTTGGGGCGCAAAAAGCTTGTAGTGCTGTCTTCGATTGTGATGTTCATTGAGATCGCCATGATCGCTCTTGTACCAACTGGAGATGCCAATCTAGTCTTCATTGTTTTTCTGGTTAACCGGATATTAAGTGGCTTAGCGATGGCGTTGGCCAGTGGAGCCGACGAGGCATTGGCTTACGACACCTTGAAAGAACAAGGCAATGAAGAGTTGTGGCCTCGAGTGCTGCAAATCCAGCTTCGTGTCGCCTCAACTGTCGGTATCTTTGTCACTCTAATTGGTGCGGCGATGTACGATGTGAAGTTTATGACGAACATCTTTCATGCCCTCGGATTAGCAGAGCCAGAAAGCACTAAAGACCTGATGCGTATTCCCGTGTTCGCCACTTTATTTGTTGCGATGATCGCTATCTATGCCGCGATTAATATGCGCGAAGAGAAAAAGGTGATGCCAAGCGACCAAACCAAATTAGCAGCCACCATCGCCAGCCTTAAATTAACGGCTGACACAGGTAAGTGGGTACTTGCTACGCCTTATGTGCTGTTCATCTTGCTGTACTACAGCCTGTTCGAACACACCTCGCGAATGTTCCTAACCATGAACAGCCAATACTATCTCGCGATCGATATTCCTATTATCTACTTCGGTTTTATTGGCGCGGGTATCAGTTTGCTTAAGATTATATTGGCAGGACAAAGCCGTAGATTGGCAGAAAGCATCGAGCCTAAAACCTTTATTATTGTCATGGGCTTAGCAAGTATCGCGACCTATTATTGGATCAGTTTAGGGTGGTCAATTTATGGAGTAATTCCTGCACTGGTGCTGATCTTTATCATCATGACGATGAACATATTCATCAGTTACCACTTGAACAAAAAGACGGAATCACACAACCGAGCGACCGTTCTCAGCTTTAAAGGTTTGATGTTTAATCTCGGATACGGGCTGATCGGTATTTTGTATGCTTACTACTACAAGTTGGTCTCTAATAATTACACCGAGCAAGAGATAGAACAGAACCTCGCCTTCCTAGCATCGCTATCTTCGTTCTGCTACTACTTCGCTTTATTGTTCGTTTTGATTAGCGCGTTGTTCTATTTCAAAAACAAGAAACAGCCGATCTTCTGAAGAGCGTTCTAATACTGAATAGAGAGTAAAAGTGAGCCTGTGGCTATAAACAGATCATGACACTTCTTATCATGTGATTTTTTGTTAGTATTATCATCAAATTACATCACTCATGGAAGCGTCATGTCTTTTAGTTGGATCGCCTTTACCCTGCTTGCTGCCTTCAGCCAATCTTGGCGCAATGCCTTTCAAAGCAAGCTAGCCGGCACAATGAGTGTGGCTGGCGTGACGTTAGCTCGCTTTATTTGGGCAGGGCCAATCGCGCTTATTTATCTCTATTCGCTGTACCAATGGCAACCAGTCTCCGTGCCTAATTTTTCCGGTGAGTTTGTTTTCTACATTGTTGCTGCTGCGATTATGCAGATCCTAGCGACCGGCTTGATGGTGACGCTGTTTAAGCTAGAGAACTATGCGATTGGAGCTGGGCTCGCCAAATGTGAAGCCCCAGTTTCAGCGGTATTATCCGTGCTGTTTTTTGGTACAGCTTTGACACTAACAGGTTGGGTCGGCGTGCTTATTGGCACGTTAGGCGTACTAATCATGAGTAGTTCTTCTGGTTGGCGAAGCTTGTCTCCGAAAGTATTTTTGTTAGGTATGGCGTGTAGTACCGCTTTTGCTTTAACGTCTCTTTGGGTACGTGAAGCAAGCTTGAGCATAGGGCTTCCCTTCCCTCATAGCGCTGCTTGGGTGCTGTTTCTGGTGATTACTCTTCAGACATGCATTATCTGTACGTATCTCTTTTTCAGAGAGCGAGACACGCTGCGACAGATATTCAAGAAATCTAAACTGGTCGTGATGACAAGCCTAGCGAGTGTTATCGGTTCTCTGGGGTGGTTTAGTGCGATGTCGCTTCAAGCCGTGCCGTACGTAAAGACACTCGGGCAAGTCGAAGTGATCTTCATGGTATTGATATCCTATTTCTGGTTGGGACAAAGCATCGCGCGCAAAGACATTCTTGCGCTCATCTTGCTTTCTATCGCAGCGGTATTGGTTATGTGGCAGTGATGAGCTCGTTAATATGACTAGGACAAATTGAAGTCATATTGCGACCGTTTGTCTTCGCTTGATATAACGCTTTGTCGGCTCGGCTAATAAACCCATTCCAACTCTCATGCGGGTGAAGCTGAGCAACACCAAAACTCGATGTCAGAAACATCTCATGTTCTTGTACTGCTGATACCTCTGAAATAGATAATCGCAGCTTGCAGGCAATAGCCTGTGCTTGAAGAAAATTAAAATTGGGCAATAAAATCATTATCTCATCTCCGCCAAAACGAAACGCACTGGCTTTGGGCGATGTTTTTATCGCACCTTGAACAATTTCAGCAAAAGACTTGATGACGAGATCACCCACAATGTGCCCGTGTTGATCATTGATCGACTTAAAATTATCAATATCCATCATAATGGCACTGACAGGCGTAGTACCCGCCTGCTTCATGATGACTGGTACCATTTCATCTAATGCTCTGCGGTTTCCCAGTACTGTTAAGGGATCGCTGTAGGACAGCTCGTGAATAGAACTAAGCAACCTTGCATTAATCAGCCAAAGCATTGTAAAGCTCATCGACACGATAAGAACGATGCTCACTAAAAAGGCAAGTTGATGAATGAGAGTGGCCGCCATGAAATCCTGCAGCTCAGCTGAAAACAACGTCACCATTACTCGGAAAACCATAAACCCGCCATATATCGTAAATGACATGGCCATCATCCGAATACCTAGGGTCAAGTCATCACGCCGGCCCTTTAATACCGCAAAGGCAGTGCAAAAAGTCACAAAAGCCAGATATAAACTAATGAGGATAATTCGAGCCTTGATGGAAGGCTCATAGTACGTGAAGTAAATAAAACATGGCAAAAGAGCCAACATCATTAGACTACTGAGGTAGGTGCATTTGAGAGAATATTCTCGAAACAGACATAAGCTATACAAGGCGAGATGAAAACCAAGCGCAATGACCATATTGGCACCAATAACGGTGACCCAATCAGGGAATTCCCCTCTTAGGCTCAACATCAACGGCCCTGTTCCGATAACAAATATTGAAATGGAAAAGATTGAAAGCCCTTTAATCGGCTGTTGAGTGAATTGAAATAACAATAAGCCAATACAGTAAATGAAAGAGAACAAAATAATAATGAAATTAAGTGTTCTCATATCCAGCGAAAAACCATCCATGATTTTCTATCTTCCATACGCAAACCAAATCACAACATGGTTAATAATCATACAAACCAAAGAAACATTCACTATATGAATCTTTGTATTTTATAAAATAAGGGATAGATCACATATGCAGAGATTTTTTCGCATGAGTCCATGATCTGGATAGGCATGTAAAACTCGCCCACATGGCTTCATAGCATCACGGAATCTACAGGCTTCTGCACTCGTTACTTGGTCGAATGACGACTGTCTGGCATTATGCGCTCAAGAAATCCGTGGTTATTACGCGGTACAGAATGAACGAAGGTAGTCAGTGGTAGAAAACAGCCAACAATTAAGTAGCCAATACGACGAGCATGGTTACTTTGTTATCAGAAATTATTTCGATGAAGCTCAGATAGCATCGCTTAGAGAAGTGGTGCTGAAGTTCCATGAATCATGGAAAGCAGACAACGAAGAGTTCTATCAAGAAGAAGCATTTAACTCATCTTTGATTACAGGCAGCGAGTATCTACCCGCCGACGATAGAACCGTACTGTTTGACTTCATCAGCTCAAAAAAAGTCATGGAAGTGGTCGATGCGGTCATACCGAACAAACCTGCATTCATGAACACGCAACTATTCTTCAACCCTGTAAACCCACAACAAAAAGACTTCTGGCATCGCGACTGTCAATACGACTACGACATTGATGACCAAATGAAAGTCATCATGGAAACCCAAGTATTGCACCTCCGCGTACCAATATTTGATGAGCCTGGGATGGAGCTTATCCCCGGAACACACAAACGCTGGGACAACGAAGAAGAATACAACGTTCGCCAAGAAGTAAATGGAAAGGTAAGCAGCGATAACATCTCTGGCGGTAAACAGATACCGTTAGAGGCGGGCGACTTATTAGTCTTTTCTGCGGATATGATCCACCGAGGTCGATACGGGCTGGATCGTTTAGCATTGGATATTTTGATCTTTGACTCGGCGGCAGACTATGCCGACTACGTTGATGACGACTGCTTACCAACACCAGCGATGCTAAGCAATATTACCGATCCAAGACTGTTTATGAACACGCTACACTTAAAGTCGATGCAGTACTCATAAACCACAAAGGTGCCCGAACCATGACTGACACTAAGCAAAATACCCGAATTAGCCAGTTCCGTTTCGGGCAGCCGAAAGAGTCTCTCAAGCTAGAACATGTCGCTTTAGGCGCACTTGATAAAGATAAGGTGCGAGTACGAATTGAAGCGACCAACATCAACCCTAGTGATCTATTGTCGATTTACGGTGTGGGGCAATACAAACACAGCCACCAGCCACCGAGAGTTCCGGGGTTTGAAGCGGTCGGAAGGGTTGTGGAGTCTGGCCATTCTAAGTTTCCTCTAAACCAGCGAGTGCTTGTAGCTACAAGTGGTACATGGCAGAACTATGTCGATGTGTCACCAGACAACCTCTTCCACATTCCTCAACACCTAGATAATGGCTACGCCTGTCAGTTATATATTAATGCGCTCACCGCGTGGGTGCTGACGACAGAAGTGGCGAAGTTGACCAAAGAAGATGTGTTGATCATCAATGCTGGCAGTTCGGCCATTGGCAAGATTTTCTCTCAGTTGTCGGAATCACTTGGGTTTCAAATCATTACCGTGACGTCACAACCTGAGCGCACTCAAACGACTTCATGTTATGTGCTGGATGCCAACAGTGATTTGGTTGCACAAATTCAGCGACTCGGTTTGCCTCAACCAACTGTGGCCTTCGATGCGATTGGCGGTTCACCGGGAACCGAGCTTATCCATACTCTGGGTAATCAAGGCCGCTTTATCAACTATGGAACGCTTTCTCTGGATTTTTACGAGCCACGCTTCTTCGAATACGCAAAAAACCAAGCTATCGATTTCAGTACCTTCTTCCTGCGCTATTGGGAAGAAGCAGAGGGTAAAGACATTCGCCGCGACAAGTTCGAATCGATGTTGGAGCATTTTATCGGGAACGACATACAACTCGATGTCGACCGCTGTCTTCCGTTAGATGAGGTGCAAACCGCGATTGATCTTATTGAGTCGAAAACCACACGGCTAGATGGCAAGATCATCTTGCTTCCTGTTTAGGTAAAAGAGGCACTTTTATATCGAAGTGTCGCCGGAGAAAGATTGGGGGGTAACGTTTTTGGACAGCAATGAGTCAGCAACCTAAAGAACAAACGCGAGATCTACTGATTCTCGCGTAACCTTTTCCACTTACTGGTGCACTTTCTTGCTTACCGGCTTTAAAGCTTTCATAACTGACGACTGTTTCCACATACCCACACAGGTTAAAGCAAGCGCTGGCATTAGCCCCCATAACGTAGCTGTAATATATGCTTCAAAGTTTCCTAAGAGCGAATAGAAAGCCGCACCAACTAATAGTGCTAACGCGATGTGTACCCATCTCAAAATTATTCTTATGTTCTTACCATTCATGATGCTTTCCTTCTGCTGTTATTTTAAGTTCTATGATAAAGCTGCTTTAGCTATAGTTCTTATAATTGCGACAGACGGTATTTACAGAGCGTGAGTTGCTGCACCTTACGATAAATGGGGAAATTCATTGCAAGTGCCAATATAGACACTCGAACACTCAATGAGGCAGCAGCTTGTCGGTGATGGATGGGAGTCCTACGAAATTGGGTCTCTTTCTACTTACAATCAATGTCTTATAAAAATAACAGTGCGTCTTCTAATTCCAGACCAAAGTAACGGATAGTTGTGAGTCCGTGGCTTTACTGAATTAGTATTCAATACATTTTCGTAATACTAAGCTTTTGTTCAGTAAAGAAGCGACTCTTCCAGAGCCCCAAATTATTAGTAACAACAATCCTCGGTCTTAACCCTGCCTTAACCATGTAGCTGCTATTCTTTTTCTTATGTTTGTAATTATGCTTCTAGGATAAGGTTTCATTATGTCTCTACCCCACGCGTTAAGATTACCTTTGGGTTTACTTCTCTCCAGTTCTCTATTATTGGGCTGTGGCGAACAAGCTATGGAACAACGACCAGCCCCAGGTCCGATTCATGTTGACGTTTTAGACTTGACCCCAACAACACTGCGTTTAACGACCGAGTTGCCAGGGCGAATTGCTGCGTTTAAACAAGCAGAAGTGAGACCTCAGGTAACGGGTATTCTCAAAAGCCGTCTATACAAAGAGGGTTCTCAGGTAGAAGCCGATGAAGTACTTTATGAAATTGACCCAACCACTTATCAATCCAACGTTAATAGCGCACAAGCCCAATTAGCGAAAGCACTCACGAGCGAAGATACCGCTCGAAAAACGGCACTTCGTTATAAAGAACTATTAAGAAAAAAACTGACCAGTCAGCAAGATTTTGATGATGCCGATGCTCTTTACAAAGAAGCTCAAGCTGAAGTCGCGATCCGCCAAGCGGAATTGGATTATGCCAACATTGAACTGTCTTACACCAAAATCAAAGCACCTATCTCAGGTCAAGCGGGCCTCTCTTTGGTATCGGAAGGTTCTTTGTTGACCTCTGAACAGTCTTCTTACCTGACGACAATTGTGCAAACCGCGAATGTTTACGTGGATATGCAGCAATCTTCGTTAGCGATTACCAAAATCAAAAAAGAATTTGCGACCTTCACAGACAAAGATGCAGAGATCCCAGTAACAATCACGTTAGAAGACGGCAGTCCGTATGATGAAGCAGGCCATTTAGAATTTTCCGACACGCTAGTCTCGGACTCAACAGGTACGGTAACGCTACGCGCCATTATTCCAAACCCTGACAATACTTTACTAGCAGGCATGTACGTACGCGCCCATATTTCAATGCCAGAAGCTCGTGGTTACCTTGTCGTTCCTCAATCTGCTGTGGTAAGAAGTCAGTCTGGTGAGCCTTCCGTTTTTGTGGTCAACCAAGACAACAAGACAGAAAAAAAATCAGTGGTTCTCAGTAATGAAGTTGGCCACGGTTGGGTAGTTAAAGAAGGACTATCTAGCGGTGAGAAAATCGTAATCACCAATATCATCAACATGAAAAATGATATTGAGGTTGTCGTCGATAGCAGTACAAACAGCGCTGTTCCTGCTTTGGCGAGCGAGGAATAAACCATGTCCTTATCGAACTTTTTTATCAACAGACCGATCTTTGCTTGGGTGATTTCCATTGTCATTATGCTTTCAGGCATTGCGGCTATCGTCTCTTTGCCTGTCGCACAATACCCTACAATTGCACCGCCAGCCGTGACCATTTCAACGTCTTACCCTGGTGCTTCAGCAAAAACAATTGAAGACAGCGTGACTCAGGTCATCGAACAAGGCATGACAGGGTTAGATAACTTGTTATACATGGCGTCTAAAAGTGACTCTTCTGGTAGTGCGAGCGTTACCTTGACGTTTAGTGCAGATACAGACCCCGATATCGCTCAGGTACAGGTGCAGAACAGCTTACAGCAAGTGAGTAATCGCCTGCCGACAGCGGTACAAAATCAAGGTACTTCTGTCACCAAGAGTACGTCAGGTTTTATGTCGGTAACCAACTTATATTCTCCTGACGGCAGCATGAGTGCGGGAGATATTCAAGATTACGCTAACTCAAACATTAAGGACATCCTAAGCCGTGTGAACGGTGTGGGCGAAGTGACTATTTTCGGCCCATCTTATGCGATGCGTATCTGGTTAGACCCTGCAAAGTTGAACAGCTATAGCCTTACGCCCGTTGACGTTTCGAATGCAGTATCGGTTCAAAACAGCCAAGTCACGGTTGGACAATTAGGCGGAACGCCTGCTGTTGATTCTCAGTTAATTAATGCCAGTATCACAGCGCAAAGCCTACTAACCAGCGTTGAAGAGTTTGAAGACATCTTAATTAAGGTCGACAGTGACGGCTCTCAAATTAAGCTCAAAGACGTCGCACGTGTCGAGTTAGCCAGTGAAGAATCTTCATCTATTCCTGCTTACATGGGTAAGGACTCTTCTGGTATTGCTATCACCCTTGCTACCGGCGCGAACTCGTTAGACACACAAAATGCGGTTGATGCAAAACTTGAACAACTTTCAAAAGGTTTTCCGGATGGACTAGAACTGGTTAAAACCACCGACAATAACTTATTTATCCGTTTATCCATCAGTGAAGTGGTCAAAACCCTTTTTGAAGCGGTTGGGCTTGTATTTGTCGTAATGTTGCTGTTTTTGCAAAACTTACGAGCAACTTTAATCCCAACCATCGCCGTACCCGTCGTACTACTTGGTACCTTTGGTGTCATGGCCATGCTGGGTTTCTCGATCAATACACTCACCATGTTTGGTCTAGTGTTGGCTATCGGCCTGTTAGTTGATGATGCCATCGTTGTGGTGGAAAACGTTGAGCGGTTGATGCATGAAGAGAATCTATCTCCTCTTGAAGCAACTAAGAAGTCAATGGGACAAATTACCAGTGCCTTAATCGGTATTACGATGGTGTTGTCGGTTGTATTTATTCCTATGGCCTTCATGTCAGGGTCAACGGGCGTTATCTACCAACAGTTCTCTTTGACGATTGTTTCGGCAATGGTGCTATCCGTTGTCGTCGCATTGATTCTTACTCCTGTATTGTGTGCAACACTTCTAAAGCCTGTCGATAAAACGTCGAGCAATAAGTTTTTTGCACTGTTTAACCGAGGGTTCGACAAGCTATCCAACCAATACCGAGGTTCAGTTAAACGCGCTTTACAACGTCCACTGCGCTTCGTTTTTGTTTACCTAATGCTTTTTGCCGGCACGGCTTACCTATACAACGTGCTGCCAAGTTCATTTTTGCCAAATGAAGACCAAGGTGACTTCATGGTGATGGTGACCACACCAACGGGGACCACGTTACAAAAGACACAAGAAGTGATGTTGGATATCAAAGATTATTTTGAAGATAACGAATCACACACTGTCGACCACGTGTTTACCGTGTCTGGATTCAACTTTTCAGGCTCTGGACAAAACGCAGCGATGGCGTTCATCGGCATGAAGGATTGGTCAGAAAGGACTGAACCCGGAACTGATGTTGATTCCATTATCGGCCGTGTAATGGGTGAGTTTTCAAATTACAAACATGCACAGATCTTTGCTTTTAGTAGTCCAGCAATTCGAGAACTTGGTACTTCAACGGGTTTTAACTTCTACCTAGAAGACGTGGGTGCTGTTGGCCATGACAAACTGATTGAGTTCAGAAACCAGTTACTGGCGGCGGCGGCTCAAAGTCCATTATTGCAAAGTACACGACCAAACGGCCTTGAGGATACCGCGCAACTATTCCTTGATGTCGACTATGAAAAAGCCAAAGTGCTAGGTCTAGAAATTGATGACATCAACCAATCATTGTCAATTGCTTGGGCATCGTCATACGTGAATGACTTCATCGATCGTGGTCGCTCTAAAAAGGTTTACATTCAAGCCGATGCCGAATATCGCATGACACCAGAAGACCTGAACTTATGGTTTGTGCGTAACAACAACGGTGAGATGGTGCCAATCTCAGCTTTCAGTACTTATCACTGGGGTCAAGGCTCACCACAGTTACAACGTTATAACGGCAACCCTGCAGTAGAAATCGTCGGTGAAGCAGCTTCTGGTTACAGTACTGGTGAAGCGATGGATGAAATCGATAGATTAGCCGCAGAGATTTCAAACGATGTACAGGTGAGCTGGACGGGAATGTCCTATCAAGAGATCGAAGCTGGAAACCAAGCGCCAATTCTGTACGCGATCTCCATCTTGATGGTTTTCCTCTGCTTAGCCGCTTTGTATGAAAGCTGGAGTATTCCAATTGCGATTATTCTGGTGGTTCCATTAGGGATACTCGGCGCACTGGCTGCAATCATGTTGCGAGGGCTAGAGAACGATGTTTACTTCCAAGTGGGCGTTTTGACTACGATTGGTTTAACCGCCAAAAACGCAATTCTGATTGTTGAGTTTGCAAAAGAGCTTTATGAAAAAGGCGTCAACATTATTGATGCAACGGTACAAGCCTGTGAAATGCGTCTGCGCCCGATAATCATGACATCACTGGCGTTTGGACTCGGCGTGTTGCCATTGGTACTAAGTACGGGAGCTGGTGCTAATGCTCGCAACGCGATAGGTACGTCTGTTCTGGGCGGCATGATGGGTGCGACATTATTGGTAATCTACTTCGCTCCGCTATTTTTTGTCTTGATCTGCAAATTGTTCAAATCAGATGATAAAGCAGCAATAGCGAACAACGCCGAACAGCCAAACTGAGTACTAACAAAATGAGGAGATGATGAGCCTCGGAGTGGCTCATCATTACTCGCTGAACACTTTCAAAGGATAGAAAATGACGAACAGCCGTACCTCTCGTATTGGAACACTATTATTAGTCATCGCTTTTTCCGCTGTGCTAGCGGTTGCCGTGATGATCTTTGGGGCGCGTTTGGGCTTGTGGGATCCCATAATTGGCTTTGGCTACATTCGAAATTATCTCAACCCCATCGGCCTATCTTTACTCGCTATAAGTACACTCGGGTTCATCTACCAATGGATTACTCGTAATCGCACTGGTGCGCTCAAGTCTCTGGTCGCTGTATTCATAGGGCTTAGCCTCACCGCGCCAATGATCCACGGCATGATTCAACCAGTGAAACGTGGACCTGCAATTCATGACATTACAACCGATACCATAAACCCACCTAAATTTTTGGTGCTGGATGATACGCGTGCCGGTGCCAAAAACTCTCTGATTTATGCAGGAGAGGAAGTTGCAGCAGTACAGAGGAAGTTGCACCCATACATTAAGCCAATTCCGTCTAGCCTCTCTGCTGAAGATGCATACGAAAAAGCTCTGGATGTTGCGCAGAACAAAGGTTGGGAAATTGTTGCAAGATTTCCTGAAGCATTACGCTTTGAAGCGACAGCTCAAACAACTTTCTTTGGCTTTATAGACGATGTGGTCGTTAAAGTCACACCGATAAACAGCGAGAGCCGCGTCGACATTCGTAGTGTGTCTCGAATCGGTCGCAGTGATAAAGGAGTCAATGCAGCTCGAATTGTAGAGTTCACCGAAAGTTTTAACCAGTAAGCCGTTTTAGTTACAACACCGAAATTTATTAAAGGATGAAATAGATATGAAACTGAAAAATGTAGCCAAAGTCATTGTGGCATCTAGCTTAGTTGCTGCCCCTTCATTTCTCTTTGCAGCAGAGCCGAATGTGCCGACAGAGCCTCCATACATTGTATTAAGTGATAATTTAGATGAGCCAAACGGTTATGGATTTTGTATTGATACCTACGGCCCTGGTCAATCCGAATTAATGCAGACCCACACCTGTAAGCCCAAAGCGCCCGAAGGTTCTCCTCGTAACTATTCTGGTCATGATGTGAGATTTGAATACGACAATGAAACAAATAAGATTCAATCTTATGCGTTTGAAGGGTTATGTATGCAAGGTCTTTTAGCTAAAGGAAAGAGCGAACTCGCGTTACTAGAGTGCAGCGATGCAAAACACCAAGGTTTTGTTTATAGCGAAAATGATCAGACTATTCGATTGAAAGCGGATTCTAGTTACTGTTTGGCTGTGACATCAGAAACTCAAGAAGCCGGTCCTTGGGTAAAACGTCCACTTGAACTGATTCAGTGTGAGGAAGCAGAGCCAGTTCTAATGAAATGGACGGTCGTATCTAAGTAATACACACTTTTTAGCAAACCTCTTCGTTTCACAACTCAATGCCTTATAGGTGACATTACACACATGTAATGTCACCTTTATTGTTGAATGAAAGATTGAGATTTTCAATATGTCACTCTACCTGAGTATTAAAAACACTAACAAGCTATGGGAAAAATATGTTAGGGATACAGCTTTCACTCGCCTTATCCTCACACAAAATAATCTCCATCAGATACCAAGCGTTGGAATTGGCTACCCTTAGATGCCGTAAAAAACCGTCTAATAAATAACCCAAGGCGATGTGATAATTCAAAGTCCCAACGAGAGTCCGAATTCCACCTCTCACTGATCTATTTCTCTCTTATCAAAGTACAAGTTATTAATAATTCGATATAAATCGCTCTATTATTTGAAATTGTTGTCTACAGTTTGATAGTCATTGTTGGATACAAGGAGAGGAAATGGAAAACCCAGTTGTCACGCTAAAACAGGCCAGTAAAAGCTTTGTTGACGGCAAAGACACCCATAGCGTGTTGGATAGTGTCGACTTCACTTTGGCGACAGGCGCTAGTGTGGCTTTGACAGGAGCAAGTGGCAGCGGGAAAAGTACTCTACTCAATCTCATCGCGGGCTTTGAACCGCTTTCGGGAGGTGAATTGTGGCTCGATGGTGACAACACATCGGTTTGGAAAGACCCACAATGGAGCCGCTTCCGCCATCAAAAACTGGGCGTTATCTTCCAGCAGTTCAACTTGTTAACCCCACTCAACGTAAAACAAAATATCGCCTTTCCGTTGCATTTGAATCAACAAAAATGGGGGGACTGGTGTGATTATTTAGTGGAAGCACTAGGCATCAGTGAACTGCTCGATAGACATGTATCAGCACTCTCTGGCGGCCAGCAACAACGAGTGGCGATCGCACGTGCATTAGCTCATAAACCGAAACTGCTGCTTGCTGATGAACCCACCGGTAACCTCGACCACAAAGCCGGTTTAGAAGTAATGAGGCTACTGAACGAAATCACCACACAAGGCAACACCGCGGTACTACTGGTGACACACAGCCCGGAATGTGCCAGTTTTATGCAGACACGACTGGTGTTAGATGATGGAAAGCTGAAGCGAGCCTATCTAAACCAAAAGCAAGCGAGTGACATTTCTTATGTTGAAAGCTAAGCGGGCAGCCGAATCAAATCGCCTCAAAATCGCTCACACAAAACTTACGCTAAACCTATTCGCTGCGCACTATCGACAATCCCCTTTGCAAGCTGCTGCGATCTTGGTTGGTATCGTGTTAGCGGTCACCCTGTTTGTCGCAGTGCAAGCGATCAACCTCAATGCCAAACGCAGCTATGCGGAATCCACCGAGCAACTGAGTGCTCAAGCGCAAAACCTTATAATTCCACCAGCGGGGCAAAACTATTTGCCAGAATCGCTCTACTTCAAGCTAAGACAAAACGGACTCAGCGCAATACTACCTGTGATTGAAGGGCGTGTGAGAGACGAGCAAGGTCGTCGTTGGTCGATACAAGGCAGTGAGTTAATCGCAGCTCTCACCTCAAGATCTCGCTATTCTACCGACAAGCCAGCCGAAAACGATGGTACGTCAGAAGATAGTCAAAACATATCTCTGTTCAACAGCGCCTTACCCCTTCCTCTATTGTTAGCTGGCAAGCCCATCGTGATGATGAGCCAATCGCAACATCAAAGCTTAGGCGAAGTAGAAACACTCCTTCTCGATGAAGTCATCACAAAAGTTGTGGTGCTGCCCGATGAATGGCAGCTAGGTAGTCGGATGTTGATGGACATTGGATTCGCCCAGCAATTGCTTAACAAGCAAGGACAACTGAGCTACATCGCTGTTTTTGATACCAAGACCCATGCGCAAGACAAATGGCAGAATCTGCTCGCCGATCAAGGGCAATGGATCACCAATAACCAGAGTACCGATCTCGGCTCTATTACCGACAGCTTTCACCTCAACCTCACTGCCATGAGCTTACTGGCGTTCTTGGTTGGTTTGTTCATCGCTTATAATGGCGTGAAATACAGCTTACTGAAGCGTAATCGACTGTTAGTACAAATTCAGCAAGCAGGCGTTGCACCAAGCATCGTATTTTCTGCCTTGCTCGTTGAGCTTACCGTTTTGGTAACCCTCGGCGCTTCACTCGGTTTCATTTTAGGGATTCAATTAAGCCATTGGCTCCACCCCACCGTTGCGATAACCCTTGAACAACTTTATGGCGCGACACTTTTGCCCGGTACATGGCAGTGGTCATGGTTAGCACAGGCCTTATTGCTTACGTTAGCGGCTACGCTTGTTGCATGCTGGCAGCACTTTAAGCAACGCGTTAGACAACCGCTTTCTTCTCATGGCGGTTTTTACCAAGCGCCAGAAAACTCGAACGAAAACCAATTGTTTGTTATTGGTTTAACGCTAACCGTTATCGCATTGGCGGGCTTGTGGCTCAGTGAACATCACCGCTTCACTATGGCGTGGCTTGGTGTATTAGTAGTATCGATTCCTTTATATCTACCTAAAACGCTCAGTGTGTTAGCAAATTGGAGTGAACAGCGAACCCAATCGGGATTGATGCAGTACCTGTTTGCTGAACTGCGAGAGCTAATATCTCCCCTCTCCCTCGCGATGATGGCACTGCTGCTTGCGGTTACCACCAACATGGGAATGAATACCTTAGTTGGAAGCTTTGAATCCACTCTAAAGCAATGGTTAGAGCAACGCTTGCATGCCGACATTTACGTTAGCCCCGCTCAAGGCGAAATCGCTAATGTCGAGCGCGCATTAGAACAATTTGAGAACGTTGAAACCGTATATAAACAATACTATGTCGACGATAACTTGCAGGGCCTGCCCACGTTACTTGGTACTAAAGACAAAGATACATTAGAGCAAACCATGGTGTTCCAGTCGCAGCTTGATAACTTTTGGCAGCGTTTTTATCAAGGTGAACTCGTGGCGATCAGCGAACCTACCGCAGTGAAGCTTGGCTTATCACTGAGTAGCGAATTTAAGCTCGATTCCATCCCAGACAAGTCACTGGTGGTTGGCGCAATTTTCCATGATTACGGCTCACCCAATGGCGAAGTGTTACTTGCCCCTAATTTGTGGCTTGAAAGCGGCTTTACGGATTTGCCCACTAGCCTAGGCATTAAAGTATCTGGCGACCAGCAACAGGTATACGAAAATCTGCGTCAACAACTGAATTTGCACCCAAGTCAGCTATACGATCAAGCACAGATCAAGTCCCTCGCTTTAGATATCTTTTCACAAACCTTCGCCATCACTCGAGCACTTAATGGCGTCACCTTAATGGTCGCCGTCATTGGCTTGTTCTGTGCGTGCTTTATGTTGCTCGATGCACGTAAGGCCGCTATTGCAAGGTTGTATGCGCTTGGCGTGAGTCGAAAAAAACTGATGGTGATGGTGCTCGGGCAAATCGTTGTGCTTGTGGCCTTTACTCTGGTTATCGCCATTCCACTAGGCGCGATGGTGGGCTACGTGCTCACCGACATCGTTACCCTACGAGCCTTTGGTTGGAGCTTAAATTATCAGTGGAATTGGAGCGATGCGCTCAGCATTTCCTTCATCACGATTGTTGTGGCGGTGATTGCGACACTCATCCCCTTATGGCGCTTGGTCAGTAAACCTGTGGTGTCTAGCTTGCAAAGTGAGGTGTTGTGATGAACATTGATATGAAGAGTAAGCTAATCAAAATGTCCGTAGTCTTGCTTAACCTGTTATTTCTATGGGGTTGTGACAAAGCCGATCCAAAATCCGCTCAAAATATGGGTTCAATACTCGGCAGTAACAATGAGCAAAAGCAGAATGATCAATTCACACCGGTAGTCAAAGGCGTAGAAATCAAATTCCCTGCTGACCACCAAGCGCACCCAAGCTTTCGCCATGAATGGTGGTATTTAACCGCTAACCTCACTGATGAAAATGGCAATGAACTAGGCGTGCAATGGACACAATTCCGCTTTGCCTCTGCCTCAGAAGAAAACGATAATCAAACCAAGCTGCCTAAGCAAACAGTATGGCAAAGCCAGCAGATCTATATGGCGCACAGTGCTGTCACCACCAAAGAGAAACACTATGCCGATGAAAAATGGTCGCGCGACCAAGCAGAATTGGCAGGCGTAAGTGCTTCACCATTTCGAGTCTATCTTGATGATTGGCAGTGGAATTCATCAAGCAATGATCTATTCCCTGCCACGTTGAACGCCAAGTCAGAACAGTTTGGCTACTCGTTGACACTCACCAGCGATGCTCCCTATCAAAAACAGGGTGAGCAAGGCTACAGCACCAAAAGTAGCGATGGAAAAGTCGCCTCCTACTACTACAGCCAACCATTCATCGATGTATCGGGCAACGTGATGATTGATGGCGTGACCCATCAAGTTTCAGGCAAAGGCTGGATAGACAGAGAGTGGAGCTCGCAGTTCTTGCTCGACTCACAACAAGGCTGGGATTGGTTTGCACTGAGGCTCAATGATGAGACTAGCTTAGTCGCGTTCCAACTACGAAATTCAACAACAGGCGAAGCCAGTTATGCTAGCGCAAGGTTGATGCAACAAGATGGTTCTGGCCTTGCCATTTCACAGCAAGACATCAGCCTAACTGCCGTCAATCAAACAGAAATCGACGGACGCGATTACCCAACAGAGTGGCAGGTTTCAATTCCAAGCCAGCAAATAGAACTGACAGTCTCGGCACTCAATCCCAAAGCAAAAATGCCACTATCGGTTCCCTATTGGGAAGGCCCTATCTCAATTAAAGGAACACATTCTGGCACGGGGTATATGGAGCTGACCGGGTATTAGACATATCAATAGCTATGGTGCTATAGACTACTTTTTAGCACCAATTTGTCTCCTACCTCACGTTAGTAACGCTTCGAGCGGCCTAATTCGTATCACGACTTAGACTCAGTCAGCTAAACTTTTAATTTATGCTTGGAGCGCAACATGTGGTGGATTGTTTTCAAGTATTTAACGACAGCTGCAATTGTTGTTCTTATCTCTGAAGTTGCCAAGCGTAGCGACAAGCTTGGGGCTTTGGTCGCAGCCTTGCCAACAGTCACAATTCTCGCGTTAATATGGATGTATATCGAAGGCCAAGGTTCCGACAAACTATCAAACCACGCTTTCTATACGTTCTGGTTTGTGGTGCCAACACTTCCAATGTTCTTACTGTTTCCTTATTTGCTGAGCAAATATTCCTTTTGGGCGACGTTATTGCTCAGTTGTCTTATATCGTTTGTCTGTTTTGGTGTCGTAAATACGCTGGCCAAACATTTTGGAATTAACCTCTTATAGTTAAAGAGTCCGCAATAAACGTTCGAGCCGCTATCAATGTGACGCTCAAGGTTCGGCAATTCCATTCAGATTGAGGGTTGTGTTTATCGAGCTGATGTTTAGGCTATTGATTAAAAGCCATCTCTAAGATGGCCTTTTTATTTTTCAGGAGTATAGCTACCGATGAGTTTTATTTAAACGACCAATTACCCGTTACATCTACTGCTATAGATGTCATTTACCCAGCTTGGGTTATCAATGAAGGGGTTGCGGTTGCCTTGCCACTTAACGGCTTTTTCGTGGCGGTTACGTTCCCAATCATCCACTGGATCCGCATTATGTCATTTAAGTAAGGTGCATAGCTTTCCAACCTTAGGCTGACCTGACGTACTCGACATATCATCAACCAGATACAAGTCAGGCATTTTCGCGTTATTTCCTTCATAGCGCACGGCCATGTAGAAAAGCGAACGAGCGGTATCCCCTTTAACAGCATCTCTAGGTTCAAAGCTGTCGTAACCCGTCTTGTTAAGCGGTGACTTTTTCAATGGCGCCCCACCAAAATCGAAGTCTTTGTTCGAACGGATTAAGTTAATCTCAGCATCGGTTGATTGTAGATGGTGAATGTCGGTATAACCCCATTGGTCTTTACGCTTAAAACCAAAAGATTTAGGCCAAAGATGTTCACGGTTCCAAGCATTTTTATCGTTGTTACCCGACGAGGTAAAATCTTTAGATTGTGAGCGACCGCTGTAATACAGAATAACGTTATTCGAATTGTTCGGATCTTCATTCGTGTCTTTCAATGCAGACCAAACTTGGTTATACGATAATTGCTTTTGCCCGCGAGCAGCAATCACACCAAGCATGTCTTTTAACGCATTTCCACTCAGTCCTTCAGTTTCTAAGTAGTAACCATTAGGGTATGTAGTATTCGCAAGCGAAGCTGGACTAAGAGCGGTTGAAATCAGCAGAACGCTGAGATTTAAACGCATTTTCATTGTGTTGAGTATCCTTATTATTGTTGTAATGCCCCACCGCTGGTGAGTGCCACTCATACTCTACAAAACAGGGTTTATATGCAATCTGTTTATTTTATAAAAATATCCGGCTGGATATTTATTATTCAAAAAGCAAATATCCAGTGTTCGACGTTGATGTCTACCGAAACAAAACCTACAACAAGCGATTCTTATATTGCTCCGGCGTTTGACCGGAATACTTCTTGAACATGCTAATAAAGGGGCTCGCTTGGTTGTAGCCTAATGTGAGGGCGACCTCTTTAACCGACTGGCCGTTTCTTAACAGATCCATTGAGTACAAGTAACGCACTCGCAGTCGCCACTCAGTAAAGCTCATCCCTAATTCACTTTGGCAATGACGTGACAAAGTTCGCTCGGTTGCGTGCACTTTCTCTGCCCAATCCTTTAGAGAGATATCGTCTGTTGGGTTCTCTTCGATGGCCGCCAGAATAGGCGCAAGATACTTGTTATCGGTTGAGGGTAAGAAGTGATGCTCGACTTGGCGCTCTGCCAATTGGTCCAATAGTACCTGTACAAGCCTTTGATCTTGTTCGCTTTGTGCGACATTGATGTCACGCTGGCGAAAGTCATCGATGATCGAAGATACGATCGGCGTAATTTTAATAAGGCTGGTTTTCTCAGGCAGATGTTGAGTTAACTCACGTGCAATATTCAAAGAACAGTAGTCCAATGGTTTACGGTTATAACTGCAGTGCATGACCCCGGCGGGTACCCAAATCGCTAGATGTGGCGGTGCGAGAAAGCGTGTTCCTTCTGCCTCCATTTCAAGAATCCCACCGCTGATCAACTGAACCTGTCCCCAAGGGTGGCTATGCACACGAGTTTCGGTGTTCGATAAGAACGCTTCGAAATTCATAAATACGTTGGATGGTGCCTTGTCGATTGATAAGGATGGGTGAAGGTTTCTTGAGTGTTTTTTCAATCTTGTCTTCCTATCGCGCCTGATGTCTTTTTAAAGATATCTGTAAGTATAACGACCTGTCAAACTAGCCGCATCAACTCATTTGCGACGGAAACCACATGCATTATCTTTTACCATTTTTCACAGTCTGTATCTGGGGTGCTAATGCGATCGTCAATAAGCTGGCCGCAAGCACTATCGAACCGAGCGCGATGAGTTTTTACCGTTGGTTCATTGCAATGTTAATCCTGACGCCTTTCTGTATCCGCTCGGTTATCAAGCAGTGGCCAATCATTAAACCTAACTTGTCGAAATTGGCATTCCTTGGCTTTTTGGGCATGGTGCTAAACCAATCATTGGGTTACTACGCGGGCCTAACTACAACAGCTTCTAACATGGCATTGATCACTTCATTAGTGCCGTTGATCAGCGTATTCCTGAGCGTTCCACTGCTCAACAAGTCGATTTCTAGCCTAAGTATTGTCGGCGGTGTGTTGTCTCTGTCTGGATTAGCCCTAATGCTTGGTAAAGGTGACCCGCTGTTCTTTATTCATCAAGAACTGACTCAAGGCGATGGTTACATGCTAATCGCGGCATTTGTTTACGCCTCTTACTGTGTGCTGTTGAAACGTTGGAAAATGCCAATCAGTAGCTGGGTGGTGATCTATGTGCAGGGGATGTTCGCAGTCGCAATGTTGGCACCACTTTGGCTGACCAGCGACCAACTGATTCCTTCGCAACAAGCAATTCCTTTGATTGCGTACGCAGCGGTTGCGGCTTCTATTCTGGCGCCTTGGATGTGGGTAAAAGCGATTGATACCATTGGTGCCGATTCCAGTGCGATGTTCATGAACTTGCTGCCTGTTGTTGCGATTGTATTGGCTGCAACCTGGCTAGGTGAAGAGATTAACCAGTTCCATATCATTGGTGGTGTGATGGTGATTTCAGGCGTTATTCTTGCTCAAATTAAACGAAAACCAAGGCTTGAAGCGCCCCTGCCTCAGCAAGCTAACTAAACTTCGCTTAGGTTAGATTAGATTAGATTAGATTAGAGTAGAGTAGAGTAAATTAGGCGACCAATAATGCGCTAATCAACCTTTCACCACAGTGCCTGCTTTATCGCAGGCATTTTTATTTTATTCACAACACTTTCAAATTCCTTTAATACGCACTTACTGTTGTTGCAACCAACGACCGATTCATGTTTAATGCACTGAGTACTGTTTAAGTTGTAAAAGGAATTACAATGACCCAACCAACGCTGCCTGTGATCATATCGTCACTGCTGGCTTTAACGTCTGCTTCAAGCTTCGCTGCCTCTATCACAGCTGATACTCCGTTAGCTGAAGAGCAACATTTTGTTCGTGGTAATGGCGCCGAACCCAATACTCTCGACCCAAGTTTCGTCAATTCAGGCATGCCCGGAGACATCATCGTCAATGACATGTTTGAAGGCTTCGTGATCGAAAACAGCGATGGGCAGATCATTCCAGGACAAGCTGAAAGTTGGACATTCAGCAACGGCGGTAAGACGGTTACGTTCGTTTTAAAAAGCGGCCTTAAGTGGTCGAATGGCGAACCAGTCACCGCATCAGACTTTGTGTTTGGTTGGCAGCGTGCCGTGTCTCCGAAAACGGGTAACAACACCGGATTTGTGTTCTCGACGGCAAATATCGTTAATGCCAGCGAGATTCTTGCTGGGGATAAAGATCCATCAGAGCTTGGTATTCAAGCACTAGACGATCGCACGGTAGAGATCTCGCTTTCAAAGCCTACGCCCTATTTCATGAGTTTAATGAGTATCAAGACCTTCTTCCCTCTGCCTTCTAAGTTGGTTGAAGAGAAGGGAGACCAATGGACTCGCGCGGAAAATATCGCGACTAATGGCGCTTACACGCTCAGCAAATGGGTACCCAATGAATACGTCGAAGTCACCAGAAACTCAAATTACTGGGATAACACTTCAACTGTCATCAATAAGGTGACCTACCTAGGTTTATCCTCTCAAAACGCAGAGCTGATTCGTTATCAGTCTGGTGAGATTGATATGACGAACCGCGTTCAGCTTGAGTATTACCAAAAGCTTGTCAAAGAGAGCCCTGAACAGATTAAGGCGCAAGCGTTATTAGGATCGTATGTTTATTCGTTCAATACTCGTCAAGCTCCGTTTGATGATGTCAGAGTTCGACAAGCGCTGAGTATGGCGGTCGACCGAGACATATTGGTCGATAAAGTAACAGGCCAAGGCGAACCTCAAGCTTGCAGCGTGACACCTAATAATATCCCGAATTACACGGCGCCTAAGTCTTTATTCGAAGCGCTTGATAGCTCACAGCGCCAAGCAAAGGCCAAACAGTTACTCGAAGAAGCTGGGTACAACAAAGAGAACCCACTTACATTCACACTCACGTATAACACCAGCGAGAACCACAAAAAGATCGCCATCGCGATTGCTTCGATGTGGAAACCGCTTGGCGTGAAGGTAGAACTAGAGAATATGGAGTGGAAGGCATATGTCGCAGCTAAAGGAGCGGGAGATTATCAGCTTGCTCGCTCATGGGCATTTGGTGACTACCCAGAACCCTCAGCGCTACTAGAAGCCTTCACATGTGGCCACACAGCTAACGAGAGTGGTTTCTGTAACACTGATTTTGATGAGCTGTTACAGAAAGCGAGCAAAACGGAAGATCAGGCTAATCGCTTTGCTTTATACCAGCATGCTGAATCACTACTTAACGAATCAGCAGCAGTTATGCCTTTATATCACTACAATCACACTCGATTAGTGCGAAATACACTCAAAGGCTTCCCTAACAACAATCCGAAAGGAAATATCTACGCGAAGGATCTATACTTCATAAAAGAGTAAAAGTGAGCTGAAGAATAAATAGTTTTGGCTACCACTTTGGTGGTAATTACGATAAAGTCACTTTAACTAAACCAAACAAGCAACGGTTAGTTGGCAAACAATAAAAGGTACCGACATGAGTACCTAAAGGCTTAGAAACACCTAGCATTACGCTAGGTGTTTTTTTTTGCAATCACCCCTTTCTTTTGGCGTACTCTCGATTGTCTTTCCGTGTTTATCTCTCACCTTGAAACTCAATAACCATCAATGTTCATCGGTTCGTCATCCGTTTGAAAAAAATAGTCTTAACCGTGAGATTATCCGCTTTAATTTCTATCATCTTATGTATATTGTTATTAGCAAGTAACAAGCATGTTATGCAGCACAATAATAATGAAGGAAGATAGATGAGCAGTAACAATAGCCGACAAGATGGTAAACGAGACGTTACTCTGCGTTTTTTAGCTGAACCCGGGGATGTGAACTTTGGTGGTAAAGTTCATGGTGGCGCAGCAATGAAGTGGATCGATTTAGCTGCCTATGCTTGTTCTGCTGGGTGGAGTGGCAAATATTGCATTACGGCCTACGCTGGTGGTATTCGATTTGTTGCCCCAATCCATGTAGGCAACCTAGTAGAGGTAAGTGCGAAAGTCATCTATACCGGTTCGTCTTCTATGCACATTGCGATAGATGTACAAGCGAGCGACCCTAAAGAGTTGAATAACCGTCTAACCACTCACTGTATCGTGATTATGGTGGCAGTTGATGAAAACGGTAACCCGACTAAGGTGCCTGAATGGGTGCCAGAAACACCAGAAGACATCGAATTGAGAGATTCCGCTATCCGCCTAATGAACATGCGAAAGCAAATCGGCGAAGAGATGGAAGCGCACGTGAAGTACCTTAAATAGGGTTAATCACTAGCCCTGCCTTGCAACCAAGCTCTTTCAATACCCACTATTTCAATGCCAAGCCGCCGCTTGGCATTTATTTATCTAACGTTCTCAATTAACGGCGAAGCACTCAATACAGCTTCTAGAGCGTGATACTCAGCCAAAGGTTGAAATGAATCGACACGAGTTCAAAGAATTATTTTGACTGTCATAAAGTCGTCATTTAGCTCTGATTAAATACCGCCAATCATAATGGATGTATTTGAATTTCCCGGAGCCACACTTGAGCGTCACACGCCCCACTCTTAGCGAATCTACACTGAACAATTTGAAGGCTGTTGAGTATCAATGGGTTAGAACCTTGTACGTCGAGGGTTACGACAGTAATGAAATTAATCACTACATCCAGACGTGCTTCGGTGGTGATCCAACGTTTGCGGATCTGTTTCGTCGTGTCGCACTCGATCAAGAAAGCATCTATGTGTTGCTGCAGCATCTAGGGTGTGCACCTTCAAGCAAAGAGTTCTAGTGGCTAGAACTCATTACTCACATTTTATCGCTACCCATTTCAAGTTAATCCAGCCTAGTGCTTTTATTGTTAACCTTCAGCTATAGATCTAACACCATTCAATTAGTCTGAATTATGACTCTTCAAAACTCACAGCCACATCCCGTTCCTATATGCACTTTCTCTGCAATTTCAGCACTTGTTGCATACAAATCATTGAAGTATCACGCATTGGATTATTAGCAATATATCAATAGATCAACAGCCCCTTATACTGAGTGTCTGATTTGTGAGACTCGTTCATGCCTTCAAGTAAGAGGAATGAGTCAAGAAAGGTGTAGGAGAGAAGTGACTCGAAGCTTTTAATATTAAAGCGGTTATCAGCACAGTAACGGTGATGGATACAAGAGTTGACGAGTAAAGCAGACGCAAAGACAAAGCAAAAAGTAGCAGGCATAAAAAAACCCAAGTAAATACCTGGGTTAGAGTTACAAAAACCACTAATCATTAATAGCGTAAGGAACCTGATTAGTAGCCAGCTATGCGTAACCTGAGGGTTATTTTTATTACTGATCGGCGGCCAAACCAAATGATGTAATAAAAATGCCAATATAGAGCGACCACGAAGGTCGCTCTTTTTCTTTCTTATGGGATACAGCTTATCCTTTTACACCACCTGCCGTCAAACCGCCAACTAACCAACGTTGAGCAAGTAAGAACACGATAGTAATCGGAAGTGCTGAAAGTACAGCCGCTGCCGCAAAGTCACCCCATAGGTAGTTCTGAGGGTATAGGTATTGCTGCATACCTACTGCTAGCGTGTAAGAGTTCACATCTGTAAGCAGGATAGACGCTACTGGTACTTCACCTACTGTTGCAATGAACGACAGAATAAACACAACGGCTAGGATTGGCACAGACAATGGCAGTAGAACCAGTCTGAATGCTTGCCAAGGCGTTGCACCATCCAGTGCTGCAGCCTCTTCCAAAGAGTTATCAATCGTTTCAAAGTAGCCTTTAATCGTCCAAACGTGCAGTGCGATACCGCCTAGGTAAGAGAAGATCAGACCGCCATGCGTGTTCAAGCCTAGGAACGGGATGTATTGACCAAGTTTGTCGAACAACGCGTAGATAGCCACTAGAGCAAGTACCGCTGGGAACATTTGGAAAATCATCATCGCTTTCAGGATAGTTTCTTTACCCTTGAAGCGCATACGAGCAAATGCGTAAGCCGATGTCGTAGACAGTGCCACAATCAAGATAGACGTCACACCCGCTACTTTAACCGAGTTCCATAACCACGTTAGAACAGGGAATGGAGGTGGCGTTACCGAGCCATCTGCGTTTGTTACTGAAATACCCAGTGCTAGTTTCCAGTGCTCCAGTGATGGATTGTCTGGAATCAAGCTACCCGTTGCGAAGTTACCTTCACGGAATGAGATCGCGATGATCATCAGAAGTGGGAAGATAATCATTGCCAAGAAGCACCACAACACTGCATGCGTTGCCCACACTCGGTATTTAAGGCCTTTACCTTGTACCATAGCCATTGTCGTGCTCCTTAATCTTGAGACAGTTTAGTGAAACGAAGGTTTAGTAACGCTAGTGCACCAACCAATAGGAAGATAAGCGTTGCGATTGCACTTGCTAGACCGAAGTCTTGACCGCCGCCGCCTTCGAATGCAATTCGGTACGTGTAGCTTACAAGCAAGTCTGTGTAACCCGCTGGCTCAGAAGTACCAATCATGTTCGGGCCACCGTTCGTCAATAGTTGAATCATTACGAAGTTATTGAAGTTAAAGGCAAACGCTGCAATCAGTAGCGGTGTAAGCGGTTTAATCATCAATGGGAATGTGATGCGCTTGAAGTTATCAAGGAAGTTCGCACCGTCAATTGCTGACGCTTCGTATAAGTCATCAGGAATCGCTTTCAGCAAGCCCATACATAGAATCATCATGTAAGGGAAACCTAGCCATGTGTTAACAATCAACACCATGGTTTTCGCAAGAATTGGGTCTGAGAACCAGTTCGGGCTTAAGCCGAAGATATTCTCGAGCACCATGTTGATCTCACCAAAGCTCTGGTTGAATAAACCCTTAAAGATAAGAATCGAGATGAACGCTGGTACTGCGTAAGGCAGAATCAGTAGAACACGATAAATAGAGCGGCCTTTCAATTCTTCCCACTGTACGATGTTCGCCAGTACAAGACCGATGACAAGTGTGAACACTACGGTACATACAGAGAAGATAACCGTCCAAATAAAGATGCTGATGAAAGGTTCTTTGATGCCTTCATCTTTCCACACACGTTCAAAGTTATGTGTACCAATGCTAACAACGAAGCCCGGAGAGATTGTGTTACCTGTAAACTCACCATTGGCATCAACAGGTTGGTAGAAACCTAAGTCCATATTTGGCTTAAGAACATCACCCGTTTCGTTGTTGATTAACGTTTCGTCATCATCCTGAAGGGTGTAAAGCGGAGCAACAGAAGCGAACTTACGTAAGCCACTCATGCGGATGTCACCACCGTCCGGTAGATTGAAATCAACACCACTGATCGCTGCTCGGTTTTGGATGATCGCTTTGATCTTCTCTTTTTCACCTTGCGTAGACTCGATTGCAGATAGGTCCATTTCTGTCGCTGTCATATTGTCTAAAGAGAATACGTCAGTCGCTAATAGTTGATCGCCATCTTTAACCACGATCTGGTGACCGTCGTCAGTCTTGTACAAAGTGAATGGGTAGCTATCACCACTTTGGAAAGTGCGGTCTAAAAGAACGGTTTGAGTACGTTCTAGAGAAAGCTGGTTTTTTGCGCTGTAGTTTGTAAACGCAAGCCCTACGGTGTATGCCAATGGGAAAAGAATGAACAAGATCATTCCGGCAATACCTGGGTAAATATAACGGTGGGCGTAAGTTTTCTTACTACCAAAAATGTAAAGTGCCAAAGCCGTTAAGATCACTGTAAGCAACGCAAAAGCGAGCTCACCGCGAGAATACATTAGAATTGTAGCGTAGCCGTTAATTAAGCCAACGCTACCAAGCAACCCCCATTTGATGAAGACGCTTTTACTGCCTGGAAGGCTTGATGGTGCTGGGATAGCATCTGTACCTTGAACTGACTGCATAGAGGAACCTGCTAGCGATATAGATAAAAAATAGAAAAGTAAGGAGAGGTTGCCCTCTCCTTAAAAGGTAGTGCTTGGTTGTTATTTAGTCATACGACCTTCAGCAGCTTTTAGTGCTTCGTCTACTGATTGACGGCCGTCAACTACGTTGCCGATCGCTTCTTCCATGCTGTACCAGAACGTTGTGAACTGAGGAATGTTAGGCATGATTTCGCCGTTCATCGCGTTGTCCATTGTTGCTGCAATACGAGTATCGCTGTCTAGTTGACGTTGGAAAGAGTTAAGAGCAACAGCGCCTAGTGGCTTGTCGTCATTCAGGCTCTTCATACCTTCATCAGTTAGTAGGTAGTTTTCCATGAACTCAACAGCTAGGTCGCGGTTTGGAGAAGCAGTGCTGATACCACCAGCCCATACACCAACGAAAGGTTTAGACGCTTTACCGTTGAACTTAGGTAGCGTTGTTACACCGTAGTCTACGCCAGCTTTCTTGATGTTTTCCCAACCCCAAGGGCCGTTGATTGTCATTGCAACGTTACCTGCAACGAATTCAGACTCAGCTACTGAGTAATCCATGTCTGCAGAGATAACTTTGTCTTGTACCATCTTCTCGATGAAACCTAGAGACTTCTGAACACCGTCAGTCGCTACGCCCGCATCTTTAATGTCGTAACCTTCTGCAGTCTGTTTGAATGCGTAACCGCCGTCAGCTGCAAGTAGAGGCCATGTGAAGTAAGCGCCGCCACGTAGAGGCCACATGATCGCTTTCTTTCCGTCTTTCTGAAGTTCAGCATTAAGTGCTGGGATTTCTTCCCAAGACTTAGGTGGGTTAGGAACAAGTGCTTTGTTGTAGATTAGAGAAACTGACTCAACGGCAACAGGGTATGCGATTGTTTTACCTTCGTAAGAAACAGCGTCCCATGCGAAGTCTACGATACCTTCTTTAGTCTCTTTAGAAGGTTTGATATCTACAAGAAGACCCGCTTCTGCATAGCCGCCAAAACGGTCGTGTGCGTAGAAGATCATATCTGGGCCGTCGCCAGCTGCTGCTACTTGAGGGAATTTCTCTTCTAGCTTGTCAGGGAAAGCAACTGTTACTTTAACACCAGTATCTTCTTCGAAGCGTTTACCTACTTCAGCCATGCCTTCATAAGCTTTGTCACCACCTACCCAGATTGTTAGTTGTCCTTCTTCGATAGCAGCGTTTGCACCAAAAGAACCCAGAGCAACCAATGTACCTAGAGCTACAGCGCTTAGAGCGTTTTTCATGTGAATATCCTTTTTATATTTATACGTAGGGCACATCTACCAAGACGAGCCAGTTTTCGGAGGTTATGATCTGAGAAAACAGACCCTAGCTCATCATCCTAGCCACTACGCCCTAGCTATTATGGCTTAAATTCGTGATCGCCATCCGGTCAGATTAGAGACTAGAATCACAAAACACATACTCATCGTGATCAACATCACCGTTATGTGGTGGATTTATTTGAACTGGATCGCCAATTATTATTAACCCCCTATATCTACTCCTCCCCTCCTACTCCCCCTAGTTAATTTTCTATTAGGAGGATGTACCCTTCCGCCAATTCACGGAAACTGCATTCATCCAAGAGTGGATAGTAAGAACCCTTTACCAGCAAGTGTCGTGTGTAACCACATTGTTCATTAAGCTGGCTTCACTGCCCGCTGTTGTCTTTATTAAGCATCGAGCTAAATCTGTGATTGAATCACGGGGGAGGTTTAGCTGGATGTGGGGGAAATAGGCACCAGTTTGGCTATGACGGGTGGGCTTGGTTACAGAATCCAAGTCTCACCCACTTTTTTTCTTACTCACTCAATACTTACCAATTCCTACAGTTACTGCTGACCCAAAAATTTCTTATAATGATAAGCAGTAAAACTTAAAATTTGATCGATCGAGGACAAGCTAGATGGCGAGTGTCACGTTAAAAAACGTTTATAAATCATATGGTGATGTACAGATTTCTAAGGACGTAACCTTAGACATCAACGAAGGTGAATTCGTAGTATTCGTTGGACCATCAGGTTGTGGTAAATCGACGCTATTACGTTGTATCGCAGGTCTAGAAGACATTACGTCTGGTGATTTGTACATTGGCGACCAACGCATGAACGACGTTGAGCCATCAAAGCGTGGCGTAGGTATGGTGTTCCAATCTTACGCGCTTTACCCTCACCTGAACCTTTACGACAACATGTCTTTTGGTCTTAAGCTAGCGAACGCAGATAAAGCTGAGATTGATAAGCGTGTTGAGCATGCCGCTGAAATCCTTCAGCTTGGTCACTTACTAGAGCGTCAACCAAAAGCACTTTCTGGCGGTCAACGTCAACGTGTTGCCATTGGTCGTACTCTGGTTTCTCAACCTAACGTATTCCTACTGGATGAACCGCTATCTAACCTAGATGCTGCGCTGCGTGTTCAAATGCGTTCACAAATCACTAAGCTACAACGTCAACTTGGTTGCACCATGATCTACGTTACCCACGACCAAGTGGAAGCGATGACAATGGCCGATAAGATTGTTGTTCTTGATGGCGGTTACGTATCTCAAGTTGGTAAGCCACTTGACCTATACCACTACCCTCAAAACCGTTTCGTTGCTGGCTTTATTGGCTCGCCGAAGATGAACTTTATGTCTGTACACATTGAACAGGCTGAAGCAGAACGCGTATTGGTTCAGCTTTCAAACGGCATGACTTTCTGGATCCCTGTTGATGGTACAACCGTTAACGTTGGCGACCGTATGTCTCTAGGTGTTCGCCCTGAGCACTTGATGTCTGCTGAAGCAGGTGATGCAACGATTGAAGGCGAAGTAATGATCGTCGAGAAGCTAGGTAATGAAACTCAAGTTTACCTAAACCTTGAAAGCGCAGATGCTGACGTTATCTACCGTCAACCAGACACGCTAACGGTTGAACCTGGCGACAAACTAGCGATTGGCATTCCAGCGCACCGTTGTCACTTGTTCCACAGCGATGGCCGAGCATGTCGTCGTCTATACAAAGAGTACGGTACTGATTAATCGATTCTCTGTTAATCGATAACTGTCCAAATCCAATCCCTCTTACCTTGTAAGGGGGATTTTTCTTTCTGTAAGCTCTTAATCAGTAATACGCATTGCCTTCACTATTACATTATCGACAGACAATAAAAAAGGCCTAGCATGTGCTAGACCTTTATCTGTTCAGTTAGAGCCTCGGCTCAACCAATCACTTCAAACTGTCACTCAAAACCATTACTTAAAACCATGACTTAAAAGAGAGGACGTATCTTAAGCTTAGTGGATTGGTGTATCACTTTTTTTGTTGAACTGGCCAAAATGCTTTTCCAACACTTCTGGAGTCAGTTTGCCTTCCGCTTCTAGTCGCTTAAATTCAGCAACGATCGCTTTTTGCTCTTCAAGTGATGGCAGTTTTACCTCTGGCTCATCGCCCATCTCTTGAGTCATCTGCTCTAGCTCTTTTTCAAAATCGCTCATGATACTTACCTAAATATTAAACCTAATCAGATTTTACTCATTTACGCCCTGTGATGCTAGGGTGATTGAGTTTAAAGCCCGAAACCAGATCAAGCCAAGGTCAGTTAGAAGAAAATAAAACCACAAAACAAAAAGAGCTGGGTCCACGATTAAATGAATCCAGCTCTTAGTCTATGTAACCATCTAAGCCATGCTATGGCCTAAGGTATTCAAGCTTAAAGATATTAAAGTTTAAAGACATTAAAGCTTGAATGAACCAACCATCTTATCCAGACGAGAAGATAGGTCTCGAAGCTCTTGGCTTGCTTCTGCAAGTTGCTCAGCGGTACCTGTCGTCACTTCGTTGATCGCGTTGATCTCTTCAATGTTTTGGTTGATGGTGTGAACTACAGTCGATTGCTCTTCCGTTGCCGTAGCAACTTGCGTATTACGGTCGGTAATATCAACGATACGGTCTGAGATACCACCCAGTACGTCTACCGCTTCATCCGATGCAGATACACCCTCAAGGGTAATAACCTTACCTGCACTCATTGCCGTTACCGCATCTTTCGCATCGCTTTGCAGTTGGTTGATCATCTTCTGAATCTCTTCCGTTGAATCTGCAGTGCGGCTTGCTAGGTTACGTACTTCATCTGCTACTACGGCAAAACCACGACCTTGCTCACCGGCACGTGCGGCTTCAATCGCAGCGTTCAGTGCAAGCAAGTTAGTTTGCTCTGAAATATCACGAATAACACCCAGAATAGAGCCAATGTCTTGCGTTGTTGAAGCAAGCTGCTCAACCACTTGCCCTGTACTTTCAATGTCTTGAGCTAAACGGCTGATCGCGTCTTTTGCTTTGTTCACAACAGAACGACCTACTTCAGTATTACCCGAAGCTTGTGTTGCTGTTTCTGCTGCTGTTGCCGCGTTTGATGCAATCTCACTGATGGTCATGCCCATTTGGTTGATTGCCGCCACTACTTGAAGGGTTTGATCACGTTGCTCTTGGCTGTTGTCGTGGGTGATGTGCGCTTTGTTAGAAACGCTCTCTGCTGCCACTTGAAGCGCTTGGCTTGTTGAACATACCTCTTTCATCGACTCGTGAATCTTTTCAATGAATCCGTTGAATCCTTTTGAAAGCTGCGCGATTTCATCGTTGCCTTTCACTTCGATACGTTGTGCAAGGTCACCATCACCTTCGCCTAGGTCACCAAAGCGTTTAGCCAGTAGTTTAATCGGCTGAGTAATGCTGTTTGCTAGTACTACGCCCATTAGGATGAACACTAGCGCTACAACCGCAGTCATGATCAGCATCTTTTGTGCAGTCTCATCTAGCTCAGCAAATACTTCGCCTGTTGGTACTACACCAATAACAAACCAGTCCATCGACGACACGTATAAACTTGCCACGAACAACTCTTGGCCTTGGCTTTCTGTGGTAATCAGGTTGAAGCCAGACTTGTTCAAAAGCTGGCTTGATTGAGGGCCATAAAGTTGTTGAAGTGAAGAGTCACTGCGCGAGCGTTCGCGGTGAATTTGTACATCACCTTGGCTATCCGTTAAAAATACAAAACCAGTATTTTCAATCTTGAAACCGTTCAGTAGGCTCACCATGTCGTCCATCGATTTTGATAGACCAGACATCGCTAAACCAGAAGGCTGTTGGTAGTTAGCGAACATTTTCACTTCACCATTGGCTTCTTGGAACATACTCACCATGGTTGGCTGTCCAGACTGCGTAAAGCCAAAGAACCAGCCATCTTGTTGTTGGTTTAACTGACGTAGGAAACCATTTTGGTTCCAGTAGTAAGCCGTTTGACGGTTCGCTACTGAAGCATCGTTTAACTGATATTGGTTACGAACGTTGTTCAGTTGTTTAACTAACTTGTTCTCTAATGCAGGGTCACGTTCTGTCGATTCAATCGCATCAGAGATGAATTCGTTTGACGCAATTTGCTCCGCCGCTAACAACAATTGAGAGACTTCACGGTCAATTTCACCATTGATTCGCTCAAGCATCCCAGGAAGTTCAATATCAACCAATCGGTGACTCAAGACATCTCTTGCTTGTTGCTGCGCCATCGCGCCAACAATGACCGTAGAGGCAAGAACCGCAAAAGTAATACCAAGTACAACCTTTTGCTTAATACTCAGAGAGTTAGTTTTCAACATATTTGGACCTTCAAAAAGAATCGCTCGTTATTTGTGTACCCTGAACAGGACTTTTTTAGTGCACTCCAATCAGAAGTGCACAATCTAAGTTATGTATCGACCACAACCAATAAAACTAGAGACTTTTCTCTCAAAAAATTGCAAATGTGATGTAACAACCGAATTAACTTAGCTGGAGGTATTATTAACCAAGCAAATGCAGGGAGGTTTGGTATTTGTTTTTATTATCTGAGCATTGAGATTTCACCTAATTCTCACGAGCCCCCTCCTTTTGAGCTTTAGTATGTAAAAACCAGTTGATATGGTAAAAATCATAATCGAGTGGTGCTTTTATCTAACTACTTGTAAATCATTCCAAATTTGAAAAAATAAATTACGCAGATGTACTGGAACTTTTTGCTACGGATAAGTGACCAATACTCAAAATAAAAATCAAATGGATACCCAGAGAGTCCAAAATGCACAAAACAAATTTCGAAGTCCTTCAAAACTATTTAGAGTCTCAAATCATTGGTCAGCAAGAGCTCGTTAAACAGCTGATGATCGCCCTGTTGGCGGATGGTCATATCCTTGTTGAAGGACCTCCCGGTTTAGCAAAAACTCGCGCCGTAAAGTCACTGGCTGATTGCGTTGAGGGGGATTTCCACCGCATTCAATTTACGCCGGATCTACTGCCTGCAGACTTAACGGGTACCGATATTTTCCGACCAGAGACTGGAGAGTTTACCTTCCAATCTGGCCCGATTTTTAACTCACTAATTCTAGCGGATGAGATCAACCGTGCTCCGGCGAAAGTACAAGCCGCGATGTTAGAAGCGATGGCTGAAAAACAAGTCACTGCAGGTCGAAAAACCTATGCTCTGCCGGAACTGTTTTTAGTCATGGCAACACAAAACCCAATTGAGCAAGAAGGCACATACCCACTGCCAGAAGCCCAGCTAGACCGTTTCTTACTGCATCTAGAAGTTGAATACCCAGATATGGAGAGTGAACTTGAGATCCTGCGACTCAACCGTGGTGAAGCTCAAGGCAACGAATCGGTTCAGCCACAAGAGATATCTCAGCAAACGATCTTTGAAGCGCGCCAAGAAGTGCTCAATATTCACATGGCAGATACAATTGAGCAGTACATCATCAGATTGGTAATGGCGACTCGCCAACCTAAACAGTACAGCGACCAACTGGATCAATGGCTAGATATGGGTGTTAGCCCGCGTGCAACGATTGCCCTAGACCGCTGCGCTCGTGCGCACGCTTGGCTTGCTGGCCGAGATTATGTTACTCCACAAGACGTTCAAGCGATGGCATTCCCTGTACTGCGTCACCGCCTACTTCGTAGCTACCACGCACAAGCTGAAGGTGTCACTGCAAACCAAGTGATCGCACACCTTATTTCACTGGTTGGTAGCGCATAGGGATACGCGCATGAATAATCAACTACCAAACCACAGTGACGGCGTGATGCTGAATCTGGATGAGCTGCTGCAATACAAGGCGCAGTCTGTTCGATGGTTGCCTCCGGCAAAAAGCCTCTGGTCACAGCTTAATGGCCAACATGAGAGCAACCGCAAAGGACGCGGAATGAATTTCTCAGAAGTTCGTCAGTACCAAGCGGGCGATGACATTCGCAGCATTGATTGGCGCGTGACTGCTAGGACGGGCAAGGCGCATACCAAACTGTTCTCTGAAGAAAGAGAACAGCCTGTCATTTTGTTCTTGGACCTATCAAGCAGCATGATTTTCGGCTCAACCTTATTGCTAAAATCGGTTCAACTTGCCCACTTTGCTAGCCAACTGTGCTGGTTAACCGTAGCTCAAAAAGACCGAATTGGTGCTGTGATTGATACGGGCAAAGAGATCATTGAGATTAAACCCAGTGCAAGTAACCATGCTCCGCTGCGTATTTTACAAAAAGTCATAGAAATCAATAATGCAGCACTGATTGAACACGAAAATCATAGTGACACAACCTTAGAGCATGGACTGAAATCTCTGCACCAGCTTTGCCCTAAAGGAAGCGATATTATTATGCTCAGTGATTTTGTGCGTTACCAAGAAAGTGATTACTCACTTATCAGTCAAATTCGCAGACACAACCGAGTACGTCTAGTGCATTTTTACGACCCGCTAGAGCAAGGTCAAACGACCTATAAAGGCTCGAAACAAGTCACTGATGGCAGTAAAACACAGTGGTTCAACTTCTCCTCAAATAAAGAAAAGGAAAAGCTCAACCACGCCTTCTCGGCCAAGCAGCAACAGCTACAACAGATGGGATTATCTCTCGCGATACCCTATAGCTCGCTGTCGAGTGCGCAGCCATTGATGAGCCAGATATCAGGAGCTCAGTCATGAATCAGCCCTTAGATTTAAGCCCTGTTATTGCGCCAGACGCACCAACATGGTGGCCTTTAGCATGGGGTTGGTGGGCCGTAATTATCACAGCCATTATCCTGATTGCCTTGGTGTTTTTTATTCTAAAACGCAGAATAAACAATCAACAGGCGAAGCAAGAAGCGCTGTCTTACTTCAACAATAATCAGCCTTCAAAGCGCTTATCACCTAGCGAAGCACAACACATCCTTCGTCAAGCAGCATTGAGCTACTTCCCACGTGAGAAAGTAGCAGGTCTAGCGGGTGATGATTGGTTGAAATTCTTAGACGCACAACTAAAAAAGCCGTTGTTTGTAGAAAAACAATCTCAGTGGCAACAGTCGCTCTATCAAGATCCAACTTCAATGAATGACGATCAGCGCAAGGTTCAGCAGAAATTGGTTGATGACTGCGAAACATGGCTTCGTAAAGCCCTTCCTCCAAAGCGAGGTAACCATGACTGATCTTTTAAACACGAGCTTACTAAATATTGAATTCGTTTGGTGGTGGATGTTTTTCCTCGCACCACTGCCGTTTCTCATTTACTTATTCTCGCCTAAAGCAGAATCAAGCAGCGCCCTCAAGCTTCCATTTCTGCCAGAGGACAGTAATACCAAAACGCCAAGCACTCGCTTGCCAAAGGCGTTGTCCGTAATTATCTGGCTTTTATTGGTGACAGCACTCGCACGCCCCGTTTGGTATGGCGAACCGGTGGAGTTTCAACCGAAGCACCGTGACTTGATGTTGGTTGTCGACCTCTCTTATTCGATGAGCCAAGAGGACATGCAGTTCAATGGCGAATACATCGACCGCTTATCGGCAGTCAAACATGTGTTGAGTGACTTTATTGAGCGCCGAAAAGGCGACCGAGTTGGGTTGGTACTCTTTGCCGATCATGCGTATTTACAAACACCGCTGACATTAGACAGAGACACATTGTCACAACAACTCAATCAAGCAGTACTGAGACTAATCGGTAATCAAACTGCGATTGGCGATGGCATTGGCCTTGCGACCAAGACCTTTGTTGATAGCGATGCGCCTCAACGTGTGATGGTGCTACTCAGTGACGGCAGTAATACCGCTGGGGTATTAGATCCATTAGAGGCTGCAGACATTGCCAAGAAATACAACGCGACCATATACACCGTCGGTGTTGGCGCAGACGAAATGATGGTTAAAGAGTTCTTCATGACTCGCAAAGTAAACACGGCTCAAGATTTGGATGAACGCACGCTAATGGAAATTGCGAAACGCACAGGCGGTCAATACTTCCGAGCGCGTGACAGTAAAGAGCTGGCGACCATTTACGACACCATCAACCAGTTAGAACCCGTAACAAATGCCACTAAGGTTTGGCGACCACAACAAGAGTGGTTCGTATGGCCTTTGTCTACTGCTATGTTCTTCGCATTTATGCTGTTAGCCATTAGGAGAAACAATGTCTAACTTTACTTTTATCTACCCATATTGGTTGTTGGCACTTGCTGCCCTGCCCGCTATTTGGTGGCTTAGCAAGAAGCAATCTAAGCAAGGGTTATTGGCGTCTCATATCGCTCGATACTTGGCGCCAGAATCAAGTAAGCCATCGAAAGACCGCAGCACTTACTTTGGTATTTGGTGGTTAGTCGGTGTTATTGCACTAGCCGGACCAAGCTTTCAAAACAATGAACAGCCGAGCTTTGAAAAAACGCAGGCGCGAGTTGTGATGATGGACATGTCGATGTCTCTATACGCTACCGACATAAAACCAAATCGCCTGACTCAAGCGCGATACAAAGCACTTGACCTGCTTTCGTTGTGGAAAGAAGGCTTAACAGGGATGGTCGCGTACGCTGGCGATGCTTACACCATTAGTCCGCTTACGTCAGACATCAACACCATCAAGAGCCAAGTGCCGAATCTCTCCCCGGATATCATGCCTTACCAAGGCAGTAACGCTCCCGCTGCGGTTAAGCTTGCGATTGAGATGATGACTCGCGCGAAGATCTATCAAGGTGACTTGGTATTGATTGCTGATGATATCGATGACCAAGAGAAGAAAGAGATCGACTCGCTTCTATCTGGGAGCAATTGGACGCTATCTATTTTAGCGGTAGGCACTGAAAGTGGCGCACCCATCTCTTTGCCAACAGGCTCAATGCTGCAAACCGACTCAGGGCAAACCGTGGTCGCGAGAACCCACTTAGAGAACATGCGAGACCTTACTCGCAGTTATGGTGGCACGTTCACTGAGGTTCAATTTGATAACTCAGATGTTGAACACATTGCGAGTTATCTTGACCGTGTTGCCACAACCTCTGAAGTGACCAAGACCAATAACTCACTCAACACCAGAGTCAACAATGGCTTTTGGTTACTGCCGTTCCTATTACTCCCTGCACTTGGGCTGTTCAGGAAAGGGGTTATTTGGTGCGGGTTAGCTGTGGTTTTGTCGTTCAGCCAACCGAATACTGCGTTTGCGAATCCGTGGAAAACCGACGACCAGGTGGGTTATCAGCTTTATCAAGATGAAGACTTCCAACAAGCTGCAGAGCAGTTCCAACAACAGGAGTGGAAAGGCATCTCACAATACAAAGCGAGAGACTTCGAAGCTGCAGAGCAGACACTGCAAGGTTTGACTGGCGAAGATGCTCGCTACAACCTTGCGAATGCACAAGCGCAACAAGGCAAGTACGATCAAGCAATAGAAGAATATCAACGCATTTTAGAAAACAACCCTGAGCATGCCTATGCCAAGAAGAATCTAGAGATCGTCAAACAAGCCCAACAGCAACAGCAACAGCAACAGCAACAGCAACAGCAACAGCAACAGCAACAGCAAGGTGATTCTGAATCCAAAGATCAAAAAGACCAAGACCAGCAGAGTCAGCAAGGTCAGCAAGGTCAGCAAGGTCAGCAAGGTCAGCAAGGTCAGCAAGGTCAGCAAGGTCAGCAAAATGATTCTTCTCAAGACTCGTCGGATCAACAGCAAAGATCTGCAAGCGGTGAAAAATCACAGAACCCAACAGACGACCAAGCTGAAAGCGCAAACCAAGGGCAAGCCAAAAACCAACCGGATGCAAATGCAGGTGAACAAGAAGGCGAGCAAACAGCTCAGTCTAAACAACCAAGCAAAGCCGAGCAGTCAGAGGAACGAGATCAAGATGAATCAACACCTCAAAGTGCGAGTGCACAGCAAGCTTCAAGCGAAAAAGGTGAAGAAGATGCTCAACAAGCTGTAGCACAAACCTCAGGGCAACCGCTATCAAGTGACCCAGATATGCGAAAACTTGAGCAAGTAGAAAGCGCCCGTGACCCAAGCCAGCTGCTTAAAGCGCAAATGATTTTACAAGCACGACAAAAAAGTGCCCCTAACAACCAAAACAAAAAGTGGTAACCATGCGATTTCTTAACAAGCCATTTTTATCCATATTCCTAACGCTGCTGTTGGGCGCTTTCTCGTCCTTTTCTGCATTGGCGGCGACTGCCGTAGCGAGCGTTTCACAAAACAATGTCACCAAAGATCAAGTATTCCTACTTAGAGTCGCGACCGATGAAAAAGTCTCTTCTGATGCTTTAGATTTAACGGCGCTCCAACAGGATTTCTATGTCGGCACACCAAGCTTTGGCACGTCGATGCGAATCGTCAATGGTAGCCGTTCGGTGTCAAGTGAATGGAACATCAGCCTTGCACCTCTTCGTTTGGGCAAGGTTCAGATTCCTAGCTTCGATATTGAAGGCGCGAAAACTAAGCCAATCACCATCAATGTTGCCGTTAATGAAGCTGCACCCACTCAACATGATATGGCTGAGTTCCAGCTTAATCTGAGTAAAGACTCGCTATATCCACAAGAAGTCGCTGAACTTGATGTAAAACTCATCATTAAAGCTGACCCAAGAAGGCTGCAAGATCCTAAAATAGCGCCACCGAGCTCACAGGGCTTAGACGTGGAACCTATTGGTGAATCAAAGCAATTTCAAGATGTCCTTAATGGACAAGAAGTGACGGTCGTTCAACAGTCTTTCCGCATCTCGTCACAAAAGGCCGGACAGTTTAAGCTGAACGGACCGAAGCTGACTGGAGCTGTTGTCTATTCGACCAACAACTCAAGCACAACACGATTGTTTCAACTCGACACTCCCGTTGAAACCCTAGATGTAACCGTCAAAGAGGTGCCAAAAGGCTACCAAGGTGAGTGGTTACCAACATCGAACTTCAAGTTGATTCAAAAATGGTCTGATAGCCAAGGTAACGAGCTAACCAGTAACAATGGTTTAGAAAGCGACAAGCAAACCATTGAAATGGAAGCGGGTGATTCGTTAACTCGTACCATTACTATGACGGCTAGCAACCTAACCCAGCACCAACTGCCGAAGCTGAATATCACCTACCCTAAATCGGTTCGTGTATATGAAGAAAAGCCGCAATTTGGCACAACGCAGTCAGGCGATGCTGTGGTGGTTTACAAGCAGGTATTGATCCCGAAAGAAGCTGGAAATATCTCGCTTCCGAAGGTCTCTCAAGCTTGGTTCAACACCGATTCACAATCGAAGCAAACCAGTAAAGCATTTGGACTAGAGTTAGCGGTAAAAGCAAGTGACCGTGCGACGTCTAGCACACCACCAGTTACAGCACCACCAGCCCAACAAGTAAACCCGACGGTTGTGACTGTTGATAACCCAGGATTCTGGCCTTATCTCACCGCTCTGTTTGCTGTTTTATGGTTGGTTAGCTCAGCAATGGCTTTCTACTTCTGGTCACGCCGTGGTGTAACGACAAAACCAACACACACTGTTGAACGTCAATCAGATACAACAGAAGCGCTTATTGAAGCTCTTAAAACGAAAGATGGCGTGAAGACCAGAACCTTGTTTGAGCAATGGAAAGCTGAAAACCCAGACTTGAGTGATGAGACGTTAGAAGCCGTTGAAGCTGAGCTAGGCAAGCTAAACCAAAGCCTTTATGGTGAAACTGGCTCGACAAACCCGTCATGGGATCCTTCTGAGGCAATCAAAGCAGTTAAGAAGCCAAAGCGAGTCTCTAGCAAAACGCGAAAAAGCTCACTAGAAACACTTTAGTTAATAGAAAAGTCTAATTTGGTAGAAGAAAAGAAGCCGTGATGACCACCTTGTGAGCATCACGGCTTTGTTCGTTTTTACGATAAAAAGAAATCATACCGAACTAGGAAATTGAAACTGCGACCTTTTTTCGCTTTAAGGCTGAGACAATTCTATTTCGCCCCGAGTCTTTGGCTTGATATAGGGCTTTATCTGCCTTGCCATAAAGCAGGTCAAAATCGAACTGGTGTTGGTCAGAAGTTATCGAAGCATACCCAACCGATGCAGTTAAATATGGGCTAGTGCTACTTTCGCAGTGAAGGATCTTCGCCTCTTCTATGCACTTTCTAATAGACTCGGCACGCTGCTTCGTTTCAGAGTGATTAGTGCCGATCATCAACAACATAAACTCTTCTCCCCCAATACGACAGAAGGTTTCCTTATCACTATAAACATGTGCATTAAGTATCTTGCCGATGGTTCGCAGAGCCGCGTCACCTTCAGTATGCCCATAGACGCTGTTGTACAAACCAAAATGGTCTAAATCGACTAGGATCAACCCAAATGTAATTTCATGTTGTGTGGCAAAAGCACCTTGATCGTCGCAGTTCAAATCTTCTAAGACTTGCGACAACATACGACGATTTCCAAGTCGTGTCAGAGGGTCTAGTTTAGAAATGATATCCAATTGCTCATTGGCCAACTCTAGCTCTTGAGTGCGCTTACTGACTTCCTGCTCCAGAGTTTCATTGAGCTTTTTCAACTCTTCTTGAGCCATGGTTCTTTGCAGCACCTCAGCAAGGCTTGAAGCAAAGATACGAATTACTTCACGAAGCTGTGAGGTTAAAGGACTGCGAGTTAACAGGTTATCGGCTGCGATAAACGCAATCGGCTCACCCGTGTTTGTAGTGAGCATGGTCATTGCAGTCCAACCGACGCCAACAATATTAAAATCGTGATAAATAGGGACTGATTCTTCAAACGCCACTTGGTTAGGGCAAGCACGCGCTGCGGCTACAATGTCTCGCTCCACCAGCTCTGAGCGATAATAAGACTCATCGACAATATCGCCTTTAATGTCTGTGCCCCACGTACCTTGCATGTAGCTACAGTTTTTATCAGTGAGGAACACCGCTAATCGATCAATGCCTAAGTGCTGAATAGCAAAACTGACCGCGGACTTACAAACTTCACTGACGCTGTCACAGCGAGACAGCTCCACCATGCTCGAATGCAACATGCGTATGTTCTGCTCTTGACGCTTACGGATGTAGATCTGAGAAAGCAGAGAGCCAAAAGACTCAAGCATCTGCTTTTGATAATTGGTAATGGGAGAACGATGGATGTAGTTATCCATGGCGATCCAACCGACAGGTTTGTCCCCTTCACGCAAGATAAGCATACCGTTCCAGCCTTGCCCAACGACCTTCCCTTCTGTGTATAGGGGCGCGTTCTCGATAATGACGAGATTGGTATGGTTATCGGACAGTGCTTCAATGTATTCGGCTTCAAGTTGATGCAAGTCGTATTGAGTATGATGCTCGCTGTTTGTTTTACCCGCTTCATCAGTGCCATAGGTGCCGCTGAAGCAACGCTTTTTCATATCGAGCAACATGAAGATCGCACGATCAAAACCTAAACGGTCACGGACAGCTTCAACCGAAGCCTTGTACAAGGCATCTAATGATTCAGGGTTAGAAAGCTCTAACGCGACTTGATGAACCAGTTTCATGTTCTCAACAAACAGCTCTCGTAACTTTATCTCATCAAGGTACTGTGCTTCGCGTGTGTCTCGGTGCTTTATCTCAAGGGCCGCATTTTTTTCGGCACGAATACATTGCCAACGGGCAGCCGCGAGCTGTAAGACATCAAGATCTTGGTCGAAGGTTTGATTTACCTTCTCAGCATTGCAATTTTGAACAATTAAATAAGTTCTACAGGCAGGCGCGTTGTCGAGCATCATGATGAACGACTCCCCACCCAGCACTTTCATGTGTTCCCAATTACAGGTATTGATTGCCATAGGTAACACGCCGTCTGCGGTATCAAACTGTGAAACCCAAGGCCAAAATGTAGAGGGGTAATTCTCAAGAGAGGTTAATTCGCCATGACAAAACAAGGGTAACGAATCGCTTTCCGGAATTGGCTCAGCAAATATCCCAACCCCTTTAGGAACAAGCATCTTAGCTAAGTAGTCGAAAAGAGACTCTGCCAACAAACGGTGATCGCGCGTAGCAGATATTTGTTTTGCAAAGGCTTTTACAGGCACAGCTTCCGTCCATTGGCTATTGAGAATACAGCAAAAATACAGAAGCCTTGATATGCAATCAATGTATCTAAAAATGAGATGTTAAGCGGGTCGCAATTTCACTTTTTACATTATCACAAGCATGAGAAGGACTACAAAAATGGGATTTCCTGCCCAAAATTTCATCGACATTGGGACTTTTTTAAAGGCATAAAAAAGGTTCATCGCGGCTTTCCGGGGAAAGCCGCTTTTATCTTCAAGGAGAAGTAGTCTGTATCTCGATATCCATACCCCATTCGCTTGATTAACTTTATTTTGTTGTTTATCCCTTCCAATGTGCAGGTGTTGAGCGGATAAGTTGCCGATGCAATAATACCGTGAAGATAAGGCCTCAGTTTTCGTGCAAACTCTTTCAATGGCTTAATTCCACTCTCTTGCACTTGTGCCCACCATACCTCCCAGAGCCCCTTAGCATGTGCTTCTGATTTACAGTACCAAAGCTCTTTGAGTTGTGAGCCGAGTATATAAGTGGCCATCAAGTCCTTATTGATATTCAATATTTCAGTAAGATAGCTATCTTGTCGTGCATTTAAATTACCTCTGTTTTTCAGCAGTACCCAGCGTGAGCGCTTCACCCATTGCCTCGCTTTTTTATCCTGCTTGAGTTTGTTAGCTTGGTCGACTCTGACTCTATCCATCACCTCACGACCGAACTTAGCAACAACATGGAATAAGTCGTAAACGATTTTTGCATTCGGGCAGTGCGCTTGAACTTCAAGGTCAAAAGCCGTATTCATGTCCATTGCGACCGCTTCGATATTGTTACCATGCTTGCCTAACTGCTCGAAAAACGGTCGTATGTCCTTGCGGCTACGACCTAACCCTATCCAAATGACTTGGTGAGTCTTAGCATCAGCGATGACTGTGGCATATCGGTGCCCTTTAAAGATGGCGAACCTGTCCATGACGAGTTGCCTTAGCCCTTCCCATTTCACTGACGGTACCACTTGGCGAAGTCGACGTTTATCTATCTCTTTAATGGTGTGCCAATGAACGCTCGTTAACTGGGAGATATGCTTAATGGGAAGAAGAGGCAGTAGTTGTTCTATATAGCTTTTTAGACGCGTCGTTATACGAGCATAAGGCTCTAACCAAGATAGAAACTCTGTTTTTATGCCGCAGTCACGACACTTGATCCTTCGAGTTTGAACGGAAAGCTCAACAGGAACATTGAACAACATGGCCTCTTTCACATGACGCCATTGATACTCATGGATAGCCTCAGCTTCAAGACCGCAAAGGCATTTAGCCTCAGAATTAGGTTTAAGAGTTAGTGTAACAAGTGATGCTGTCTGGTGAGACTTTACTATTTTAAAGCCTTCCCAGAATGAAGATAGGAAAGTATGATTCGGCATGAAAACGGTAGTTTGTGTATGATTTTTGTTTGGCGACTAAACCATATCACTTACTACCGTTTTTTTGTTTTTAGTTCCCGCTAATCCGCGATGAACCATAAAAAAGCCCCACCTAAAGTGGGGCAAAACTTCCATCGCTTATAGTTATAGTGATAATTCTGTCGATCTATTCGATTATCTAACCTGCGTATCAGTTAGCGTGCTGGTTTTGCTAAAGGGCCAAACACAGCACTTGAATAATCAATTAACCAAAGTCACCGTTTACGTAACCTTTAGTACGATCATCTTTTGGCTCACTGAAGATAACACTCGTTTCGTTGTGCTCTACAAGCTCTCCCATTAGGAAGAAAGCAGTACGGTCTGAAATACGACGCGCTTGCTGCATTGAGTGCGTTACGATAACGATAGTGAAGTCTTTCTTCAGGTCTTCCATCAGTTCTTCAATCTTGTGTGTCGCGATTGGGTCTAGAGCCGATGTTGGTTCATCCATTAGGATTACATCCGGTTCCATTGCAATGGTACGAGCGATACATAGACGCTGTTGCTGACCACCAGACAAACCAAATGCGTGTGCTTTAAGACGGTCTTTTACTTCGTCCCAAAGTGCCGCACTGCGCAGTGAGCTTTCTACTACTTCATCAATGTGCTTCTTGTCTTTGATACCTTGAGCACGTAAGCCGTAAGCCACGTTCTCGTAGATGCTCATTGGGAATGGGTTTGGCTTTTGGAATACCATGCCTACACGGATACGTAGGTCAGCCACATCAATATTGCCGTAGATGTTTGTGCCATCCATATCCAGCTTACCTTTGATAGTAACGCCTTCAATTAGGTCATTCATGCGGTTCAAGCAACGTAGTAGCGTTGACTTACCACAACCAGATGGGCCAATCAGTGCTGTAACCTGACGAGTTGGAATTGGCAGGTTGATAGATTTAAGCGCTTGGTTGTCGCCATAAAACAGATCTAGGTTCTCAATATCAAATTTGTTCATTTTCGTAATCTCTAAATTCTTAAATTCGTGTCTAGCTTGATGCTTTCTTTATCACGGAGGCTCTCTTTGTTGTTGAGCCAGCTAATGTGCTTAGTAAGTTGCCGTGTTGAAGCGTCTTGCAATCAGTTTTGTAACCATGTTGATCAAGAGAACCAATACGATTAGGACAGTCGCCGTGCCGTAGGCTTGGTTCCACTCATCGATAGTAAATAGCTCTGTTGTCAGCTTATATAGGTGAACCGTTAGTGTACGGCCAGAATCGAATACCGATTCAGGAACACGTGCCACCATACCTGCTGTTAAAAATACAGGTGCTGATTCGCCAATTACACGACCAATACTAAGAATGACCGAAGTTAAGATACCTGGCATTGCGCTTGGTAAGATCAAACGCCAGATAGTGTAGATTTTTGAAGCGCCAAGGCCGTATGAGCCTTCACGGTAAGTTTGTGGTACTGCCATCAATGCTTCTTCTGTAGTACGGATGATTACAGGAAGAATCAAGATACTTAGCGTTAATGCACCCGACAGAATCGAGAAGCCAAGGCCAAGAATCGAAACAAAGAAAGTCATACCGAACAGACCAAAGATAATCGATGGGATACCAGCGAGCGACTCAGTACAGAATCGAATCACTTTCACCAATCGGCTACCTACTTTCGCATATTCTGTTAGGTAGATTGCCGTCATGATGCCCAGTGGCGCTGCGACTGCAATCGATGCAATGACCATGTAGATCGTGGCGATGATCATTGGGAAAATACCACGCTCTTCACCAGTACGAGTGTAATCGTCAGTGATGAAGTTCCAATCTACGTATTGCAGACCGTTCGATAGGATGTACCAAATAATCCAGAATAAGAAACCAACGGTTACAGCTGCTGCAGCCCAGATAAAACCTTTCAGGATGTTATCTTTGGTTTGACGTGCTTGTTTTAGTTTTACGAGATCCATATTACTTATCCTCGCCTACTTCGATTTTTCACGGTTAAGATAAAGTAGAGCACCATTTAACATCATGATGAACACTAGAAGTACAACACCTGTTGCGTACAGTGCGTTAGCGTGAACGCCACTTGCGTAAGACATTTCAATAGCAATGTTTGCTGTTAGCGTACGAGCCGAGTCCAAAATACCTTCTGGCATTGCTGGAGCGTTACCCATAACCATAATGATTGCCATCGTTTCGCCAAGTGCGCGACCGATACCCAAAATCACACCAGTCATAATGCCTGAACGTGCAGCAGGAACGAGTAGCTTAAAAATTGTGTAGATTTTCGAAGCGCCCAGTGCAAGTGAACCTTCTTTGTATGTACGAGGTACAGCACGAATCGAAGTTTCAGAAACCGTGATAACGGTAGGAAGAATCATGATACCCAGAACAATGATACCTGCCAGGATAGTATTACCGGCTGGTACTTGGAAAATGTTCTGAATCATTGGAACGATAATTACCAGACCGAAGAAGCCGTAAACTACCGACGGGATACCAGCTAGAAGCTCAACTGCTGGTCGAATAATATCTGCCAGACGCTTTGGAGCAATCTCAGCAATAAAAATAGCGGTTAATACACCAACCGGCACACCAACAACTACAGCTCCAAGTGTCGAAACGATCGAGGCAACGATCATGGTTGCAACACCGAATAGAGCTGGAGGTAACCAGTCAACACCCAGAACGATGCCAGAAACACCCGCCTCTTGGAATGCAGGGATACTCTCTGCAACGATAAAGTAAGCGATAACGGCTAGTGATACGATGCCGATTACAGCACTCGATAAGAACAAGCCGTGGAAGATTCTTTCTCTCCAGTCGATGCGCTTCTTAGCACGTAGACTTGGCTTGTTGATTTGAGTCGCTTCAGTATTCATAAGCTTTTCACTATTTGCGATGGTCATATATAAAATCTCAAACTTTGTGGCTCAACAAGAGCTCGAAATAGACAAAGTTGAAAGAAAAGGCTCAGCCTAAGTTAGGCTGAGCAATAATTAAGTGTTGGTCAGTTAAGATTAGTTAACTGTGATGTAGCCTTTTTTGTCAGCGATAGCTTGAGCTTCATCTGCAACCATCCAATCTAGGAATTGTTGAGTTTCAGCTGTTGGAGCGCCTGCTTTGTAAAGAACTAGGAAAGGACGAGCAACTTTGTAAGAACCGTTCTTAACGTTGTCTACAGTCGCAGCAGCGCCGTCGATAGTTAGAGCTTGAACAGATTCGTCAACTGTACCTAGAGAGATAAAGCCGATAGCGTATGGGTTGCTTGCTACAGAAACTTTAAGTGCGCCGTTACCGTTTGCAACTTGTGCACGTTGAGAGATAGCCGATACTTTCTTATCGCCAATTGTCTTCTTAAGCTTCATGATGTCTTCGAATGCACCACGTGTACCAGATGCAGTATCACGAGTGATTGCTACGATTGGCTTGTCAGCACCGCCAACATCTTTCCAGTTAGTGATGTCGCCTTTGTAGATTGAAGTGATTTGCTCAGCAGTTAGAGCAGATACTTCGTTGTTCGGGTTAACAACAACTGCGATACCGTCACGAGCGATAACTAGCTCTTTCAGGTCAGCTGTTTTCTCTTCTTCTTTTAGGTCACGAGAAGAGATACCAAGGTCAGCACTTCCATTTTTTGCTGCTTTGATGCCTGCAGAAGAACCTGGTGCTTGAATTTCGATGAACACTGGTTCGCCTTTATTCATGTAGGTTTCTGCAAAAACTTCAACCAGTGGAGAAGCACTGTTAGAGCCAACTACAGAGATAGTTTCTTTAGCTGAAGCTGTATTCACTGTTAGAGCGCCTAGTAGTGCGATTGCACCGATAACTGTCTTTTTCATCACAAATTTCCTTTAGTGGCGTTATTGCCGTAATGTTGTGTTTTGCTTGAACGGTGCCCACTTTAGAATCTGAATGTGACAGTTGTGTTTCACTAAATTGAAGCCTATATGACAACTGCAATTTATTTTCTTGGTTTTCCCTTACTAAATAGCATTGAGCTAATAGAACGAGTGAATTCATAGGCGAAAAATATTAATTGCAACGTCTTCAGACCAAAACGCTTAATATCTCACCACCCCTTGTCATTACTGACTACCAGCCTCTTATCTGAATTAAATACCCCACTTAAACCAAGGGTAAAGCCTTGATTGCACAATAAATACTCAATATTTATCAAATACCTATCGCATATATCAAAATCGAATCTATTACTGATTGAATTGTCATTCTCAGAAGTTAGAATCACCTGCTAATTACAATAATAACAATTGCTTCTGCTCATTTACTTATTCAAAGAGGGACAATACATGCGCCAACTTCTCAGTGGCTTATCGATAAAAATACAAATTCTCATTCCAGTACTCTTTTCTGTCGTATTACTTTTGACGGGTGTCATCATCGGTGGTGACAAACTGGAAAACGCTTTTAAAGACGTATCAACAGCAACCGATCAACTCATCCTACATAAAGAAGAACTCAGCGAAATCGTCGACAACAGCTATGGCATGCGCATCAAAGCGATCTACAGCCTATTCAATGCTGATGATGTGAAGACACTGGTTGCAACGCTCAATGAAAAGCGTGACCAGAATACTCGTTTACTGAATTCATTAGACACAGTGCCAGGCATGCAAGATGAAGTAGCCGCAATGAGCAAAGCGATGAATCACTATGTCGACTTTTCTCGAACCACTATGCTGCCTCTATTAAAAGCAAAGCATGGCGATACTGCGCTATCGTCTGATTTTGAGGCTCGCTACCAAGTTGCCATCGATCAATACCGTCACGCGGGTAATGACATGGTGCAAGCAATCAACACACTTTCTAAGAAGCTCAACCTGCTTGCCATTCAAGAAGTCGACATCAATGGCCAACAACATACCAGCACACTGGGTACGGCGACCATTGCCCTGTTAGTGATTCTTTCTATCGCATTAGTCATTAGCTGGACGCTAGCAGGTATCATTGTTAAGCCGCTGAGCAATATTCAAGAAACCATGCGTGAAGTAGCCAAAGGTAACCTACTGGTTAAAGCGGAAGAGTATGGTGATAACGAGATTTCACGCCTTGCCCAAGACGTAAACAAATCCGTTGAGCAACTGCGTGACACGGTAAGTTCATTGTCTCGAATCAGTATCGAAGTCGCTTCTGCATCTACAGAACTGGCGGCAGTAATGACACAATCAAGCGCTAACTCAGACCAAGAGAAGCAAGAAGTGGAACAAGTCGCTTCTGCCGTAAACCAGTTAGAAAGCACAGCTGCAAACGTGAACGAGAACGCAGTACAAGCTGATTCGGCGTCTAAGCAAGCTGACGAAATGGCGACACACAGCATGAGCCTGTTTAATGAGAGCAACCAAGCTAACGAGCAAATGGCGGTTCAACTGAGCGAAGCAGCGAACGTTGTCGGCACGCTAAAAGAACAATCAGAGCAAATTGGTAAAGTTATTGAGGTGATTCAAAGCATCTCAGAACAGACCAACCTGCTTGCGCTTAATGCAGCAATTGAAGCAGCGCGTGCCGGTGAAAGTGGCCGTGGTTTCGCGGTTGTTGCCGATGAAGTTCGAATGCTAGCAGCACGCACTCAAGATTCAACCAAAGAGATCCAAACCATTATTGAAGGTTTGCAGGTTCAATCTGGCAACGCTAACGAGAGCATGAGCAGCTCACTAGCAATGCTAGAGCACAACCAAACACTGGCAGCGGAAGTAAGCGCGGCCCTTTCCGGCATTGCTAACTCAGTAACAGACATGACGGAGATTAACACTCAGGTAGCCTCAGCGGCAGAAGAGCAAAGCCAAGTAACGTCAGACATCAACCGTAATATCTCAAACATCTACAGCTTGGTAAGCCAGAACGTAACCGGTATCACTCAAGCTGCAGCAGCAAGCCACGAGCTATCTAACCTAGCTGAGCAACAAAAGCAGCAGTTGGACTATTTTAAGGTTTAGGTGTCAGCTTCAAAGTTTAAGGTTTAAGCTTCAAGATCTAAGTTAAGACCTATATACCAGAACCTAAAAGGCCGTGGAAAACCACGGCCTTTTTATTGGTTCATCGCGGATTAGCGGGAACTAAAAACAAAAAAACGGTAGTAAGTGATATGGTTTAGTCGCCAAACAAAAATCATACACAAACTACCGTTTTCATGCCGAATCATACTTTCCTATCTTCATTCTGGGAAGGCTTTAAAATAGTAAAGTCTCACCAGACAGCATCACTTGTTACACTAACTCTTAAACCTAATTCTGAGGCTAAATGCCTTTGCGGTCTTGAAGCTGAGGCTATCCATGAGTATCAATGGCGTCATGTGAAAGAGGCCATGTTGTTCAATGTTCCTGTTGAGCTTTCCGTTCAAACTCGAAGGATCAAGTGTCGTGACTGCGGCATAAAAACAGAGTTTCTATCTTGGTTAGAGCCTTATGCTCGTATAACGACGCGTCTAAAAAGCTATATAGAACAACTACTGCCTCTTCTTCCCATTAAGCATATCTCCCAGTTAACGAGCGTTCATTGGCACACCATTAAAGAGATAGATAAACGTCGACTTCGCCAAGTGGTACCGTCAGTGAAATGGGAAGGGCTAAGGCAACTCGTCATGGACGAGGTTCGCCATCTTTAAAGGGCACCGATATGCCACAGTCATCGCTGATGCTAAGACTCACCAAGTCATTTGGATAGGGTTAGGTCGTAGCCGCAAGGACATACGACCGTTTTTCGAGCAGTTAGGCAAGCATGGTAACAATATCGAAGCGGTCGCAATGGACATGAATACGGCTTTTGACCTTGAAGTTCAAGCGCACTGCCCGAATGCAAAAATCGTTTACGACTTATTCCATGTTGTTGCTAAGTTCGGTCGTGAGGTGATGGATAGAGTCAGAGTCGACCAAGCTAACAAACTCAAGCAGGATAAAAAAGCGAGGCAATGGGTGAAGCGCTCACGCTGGGTACTGCTGAAAAACAGAGGTAATTTAAATGCACGACAAGATAGCTATCTTACTGAAATATTGAATATCAATAAGGACTTGATGGCCACTTATATACTCGGCTCACAACTCAAAGAGCTTTGGTACTGTAAATCAGAAGCACATGCTAAGGGGCTCTGGGAGGTATGGTGGGCACAAGTGCAAGAGAGTGGAATTAAGCCATTGAAAGAGTTTGCACGAAAACTGAGGCCTTATCTTCACGGTATTATTGCATCGGCAACTTATCCGCTCAACACCTGCACATTGGAAGGGATAAACAACAAAATAAAGTTAATCAAGCGAATGGGGTATGGATATCGAGATACAGACTACTTCTTCTTGAAGATAAAAGCGGCTTTCCCCGGAAAGCCGCGATGAACCTTTTTATTTACGTCTTAAGAACTAAATCACTCTGCAACTAATAAAACACTAAACTTGTATTGCGCAGCGTTGTACTGGTAAACCTCACCATTAATCGAATCAAACGTCATCACGCTTTGACCATCACTCGCAGGAGTTGAACTCCATATATAAACGGCTAAGTTTCCAGCTTCAACGTTAAACGTATCACCAAACACCTTGTGACTCATTGCTGGAGAGTGACAAGCCACTTCTTTTAATGACACTAATTCTTTGATGTTTGGCATGCGCCACTCTTTTTCACCACCGAACTGATGTAACGCATGACTGCCACTCTGATCATTGATTGATTCGACCATAGCAAGCGCACTCTGCCAATGATAGGTTTCAGCCGGCCCACTACAAGCTAACGTCTTTGTATCCCAACTTTTCCCCAGTTGGCAACGCATCCAAGTTAACCCTGTCAGTTCATCGCTAAACGTCCCATTATCATTCGCAACATAACGCGTGCTCGGCGCCGATTTTTCCATATCTAAGCTGCACTCTTGTGCCATTGCACCCGCAGAAAATAGGCCAATTAAAGTGATAGTGAGTAAATTTTTCATATCTATTTACCTTGTAGTGAAACTAAACGAACTGGGAATTGGTACGAATCATAATTATCTGAAGAATCAACATCACCTGAATAGATCTCTATAGAACCAACAACCCTTCTATCTGATCCCTGATTTCCAATCTCGTTATAATAGAAGCCACCCGTGACAGCGCTATTTGTGTATTGACTATAAGTAATGGATTGAGTCCACACCGAACCAGTGTAAGTTGTGTAGTCAATACCAAGAGTTTGATGCGGGAAGTACTTGTAAGTTAAACCATAAACTTCACCATCTGAGTTGATCTCCGTTTCACCGAAGTCGAGCAAGTTGTAGAACTCATGGAACGTTGGTAAACGCCAATCTGACTTACCGCATAAGTTCATTGCGTTGATATGCTCAACGTAATCTTGAGTGGTACATATCGCATCACCTTTCGTTTTACACGTCGCTAGATCAACATCCTGATCGTAAGGCGTTACTAATCCAGGTAACTCTAGCGCTAAGATCCGATCTTTATATTGAACAGAGTTTTCATCATCCGTTTTTGACTCCCAAATCAAGCCACTGCGTTGATCGAGGACACAAGACCACTGTGCAGCATCATCAGCAAGCACCTGACCACTTGAATCTAACTTTGCAAACTGGAAACCATTGCCCGTATTGCTATTCAGCTCTGTTTTATCAAAGCCGTATTCTACATCTTGACCTGGGAATGAACTCTGTGGCTCAGCGACATTTTGTGTATCATCGATATCTGAGAAATAGCGTAGAACACCAGTATCATTCAATGCTGTGGCAGCTTTCAATTCACCTTCTAAGAAATTAGCAAAAGCGGTAACTTCATCATTTGTGAGCACGCCATTTACATAATCAGCCGCACTCTTATCAAATTTCGCACTCAACTGAGCCAGCATGAATGCACGATTCGAGTGCTTAAACGCCTTGATTGTTGATACGATATTTTGCTCCAAACTCGCGAGCTCAGACGCAGATAAATCGTCTTGTATGTCACCAGAAATAGAGATACCACTTTTCGCAAGCTGTGCTTTTAATTTGCTGTTGGCCTCAGCAACCGTCAGCCCATCTGCAACATAACCCGCCAGCAATGAACTAATACCATTAATCTCATTTCCCGTATTTTTTTGAAGACCGGGAGCTGCAATATAAGCGTAAGAAGATGCAGAACCGCTCGTGTTATTGGCTGCAATCCCCGTATCCACTTGAGCTAATAAAGGAACCGATAAAATCGACTTCTTAGTACTGGTAATACTAAATTCGCCATTCGCGTTAGCCGTCGAACTTGGCTCTCCACTATCACACATGTAGTTTTGATTGATGTCTGCACAGACCTTACTTTGTAAATCTACATTCTGTGCTGTCACAGTACCTGAAACTGTGTAGGTTGGTGCTACCGTTGCAGAGGTATCGGAACCGCCCGAACCACCACAGCCAGCTAGGGCCAAAGAGATGGCCAAAATAGTCAATTGAGGTTTCATAGAGTTATCTTCTTGTTTTGTTTTTAAAGAGCCCTGCCATTTGAGGCAAGTAACGTGTAGCAAATGACCTGCCTAACGCGAGCAAGGACATAAATAGAATCAAGATAGGTGAAGTTGAGCCACCAGAAGAGCTATTGGTAGCTATTGGTTCTTGAGGTGAAGTCGTCGTTTCTCCACATTCGTATTTCGAAATAGTACCGAGACCCCAACGCTTTAAGCTCCCAGTTTCACCATTTACATAATCGGCAATTTCTAAACGCCAAGCCCCATTAATAGGCTCACCTTTAAACGAATCAAGAACCGAGTCATGCTTGAGTGTGAAGTAGCCCTCAAAGCCAGAAAAGCGTGTCGACTTATGGTTAAGTAAATCAACTCGAGTTCCCTTTGGTGAAATCAGAGTTACCACTAAGTCGCTTAAACGAGGATGCTCGATTTCTAAATACATACCGAAATTTTCGTCTGCGATCTGATCCGTTCCACTTAGTGTGAAATTGAATGTTTTAAAGCCAACGATCGGCTGATTAGTCGAGCTAAATCGGCTATCGGGAAGATAGCTATCCAACTCTTTGATATCGGATTCGAGTACAGGCAAGCCATATACAAAGGGCAAATCATGCTGCCACTTTTGTGATTTGAGGGTGTCGCTGTATCGATAATCGACATTCGTATTCATGGTGACAGAAGAACCACACACCTCGCCTGTAGGAAGTGTCGCTTCGATCGTTAGTTGGTTAACCGGAGGAGTAACAAACGACTTCACCAGTTCTGAAATATTGATTTCGCCATCGACTTGAGCCTGTCTTAACGTCGGGTACAACTCAATGGTCAGCGGCTTCTTTGGATCAACATAATGATCAGGGACCTCTACTTTAAATGGTTCGATGATCAGTCCATGCATATCAAACTTTTGCTTCAATATTTCAGCATAATCTCGATTAGGATAGAGCTGTTGAGCCACAAACAGCGTGCTCTCAGCTAGATCATGCATTTTCATCCCTCGACCGAGCCCGTACATAGACTCAAGTATGATTGAATCGAACTCTTTAAAAGCGAGCTCACCATACTGTTCAACCGCGGCTTTCAGAGCTTGGAACAACGGCGTTGACCAAAGCTCATCACCTAGCTCACCCGCAACACTTTCATGGGGGCGATATTCCGCTTGTCTAAAGTACCGTGCTCTTTGGTTCCAAAGGCTGCGAGTGGTATTTCTTACGCCAAAGTAGCCATCCCAATTAAAGACGGTATCAATCTCGAACTCTTGTCCACGAGTTTGTGCATTTTCATATTGAGTACGAAAGCTAAAGCTACCCGCCCAGTAATCACCAAAACCTTCACCGATTGCACCGGTATGACCATAAGCCCAATCTTTTACTATGTGATAATGAATCCCATGCCCAAGCTCATGTAGAATCACATCGCCGTCTAATGCATCTGGAGAACCACCACCGACACCAAACAGAGTTGCTTTAGGGCCGTAGTAGTAAGTCGAGTTATCTGCAGATAGTCCTCTACCGTCGAACTCAAGAGGTGCATCAAACACATCAAAGCCCAAGCTACTGATATAACGCAAAGACTGATCAAGGTGAGCAAAAACCATCAACTGTGGGAATCGCGTGTCTTGCCAATCTACATTTTGTAAATCAGCCAGGTCAGTAAACTTAGTGACACCTTCAGCTGCAAGGAAATTTGAAGCATCACGGTTCGTTACAGCACCCGAGTCAGGGTCAATCGAGTATAAGGCAGCTGCATCAACCTGAGAGACACGATCATTGGTAAGGTAGATTCCATCACTATGGTTCAACACCTCCACATCCGTTTGGACATAGCTCGGAGAGTTCGGATACTGGCTCACATCCGTTAATAGCGTTTCTGGTGGCGCAGACCTATCCATAGTTCTCAAATCTGGACTGAACACGTTCACATGAGTCGAAACAACTTGCCCACTGCTTAAGCTCGGCGGACGTTCTGCTTCTAATAAACGAGGCGCTTCTAACTCAGCAGCCGTTGTCGGATTTCCGTTGAGTAACACGGTATTTTCTAAGCTTCTGAAAACACGTAACACCTGTTGGTCAGTATTCGTGGAAAGAACCATAGACTTCTGTTGTTGATAATCACCTTCGATCAATACATCGAAATTGTAGTGGTTCCCCAATTTAGACTGTGTTTCATAGCGAAACCTTAGCGTACCAACCTCAGGATAAGCATTTTCCAAATAAGCCTTAGCTTCTTGTTGCGTTGTCACAACGGTGCTGCCAATTGGGTAATCCCACTCAGCGGCACTGCTTATTGCAGAAGCTAGGCACAAAGCGAGATAAAGAGAACTCTTCTTCATATGTCCTCCTTAAAACTCATACTTGGCGTTAACAGTGAAGTAACGACCAGGCTCTGTAGAGTAAAGTTTATTGCTGTCCGCAATACCCGCAATACCCGCAACATCTTGGTATCGGATGTATTCTTTATCAAATAGGTTGATCACATTGGCGCTAACATCCAAGCCAAAGTTCCAAGAGTAACTCAAACCTAAGTCGACACTCGCCCAGCCAGCGGTCATCGCACAATCAGTAACGATACCTAAGTCATCTTCACATTGAGGTACGTTATCCATAGCTTGTGCCCAATTGACCTGCGCATAAGCAGAGATAGCGTTGTTGTCATAAGCTATCTCAGCATTACCTTCCCAAGGTGTGAGTGTACGAACTTTTTCTCCATCCTCGTCTTCTCCATCAACGTAACCAACCTTGGTACTTACACTCCAAAACTCGCTTAAACGATGCGCAATTGAAGCCTCAATGCCATACGTCTCGACTCCATTCACATTTTGATACTGCTTGTAGTAGTTACCTGTATTTGAGTCCGGCACAAACGTGATCTGTTTAACGTCGATAAAATTATCAAACTTTTGATAGAAAACGGCCGCGTAAAGCTGCGTTTGTCCATTATCAAACTTACTGCCTAATTCGAACGAATCACTGGTTTCGGCCTCTAGATCCATATTCGGCACAATGGCAAATGGGGTGATTGGGACAAAATCATGGTTCTGGTAACCATAAATTTTGTCATAACCCGGAGCTCTAAAGCCGTGATTGTAAGAAAGGTATGTATTTAACGAGTCCGTCAACTGATAACTCACCGATAAGCTAGGAGAAAACTCACTCGAATTTTGTTCCTTCACTTCATAACCATTGATCGTGTTCTGTGACTCAGGTTTCAACTGGTGTAAATCAAAACGAGCACCTGCCGTCACAGTCCAATGGTCAATTTCAATCGCGTCACGAATAAAGGCGGCAAAATTGTACGAGCGAGCGGGAGCAAAAGGCACATCCGTGTTAAGTGACACTCCGTTCCAATCTAAAACAGAGGATTGACTTGGACGCTCATGGAGGTTGGTTTCCATATTCACACCATAAGACAAGGTATGATTCATGTTGTGATGTTGGAATGCACTAATAAAATCGGCGTTTACACCAAGAAGCTGATCGGTAAAACCACGTACATCAATCGTTCTGCGTAACTCAGAAACGTTGTTGTTGGTTCGAGACATCAAACGATTGGTGGTATCTTCATTAGTCATATCACGCCAATAGATCTTGGCATCCAATTCCTCGAACCAAGTATTGGAAGGAAGGTACTCAAAGCCCGCATACGCAGAAAAAGTCTCGGTATAGGATTGTTGTTCAAAATCTTCAGTATCCCACTTGCCATCTTTTTGGATCTTAGAGGTGCCCTCTTTTCGACCTAAGTTCTCTTTGTAGTACTCAACATTCCCTTTCAGCATCAATCCATCACTTGACCAGTAATTCAGCGTATAACCACCACCGACACCATCTATGTCTCGGTTATATAAGTCTTCGTCAAAATTACGAGTTTCTTCACCTTCCCAATAAGAAAGGTTTATCAAGCTTTCAAACTTTCCCGAACGAAAAGCAAGGTTTGTCGCGCCTTTGTATTTATTACTGATACCGGTATAGGTTGCTGAGACATCACTATATAAGTCTTCGTTGTCGAGATAATCCCCCGGCTTTTTAGTCCGAACCACTACCACACCACCAATAGCACCCGAACCAAATACAGACGAACTCGCCCCTTGTATAACCTCAATACTTTCGAGGTTAGACATATCAAACGAGTTACGCCCAATTTTGTCATTGAGGTCATTGGCGCCAAAGCCGTCAGCAGACTTTATTCCGTCTTTAACAATCAAGATACAGTTACCAGTCATTCCGCGGATAGTGATATTTTGAGGTCGCCCCGCACCCCCAGAAACACTGACTCCCGGTTCGCTCTTTATTGCATCATAAAGCTCTGTTGCGCCCTTTTTTTCGAGTTCTTCACCAGTAATCACGGCAACTGAACCTACAACTTCAGATAGTGGCTGTTCAATTTTATTCGCTGTTACGATCACTTCTTCAAAGTGATAAACCTCGGATTCGGCGTGCACGAGGTTGGCAGCAAGTACGCTCAGTACTGCCGCTGATAGGGGGGAAAGCTTCATTTACTGCTCCGCTTTAATGTCTTTCAGGGTAAGTGATAAAAGAAATGCGTACTCAAACGCTTGTTGTGACTGGGAGCGCCGCCTGTCGGTCGAGTGCCCCTGAGTAAAGTTTGTCGCTAACAGATAGGGCCCACTTCCGGTCGTAAGCTCGTTAAGTTTCGCGTAATACTTAGCCCCTTCCCAATAAGGAACGCGGCGGTCATTGAGGCCAACTTGAATTAATATTGGTGGGTAATTTTGTTTTCTAAGATTCAAATAAGGGTCGTATTCTTCCATCACCTTTAATTCATCGGCAATACTAGGGTTACCCCACTCACCGTACTGTTGAGAGGTTAACGGTAAAGAGGAGTCAGACATGCTGTTTACTACATCGACGAACGGCACTTTGAGGACTGCACCATTAAATAATTCAGGAGCCTGATTTAGAGCCGCCGCAACAAGAGTTCCACCAGCACTGCCACCCATCGCATAAATAGAACGCTGACCTAGATTGTATGTAGTCAAATCACGAGCAGCGGCGATGAAATCCAAGATGGCATTTTCTTTTTTAATCCCCTTACCAGCTTGATACCAAGAGTCACCATAGAAACCACCACCGCGAACATGCGCAATCGCATAAATTACACCTTCATCAAGTAAGCTGATAATTTGAGGCATAAAGTAGGGCTTCATCGTCACGCCATACGCCCCGTATCCGTACAAAAATACAGGAGCATCCTGAGTGAGTTTATCTTTACGATAAGCCAGAGTAACGGGGATCGATACCTCGCCAGAATTCACCATAACTTGTTCAGTTTGATACGCTGATTGTTGGTATTGAGGGTAATGATCTTGAGAAAGTAATTCTCGTTTTAGAGAACCCGTATTTAAGCTTTCCCACGTAGCAGGTTGGGTAAGAGACATACTTCTAATATGCAGTTTATTACTCGCGTAGTCGCCAACTTGACTCACCCAAGCAACCTGGTCCACCTCTGTTATTGGTTGGCTTAAACGATATTTGTTGCTGCTATCAAAGAAATGTAAAGACTGAGTTGCACCACTCTGACTAATAACCACAGGGCCAGATTCAAACAGATAAAAGTTGTTGATTCTGGATTCATCTGTAGGCTCAAAGACGGTGGTCCATTGTTCTGCTTGTGAAGCTTGGTTCAGCGGTACAGAATAAAATGCAAAATGACTGCGTGCATGGTTACTGTTGACGAATAAACGAGAGCCAGAAACATCAACATAATATTCCACACCAACTTTACGTGGCAAAACGGGTTGAGATATTTCGCCAGAATCAAGGTTTAATAAGCGCTGCTCACTTGAACTACCACTGTTTGCCTGTACCACAGCAAATTGAGTATCACTTGATAGGTAATACGACAGTAACCAAGCAGAATCTGATTCTTCTAGTAGCTGAATGGGATCTGACTGATCTAAAAAGTATTTCGCTAACGCATAAGGTTTTGAGGTCTGTTTTTCAAGTTGAATCAAATACAGAGACAGTCCATCTTTGGACCATGCCAGTGAACTGTCTACATTTTGGGCTACAGAGATAACTTGATGAGTTTGAAGATCAATAACACTCACTCGATATTGTTCTGCCCCTGTAACATCTTCAGCGATCGCAAGTTTTTTTCTGGTTGGGTCTAGTGTCCAAGCGCCTAACTGGTAATAGTCAAATTCAGCAGATCGAGCATTAATGTTAAGTAACTCAGTAAAATCTTCACTCCCAACTAACCGTGATAGCAAGGATCTCTTACCATCGCGCTCTAGGATCGCATATTCATACCCACTAATTTCTTGCCATGGTTTGTCAGCTCGATTAGGAGGTTGTCGTACCAATTTTCTTGTAGGGATTCACTCAAAGATTGGATACGTTCTTGATACTGTTGAGTTTTGTTATTTTGTTGTTCAAGATACTTGAGCACATTGCTCCCGCTACGAGAATCATCTCTGAGCCAGGAGAATTGATCAGAAGCACTAACCTCTCCCGTCAGCAAGAGAGCAAAAACTAACAACACAAACGCTTTCATAAATACAACAAATCCATACGCTAATTTAATAAATTTCGCGTATACTGCACCCAAACGATAATGAGATCAATTATCATTCACATGAAAATGTAACTTGAATCACGAGGAATGCATCAATTAATGATGGCTTGCTATTGCAACCATAGGTAAAATTTATATTCAAATAAGAGTGATAACTTAGTCAATAATGTTTATTGGCGGTAAATTTATGGCCAATTACAGAATAAGCAATCGTTTACTTAATTTTAAGCAACGACTTAATTCAACAAGCTCAATCTATAAGATTGGCTAACAAGTTGGCTCAGCAAACCTACTCACCAAGATCTTTGTCCCAGATCCTTTCTATCGCTTCTACTCTTCGAATCTGCTTTGAAGGGAAGTGTGCGACCCTAAGATCAGCGATCGTTTCTTGTTGCTCTACCTGTGACAGCGCAGCATCGTTGAGAATGTCATTTCGTTCTACTTGGTAAACTTCCAAGGCATCTTCAAATTCAGCTCTTTGTTGGTCGAGCGCTTCAAGCCTTTGCGCAGCTTCTTCGCCAACAAGTTCATTTCGCTGTAAGTATTTGTCTTGCTGGTCAAGCCCTTCAGAACTTGATAGTTGTTGCAGCAAGACCTGATTCTGATGGCTCGTTTGAACGTAATCAGGCTGTTCTGACATCAAAGCATCCATCCTTTGTTGATAGTCTTGCTCACCTAAGCCCTCTTGTTTCAGAAGTAACTTTTCTAAAGCGATCTCTCTCATGCGATTGTCATGGGTAAACAGAATACTTATCTCGCTTGGGCTAAAGAATTGAGCCTGGAGATCGAGCAGCGCTTGATTTAGTGCTTGTAAGTCTTCGGCTGAGATTGATGTAGTGTCGAACTGAACATCCAACGAGGTCAGTGCCGATTTATATTCAATGTATTTGGCAAACAGTGCTTCATCGACAACGGCACTTTGTGATTGTTCGTGGTGCTTTGCCACGTTGTCACGAATATCTTCGAGGGTTAATTCTGTATTGCCTGAGACGAAATATTCCATCATGTCTTTGGCTGATGCATTATCGATTTCGGTATCTTGTTGAGAGGTGGCCTTCAAAGAGGAGGCGCTGTGTTCCATTTTTTTGTTTGAGTTTAGCTCGCCTGTCTTAACAGGAAAAAAGGTTGGATACAAAAAGACCGCCGCTGTACTCATCAGGGCTATCGCGGTTATCGACAAAATAGCGGTCTTTTTCATTATGTGTTCCTTAAGGTCTTAATAAATGGGTAGACAACCTAAAGGCCGGCCAGCTTCAATCGATTAGCATGTTGACGATAGAGCGTCACAGGATCGGTCTCAAAGAGATGGTGAATCCCCAGCAACCCATTAATTTCGTCTAGGTGATTCATTTTATAGTCATCACCAATCACTTTGCCCAAGTGTGCGCTGCACGCGCCTACTAACCCATCATTCGGTTCATTGAAGGCTAAGCCAAGGATTGTCATTGCTCCGTCGGTAGGATCAAGAAGGTTGGTAAAAGTGGATGACCCTGTCCATGAATAGTAATAAACACCGTTATTGGCTTGCCATTCACCATCACCGCACTCAGATGTTGGAACGCCTTCAGGGTAAAACTGATTGAATGCAAGCGAACCTTCTGTCGTAAGAGCTTCAAGAGATGCAAGACCGTCTTGGTCAAGATCCGTTCCACCAGATAACAGGTTGATGAGCGTAGTCAATCCACCAGCAAGTTTGACCGCAATACCTTCCGTGGCTGAGCCTTCAGGTACGGTTCCACGAACTAAATCGGCCACCTTAGAGCCTTTATGAACACCGCCAATACTTGTTACTGATGCAACCAGATCTGGTCGAACTGATGCCACATAGCGTGCAGTCGGTCCGCCATGGCTGTGTCCAACCAGATTCACCTTACTCGCTCCGGTTGCCGCTAAAAGTATTTCAACTTGAGCCAGTAACTGTTCGCCACGAACTTCAGAGCTGTTGGTTGCAGAAACCTGAGCGACGTATACGCTCGCGCCATCTTTTGTCAGCGATTCAGGTACGCCATAGAAATAGTCGACGCCTGCCAATGTATCGAAACCAAACAAACCATGTACCAACACAATGGGATATTTCGTTTCTGTGTATCCGCTGGCTTCTAATGCCAAGGCGCTCGTTCCTGCATAGGCACCAAAACTGGATAGGCAGGCTATCGTCCAAATTAATATCTTTTTCAATGCTCTTTCCTTAAACAGATTAGACCTCTGATGAGTAAAAGAACCGTAGTTGATGATTTTATAAAACAGAAAATAGCGACTTAATATTTGTGAGATTGAACTGGAATTAAACAGTAGTGATTAACATCGACACAAACAGATTAAGACCTGAAGTCAAGATATTAACTAATTGATTAAATTAATATTTAAAGCAATCAAATGAACTCGCACTTTCAATAAACTAACTAAAATATCAACCTAACATTCGCAAAATTCAAAAGCGCGATGGCAAACGTTCGAGCTTTTAAACCGTTATTTATCAACCATAAACCCGTTGGAAATTTGATATTTATGCCAGTAATGACACTCCAATAGTTTTAATGTATTGACGTAAATTATTAATTTTATGTATAGGTCGTACCAGTCATTTAGTTATTCACTTATCAACAAGCAACAACGTTTCCATTGGCTCACCTCAAAATAAAAAAGAGAACACAATGATGAAAAATACGGCTTTAATACTCGCGTTAACCATGCCTTTTGGCGCTTATGCCGCTGAAGACTCAATACCGACACTAGAATCGATGACATCCGCAAAAGTACTGAGTACACAAGGCTCAGAGACCTATTCATACGTTAGATGTTGGTATCGAACCGATGCGTCTCATGACTCCCCAGCCACCGACTGGAAGTGGGCAAAGAAAGAGAATGGTGATTACTACACGATCAATGGATATTGGTGGTCTTCTGTTTCCTTCAAAAATATGTTCTACAGCGATGTTCCACAACCTGAAATCAAGCAACGTTGTGAACAGACGCTCGACATACAACATGAAGTCGCAGACATCACCTACTTTGCCGCAGACAATCGCTTCTCTTACAATCACTCCATCTGGACCAACGATAACGCGGTTCAAGCCAGTACCATTAATCGCATTGTCACTTTTGGTGATAGCCTCTCTGACACTGGCAACCTATTTAATGGCTCTCAATGGGTTTTCCCCAATGCGAATTCATGGTTTTTAGGGCACTTTTCGAATGGTTTAGTCTGGACTGAGTACTTAGCAAAAGCGAAAGACGTTCCTCTTTATAACTGGGCCGTGGGTGGCGCAGCAGGTACCAATCAATACGTCGCACTGACTGGCGTCTATGATCAAGTCACCTCTTATCTAATCTACATGAAAGTCGCTAAAAACTATCGCCCAGAAAACTCTTTGTTTACTCTAGAGTTTGGCCTCAATGACTTTATGAATTACGACCGAGAAGTCGCCGATGTTAAAGCTGATTTCGGCAGCGCTCTGATCCGATTAACGGAATCTGGTGCGAGTAATATCTTGCTGTTCACATTGCCCGATGCGACCAAAGCGCCGCAATTCAAATACTCGACGGAGCAAGAGATCATTAAAGTTCGTGGCAAGATCTTAGAGTTCAACCAATTCATCAAGGCGCAGGCCGAGTATTACCAGAGCCAAGGGAAAAACGTGGTGTTGTTCGATGCAAGTGCGTTGTTCGCCAGCATTACCAATAACCCAGGACAACACGGCTTTCGAAACGCGAGTGACGCCTGTCTTGATCTCAATAGAAGCTCAGCTGCAGACTATTTACGAAGCCACAGCTTAACTAATGATTGCGCGACCTATGGTTCAGACAGTTATGTATTCTGGGGCGTGACACACCCAACGACTGCTGCTCATAAATACATTGCCGACCACATCTTGGCGTATTCGTTCTCGACGTTCAATTTCTAGCTAGGAAGAGCTCATCGAGTATCATCAAATACTACCTGTAAATACCGCAAGCTAAGGCTTACACAAAGTACAGATACAAAAAAACCGCCATCATCGGCGGTTTTTTATTTGCATCAACCTTTCAAAGCTAAGCTTTTAAGTCACGCAAGTTGATTACTCGTCGTCCACTTTTGGCGCAACTTTCTTCTTAGGGATAAATACTGTATCACCTACTGCCACATTCTGGTGGAAGCTCTTATCGCGCTTAACTGGTTTCTTCGGCGTTTTCTTAGCTTGAGTGCTGGTTTTCTTCTTCGCAGGGCCGCCTTTAGCAAACGCAGGTTTACGAGGCTTAATGCCTTTGAACTTACCTTTTAGGCCTTCAAGTACAGAGAAGGTCAAATCTTGTTGAAGGTAAAGCTCAACACGCTTGAAGCTGTCCCAGTCTTTTGGACCCACCAAAGAAATCGCATCGCCTTTGTTACCCGCACGGCCAGTACGACCTACACGGTGCACGTACTCTTCCGTATGCTTAGGCATATCAAAGTTGATAACGTGGCTCACGTTTGGAATATCAATACCACGTGAAGCAACATCGGTTGTTACCAAAATCTTGTAAACCGCACGCTCGAACTGACTCATGATCGCATTACGCTGCGTTTGGTTTAGGTTGCCACTCAGTGCTACCGCTTTAAGTTTCTTCTCGTTCAGCTTATCCGTTAAACGGTCTGTATCGGCACGAGTTGCAGTGAAAATCATCACCTGACGGTATTCAGCTTCTTCTAATACACGATCTAAAATCGCTTCTTTGTGATCGAGGTGATCACATAGGTAGAATTTTTGAGTGATATCAAGGTGCTGCTCGTTAGAAACACCCACAGAGATACGCTTAGGTGCGTCTAACATTTCATTGGCAATACCGTTCACTTCAGCATGATCCAGCGTTGCAGAGAACATTAGTGTCTGACGACGACGGTGCTTAGCTGCATTCGCAATGCGACGCAATTCAGGTGCGAAACCTAAATCCAGCATACGGTCAGCTTCATCAAGGATTAGCGTTTCAACACCATCTAAAAACAGTGAGCGATGTTCAAGGTGATCGGCAAGACGGCCTGGAGTCGCAACAATAAAACGAGGGTACTTACGTAGAGCTTTAACTTGGTCGTTAAAGTTTTCACCACCCAAGATAAGTGTCGCTTCGTAAGACAGACCGCCAAGCATGCTACGTAATTCGCCGTAAACCTGCTTCGCTAGCTCACGAGTAGGAGCCAAAATTACACCACGAGGATCTTTAGCAGAAAACGCTTTTGTTTTTAATGCCTTATGTATCATTGGCAACACAAACGCCAATGTTTTTCCTGATCCCGTTTTTGATGAAGCCAATAGATCCTTACCAGCAATAGCAACAGGGATCGCTTTTGATTGGATCTCTGTCGCCTTCTTGAAGTCGTAATGTTTTAAGTTCTTCAGTAAGCGGTTATCTAAGCCTAAATCTTTAAAGTGCAAAGGACTCTCCAGTCATGATGGTATTGAATAAAATTAATTTAACGTGACATGATACCGCGAAAGTACTTTATAGGATATAGATCACAGTAAATTTATCCCTTAATCTATCTTTAGCTAGAACATCGTATGCATTGCTAGTAAAAGGATGCCCCTCCAAAAACACATCAAAGTTGTATCTAAATTCTTCATCTCATAAGTGAGACAGAACGTGATGCTTAGCTAATTCCCTCAAAAATTTAGCAATTTCTTTAGTTATTGTTTTTGCAGTTAAAAAATTAGTCGCTACAATCATTAATGAAGCGACTATATGATAAAGAATGTATAGCGCATCTTTTGATGATAAATAAGCAAGGAGTTCTTATGAATAAGACGTTAATCGCAGCTGCAGCCTCAGTTTTCATTCTAGCCGGTTGTTCTTCAGAGCCAGAAGAAGCTGCAGTATCAGAAATGGATCAACTAACTAATCAAGTTGCTGAGTTAAGTAGCGAAGTAGAAGCTCTTAAGAGTGACAAAGCAGCCGCAGAAATGAAGGCTCAAGAAGCAGAAGCAGCCGCTATGGCAGCGAAAGAAGAAGCGGATCGTGCTAACGAACGTATCGACAACATCGCTGAGTCTTACACTAAGTAGTTTGATATCTAATCGCGATTAAGCTTTAGATTAAATAAGTCGCAAAAAGCAGTATATAGACAGCACCACTTCTTAAAGGATGTGGTGCTTTTTTTGGGCGATACTAATTCGAGTAGAAGGCATTAATTCTAGTAAAGAAGAGAAAAACGCCCCTATTGTAGAAGAGGCAATCGAATTAGAACTCAATAATCGGTGGTGCAATTTCTACAGGTACACCATTTTGAGCAAAAATAACCGCTTTCGCTTTTGAATTAGGCAGTTCTGCCTCTTCAAGCCACCATTTTAATTCCAACGGAATCTGTAATGATTTCTTTGAACCATCACTTCGGGTTAATGGTTCGTGCGCTTCAACAAACACGCTTCTATCTGGTTCTAATGACACCTTGATCGGCTCATTGATAATGGTTACCTGTTCACCACGGTTCACTTGCTCAAAAAGCCACTCAATATCTTTAGGTTCCATTCGGATACAGCCAGCACTCACTCGCAAACCTATTCCGAAATCCTTATTGGTGCCGTGTATTAAATAATCACCTGCGCCATAAGCAAGCCTCAAAGCAAACTCACCCAATGGGTTTTCCGGCCCTGAGGGAACTACTCTCGGTAATTCAATACCCTTTTCAAGATACTCTTTGCGGATTGAATTTGGTGGCGTCCATGTTGGATTTGGTCTTTTTTGGCTTATCTTAGTGATCATCTCGGGAGTATCGCGGCCCACTCGACCGATGCCGACAGGAAATACATGCACCTGGTTTTTCTCGGGTTCAAAATAGTACAACCTTAATTCAGCAAGATTGATGACAATCCCTTCTCTTGGGGTGTCAGGCAAAATGAAACGGCTAGGAATACTTAGCACATAACCTTCAGCTGGAAGAAAAGGATCGACCCCTTTGTTGGCCGCCATTAAAGAGAGAAAGCCAATATCGTACTGCTTGGCAATGATAGCCAAGGTTTCACCCGCCGCCACTTCATGGTGTTGTATTCTGCCCACAATACGACTTTCCGCTGGAGGCAGCTCAAAGGTCGCCGCAGACACCCACGATGAAGCTATCCCACTGGCAAGCAAAGTAGTTCTTACAACAAGCGACGCAAGCCTGTGTAGTCGTGTTTTTATTGACGGCAAAGGCGTCGAGTTAGCGCAATACGACATACAAATCCTTGGTTTGTCTTTTATCAAAGTTTAGATTATCGCTGATCAAATGTCTCTACAACGGTTAGTTACAACTAAAAGCCAACCTGTTTTGAGCTAATCAGCGCGTTCTTCTCTTTATATACAACGATCTTACCAAACAAAATCGATTGCCTTTAAGCTTTCAACAGATTTAGTTATCAATATTAATAAAACTATAATGGCAGACCTGTTTTGTGACTAAAGTCTCATGGAGTTACGTTCTAACTCGCTAATATTGCCGCAACAAAACGAATTCAATTCAACAGAATCGGTAATTGATTAAATCCTGTTCCTACAATTACTGTTTAAACTTTGGAGAACGACCATGGCTACACCTCATATTAATGCTCAAGCTGGTGATTTCGCAGAAACAGTACTTATGCCGGGCGACCCGCTTCGCGCAAAATACATTGCAGAAACATTCCTTGATGACGTGAAGCAAGTTTGTGACGTTCGCAACATGTTTGGTTACACAGGCACTTACAAAGGTAAGAAAGTTTCTGTAATGGGCCACGGTATGGGTATCCCATCATGCTGCATCTACGTACACGAGCTAATCGCTGAGTTCGGCGTGAAAAACGTTATTCGTGTAGGTAGCTGTGGCGCAGTGCGTGACGACGTTAAACTGATGGACGTTGTTATCGGTATGGGTGCTTCTACTGACTCAAAAGTAAACCGTATTCGTTTCAACAACCACGACTTCGCTGCTATCGCTGATTTCGGTCTTCTAGAAGAAGCAGTAAACCAAGCACGTGCACAAGAAGTGCCAGTTAAAGTTGGTAACGTATTCTCTGCAGACCTTTTCTACACTCCAGAAGCTGACCTTTTCGAAAAAATGGAAAAACTAGGCATCCTGGGTGTTGATATGGAAGCGGCTGGTATCTACGGTGTTGCTGCTGACCTTGGTGCAAAAGCGCTAACTATCTTAACAGTATCTGACCACATCATCCGTGGTGAAAAGCTAAGTTCTGAAGAGCGTCAAAAGTCTTTCAACGACATGATGAAAGTTGCTCTAGAGACAGCAATCAACATCTAATAGTTTGATAAAAGATACATTGAAAAGCGTTACCCCGCAGCCAGGCTCGCTTGGCTGCTCAAATAATCCCGAGGGGGAGATCGTGTCTAACGACAAGCTGCCAAAAGATGCGGATGGTTTGCAACTCAACTTTTGTAAAACATTGGCGTGTGACAACTTTGGCTTGAGCGATGCAAAACGGTATGTTTTGCAACACGCGAACCCTAAGCGTCCAGCGATGGTTTGTCGTGAATGTGGAGCTTTCCCCCCCTTACTTAACAATCGTGAAGTGTTAAGCGAACTTCATCGCCTAAGACAACTTCACAGCGACGGGCTCCCCGCTTGTCGTAATGATGATTGCGATAACTTCGGCTTATCGGTTCATACCCATAAACATCTTTATCATGCCTTCGGCTACAGTGGCGACAGGCAGCGTTATCGATGCAAAGACTGCCAATCAACCTTCGTTGATAAATGGTCTGGATCCAATAAAAAACTCCAATTTCAAGAGAACCTCATGGGCTTACTGTTCATGGGCTATTCCGTACGTGAAATCTGCCGAAAATTAGAGATCAACCCAAAGACTTTCTATGATCATGTTGACCATATCGCGAGCCGTTGTCGTCGTAAATTAGCGATGATCGATGCACGATGGGTTAACCATGCTAAAGATTACGAATTCGCATCTCACTACCAGCGTCTGCAACCACAAAGTAATAACGGTGTTGTCTGGATAGCGACGGGCGAAGCGCATTCTGGCTATATCCTTTGCCAACACGTTAACTACTCTCAAAATGAAGAACCATCGGGGAACGTTGACCACAACCCTTATGATGATGTGGCTCGCTTTGTATCCAAAGACCACTCTTCAGAAGCGAATCTCGAACTGCCTCAACCCTCTGACAAACTAAAAGAGCGCATTGAACAGCAGTACCAAGTGATTCTTGCGAGAGGTAACGTTGAGGACCCTATGGGTAACCTCACCACATTTAACTATCCTTCAAAAGGCGCATTAATTCGACCGCCATATACCTCTTATGCTCACTTTCTACATGTGTTGGATATGTGTAACGAAGACAAGCATGTCACCATCTATATGCCACAAGATCCATTACTAAGATCTGCCGCTTTAAGCGTATGTTTACCGCGCATTCAGAGTCAAAATATTGACCTTATGTATGTAGAAGAAGATTCGGGCTGGCAAGACGATCAAAGTTTTGAAAAAATCGACATCGTTCACATGAGTTGGTGGCGAGATCGTTGGGCTATTGCGAATCAAGGTGATAACCAGAAAGGCATCTGCTACCTAACAGGTAACAATCCGGAACCAAAACAGTGGCTTAACACGGCCTCAATTCAACAAACTAAGTTCTATCAACAACGCTTTCAGCTGTTATTTGATAGTTTTATTAATGAGCCCAGACGTAAGCTTCGTCCTGGAGGCATTCTTCCATTGCTCGACATATTTAGAGCTTGGCACAATCTGTGCTACCAAGATAAGCAAGGGCTCACGGCAGCACAACGCTTAGACGTAGCAGAGCGACCATTAACTCTAAAGCAACTACTTTCATAGCAACAAAGTCTCTAGGTAATTATTCGGGAACTCATTGATTTTAAAGCGACAACATGAGGTAACACCCATAATTAGAAAAGATCGATGTTCCTTTGACGCTCTAAGAAAGATAATTGGTGCTTATCTCAAATTACACTCTTATAATGATTGTGTTATCAATATGTTCGATAATCATGGATCTAAGTCTTGGACAAAAATCAGTACCTTCTTGAAACCGAATTAGAAAAACTCAAAACTCGTGTCGACTCTGAGCCATCGGTGATCCTAGAGATTGCGCAGCAATGCCTAGTCCGATCAGAGCAAATTCTGTTTGAAGAGGGTGCTATACAGTCATTGATGTTAATGGCAAAGTGTAGCTGGAACCTGATGGATTACCAAAAAGGTTTAAAGTACATCAAGGAAGCCTACAAGCGCCAAAACCGATTAGATACCGACCTTTTTCTCCCTGAAATCCTCCATTTACACGCGCTCCAGTTTTGGGGACAAGCCAAGTATTACTCCGCCCAACAGTTCTGGATCAATGCCCTAGAGCAGTCCGCGTTGGTTGATGAAGTCGAAATTCAAATTGAATGCCTCATTGGCCTTGGCAATATTTGGCGAATGACCCACGAATATAAACTTGCACGATCTACCCACCAGCTTGCCGTCAAAGTGGCTAACAATAGTCGCATTGGTTGGTTAGAGGGCAAAGCCAGAATACTGCTCGCGTGGGATTACTACCTGCTCAACAACTATGTTGAAATGCTGTCGGTATTGGACGGTGCAGAAGAAGCATTAAAAGACCATAAAGATAACACTTGGCATGCTGAGGTGTGGGATTTTAGAGGCCTTGCTCTACTTGGCCTTGAACGCTTAGATGATGCAGAGCGAGCCACGGCCAAAGCGCACAATCTAGCAGTTGAACACAACCTAGTTTGGATGAAGGCGCACTCATACATCAGCCGAGCGCGATTGGAGCTCCTGAGAAAAAGACCAGAACAAGCGGCGGAGTTACTAAGGCTCGCGGAACAATCCGCAAACGAGTTCGATAATGGCGAATTACTGAGCCAAATCTGTTACCAACAATCCTTAGTGGCGGAAGAAAACCAAGATTTCCAAGCCGCACTCGTCGCCTTTAAAAAGTACCGTAAATATTCTACCGGAATGCTCAAAGAGCAAACGACACGTGTTGGGTTAGATAAAGCGCGTAGCTCCAAGCGCCAGCTTGAACAGAGAGCACGAAAACTGATTAACCGTATTCGTGGTCAGCACGAGTACGATCCTGAAAAGCACCTCTCTTATGTTGTCTCTGAAACCTTTTGGTGGGAAAAACTGGTGCTGTTCAAGACAGAGCTTAAACGCTCGAACCACAGCATTATCATGTTCCATCATGTCGATACTGATTACTTAGATGTCTGTACTGAGATTGCTCATGCTTTATGTAACCAGAATGACTTCATCGCAAGGCTAAGTTCTGAACGTGTGGCCCTTATGCTTTCCGAAAAAGGCGAAGCCGCAGAGCAAACCTTCCAAACGCTTAGCACCATGCTCGATATCTATCCATGGCATAGAAAAGGATTAAAGGGTTCCAAACCGACCGTCAGCCTCAATGATATTTTGACGTTCCCGTTCACGCTTGAACAACTAGAAGAAGACGATGCTGAGGTCATAGAATAATGGAAACTCTATTAAGCAAGATCACAGACGCCGGTTTAGACCCTTCATCAGTATCAGGTGAAGAAGCGATCATCTTCTGGAACCACATTCGTCAGCATGTGTCGACAACGCAAACAGAACAAGCGCACTGCTATATCATCAGCTCTGAATATCGCGCCGAGTTACAACAAAATCAAACCAGCATCGAAGAGTTGAGACTTGCACTCGACCTGCTCCACCTTCCTGCCGATATCGAAGACATTCTGACAGTCAAAACCAGCTTAAGTGACCGCTTAGTTGAAATTGGTGATTACACGTCAGCACTCAACGAATTCGTCAGTTCATCGACAATCGCGGTTGAACACGGCCATATCGATGAGTATGTGTTAGCCATTTTAGGCATGGGGAACCTATGTGATTCCTATGGCGACCACAACAAAGCCCTTCGCTACTATCAAAAAATTAGCAGCATAGACCATGCGATAAGCAGCCGCTCACTTCGCCTCAAGTTCAAGCTGCATATGGTAGCCAGCTTGCTTCTGCTCAACCGTATTACTGCGGCTAGCGATTTACTAAATGAGTGCGAAGAACTGAGTATTTTGGTGAGTGACAAGTTGCTCACAACTCAAATATTGCTTTACCAAGCGAAGGTGCTGCGCGCTAAGAAAAAATACCATGAAGCGCTACGTTGTCTGTCTAAGGTTCAATACCCAGCCAACAGCACTCAAGCAAGCTGGCTTGCGACCATGACTCGTCTAGAGCTAGCACATTGCCTAAGTGCAACCGGCAAGCAAGACTACGCAAGTATGATTTTGTCGAGTACAGACAAACGAATGAAAGCCTACTCGTCGCCAGTACTTGCAAAACGATTCTACGATTCGCTAAGTGATGTGTGTATGAATCAAGGGCGCTTTCAAGAAGCACTAAGCTATGAGAAAAAAGGCTACCGAATTGAAACCGATCTGATGAAGCGGATCCCGATCAGTGAACTCGGTGCAAGCCAGCTACGCCGCCTGTCCCGCTTTGAATTACAGCTCAAACTCATTCTCTCTGAACAAGAGAACAAAGAGCTGAAAGAGACGACTGAGCAACACAAGAATGCGGTTGCTCAGCTTCAACAAGACGTATTCACCGATCCATTAACAGGGCTACACAACCGTCGCTGGTTAGATGTGAAACTGAAAGACATGCTGCTGCACGATACCTCTTTTGCACTCATGGTTATCGATATTGACCACTTCAAGTCCATCAACGATGAATTGAGTCACTTAGTGGGTGATAAAGCGATTGTTAGTGTGTCTCAAGAACTGCGCTCATACTTTAAGTTTAGGGGCGCGTCGTGTGTCAGGTTTGGTGGAGAAGAGTTCCTCGTCATTCTTGAGAACACTGATCTTCCTAAAGCAGAAATGCACTCTGAAAATTATCGAGAGCGCATCTTCCAATTCGGTTGGCATGAGATACTTGGGGAGCGCGGTTTGACCGTGAGTATTGGTATCACTTTGCATCGTGACGGAGAAAATACTCAACGTACCTTCTACCGAGCAGACAAAGCGCTGTACCGAGCTAAAGCTAACGGTCGTAACCAGATTTGTACCGAATAATTGAAGCGAAACTACTGATAGAAAAAAAGAGAGATTCCACCTAACGCAGTAAGTGTCCCTATGACACTTTGCTTCGATATCTTTTCTCCATTCAGTGCATAAATCACCAAAATAAAGACCGGACTGGTCGCTATCAACGTTTGTGCAATCGCAGGGTTAGCATTTTTCAACGCAACCTGCTGAAGCCACAGCGCCAAAAATGTTCCGACAAATATTGCCCCTAAAAGCCAAAGCTTGTCGAATTTGGTCATCTCCCATAAATCTCTTTTCATAGACGAGTAAGGCTTACTCTCAACAAAAGGGATAATCAGCATCACGGCAAACACACCTATCGTGAGCCGAATCAGCGCCCCTAACAATGGGGGAATATCACCAGCCACCAAAGCATAATGGGAAATAACCACACCAGATGCCTGACAGACACTCGCCACAAGCCCATAACCAATGCCACCCCACTGCGCTTTGTCATTCGATTCACCGCTCGCCGATTTTGATGGCTGGAAGACAACGAAGGTCACCGCCAGTGTTGTAATCACGACACCGAGCCAGCTTTGCACTGTCAATACAGCGCCAAGGAACATTAATGCCAACACACCAGAAAGAGGCGGGGCTAAAGACTCCAGTAACAACGTCTTATTGGCACCGATTCTTTTCAACGCTGCAAAATAGGCGCTATCTCCAATCGCAATGCCAATCACTCCTGAAATTGCCAATATCAGAAAATGGTTGGTACTCAGTTCAAACTCCGGCATCGGGATAAGAGGCATCACCAGCAACATCATCCCTGACGCCACAGCCCCCTTAACAATGTTCAATTGCATCGCAGAGAAGCGATGTCCAAATTGCCCATAGATCCATGTCGCACACGCCCACACAATCGCAGCGCCAATAGCGGCCAATTCACCTATATACATCCGTATTTGTCCTTTATTTTTTGTTGTTATGGTTATGGCTATGCACGTCATTTAGAATCGTAATTGTCATCATTTCAGCTGAAATACCAACCAGAAAGCCGAAATAACCTCTTCAAACGCGATGAGATTTTATAAGATTCATCAATGCTTTTATTCGCATTAGAAGCGACAACACATTATTTTCAACTCGGTAAATCATTTTTATAACAATTACTTGGATGATAGCGTAGTATATTTATAACTAATATCTAACATTACAAGGATCTGTTATGTTTTTAGACTACTTTGCACTCGGTCTACTGATTTTCGTAGCATTAGTCATCTTTTACGGCATCATCGTTATTCACGATATTCCCTATGAAATTGCGAAAGAACGCAACCACCCTCATCAAGATGCCATTCACGTCTCAGGCTGGGTCAGCCTATTCACCTTACACGCTATCTGGCCATTCCTGTGGATTTGGGCAACCCTATGGCGCAAAGATCGCGGCTGGGGCTTTGCCAAGCTCGAAGAAGAACAACATGACATTCATCACCGTGTTGATATCTTAATCGACCAGGTTAATGCGCTACAGGAAGAACTCTCAGAACTCAAGCAAGCAGCTCCGACGCACAATAAGCAAGAGAACGATCAGAATAACGCTCAAGATCAGGAGATTAAGTAATGGATTTACTGCTGATAATGACCTATGCGGCACTTTGTATCACCATTTTCAAGGTGTTCAATATCCCGCTAAACAAATGGACTGTACCCACTGCCGTTCTTGGTGGTGTCATCATCATTGGTACTTTGATCTTACTGATGAACTACAACCACCCTTTCACACAAATTGGTAATCAGGTTTACTCAACAACACCAGTCGTTTCTGGGGTTCGAGGTAAAGTCATTGAAGTTCCCGTCAAACCAAACACACCTCTTAAAAAAGGGGATATTCTTTTTAAAATTGATCCGATCCCATTCCAAGCTGAAGTGGCAAGGTTAGAAGCGAAAGTAAAAGAAGCGAGTCAAGGTGCTCTTGGGATGGAATCAGAAGTCGCTGAAGCAGAAGCTGCGAGAATTAAAGCTATCGCCGAAAGGGATAAAGCGCAACGTGAATTCTCTCGTTACAAGCGTGGTTACGAAAGTGGCGCTTTCACTGAGCAACAACTTGATACTCGCAGACAAGCATATAAAGCATCAGAAGCTGCGGTAAAAGTAACGGATGCAAGTCTAGAAAGAGCCCAAATAGCCTTAGATTCTGAAATTGGTGGTGAGAACACAGCTGTGTTAAGCCTATTAGCTGAATTGCGTAAAGCTCAGTTTGATTTAGAGCAGACCGTGGTTCGCGCTCCAACGGCTGGATACGTGACACAATTGGCGTTGCGACCAGGTGTAATGGCAGTACCACTTCCACTGGCTCCAGTGATGACGTTTGTTCACACAGAGGAGCAGTTCTATACCGCCGCGTTTAGACAAAACTCCTTACAACGCCTACAACCGGGCTACGAAGCTGAGTTTTTGTTCAGAGCTTTACCAGGAAAGGTATTTAAAGGACGTATTGACGAAGTGATTCCAGCTATCGGTGAGAGCCAATTCCAAGCTCGAGGTGCGCTACTTGGTACAGATGCCCTGCGTACCAGCGGTCGTGTATTTGTTACATTAAGCATCACAGATGACCTAGCTCCATACCATTTGCCTATGGGTACAGCGGTAGAGGTTGCTGTTTATTCTGACAGCTTCACCCACGTCTCTATCATGCGTAAAGTGCTTATTCGTATGAAGAGTTGGCAGAACTATCTGTACCTAGATCACTAAGACAAGTGTATATAGGTCAATAAATGACTTAACACATTGTTAATAGGAATGAAAAGCCAGGTCCACACCCTGGCTTTTTTGTTGCTTGATTAACCACAAACTTGCACTTTTTACACGATATTTCGGTGTTCAGATGGAATTTTAGACATCTAGACACTTACCTTCCCTTATGGAAGGGTTCTACTGTATAATGCGCGCCTTATTTTTTATATTTGCCCAAAAAACGTTCTCATTGAGACACATATTAATAATGGCGAATATTCGTTCTTTATTAAGCTTTATCTTTCAGTATTCGAGGTTATCTATGAACTTTTCAGCTAAAACAGTGGTCGTTATTGCCATTGGCGCGGCACTGTACGGCATTGGTGGTTTACCTATGTTTGGTGTCCCAGTGTTTGCGAACACGACATTGAAACCAGCGATGGCAGTCCTAGCACTGTTTTCTGTTTTGTTCGGCCCAATTGTTGGCTTCTTAGTTGGCTTTATCGGTCACTGGGTAACGGATCTGTTCGCAGGCTGGGGCGTGTGGTTAACTTGGGTACTAGGCTCAGGTATCGTAGGTATGGTTATCGGCTTATTCCCTATGATGACTAAGAACCGCCTTCAACAAGGCGAGCTGCCAATGAAAGATTTTGTGTTGTTCGTGATACTGGCCCTCGCAGGTAACGTTGTAGGCTATGGCTGCTCTGCGTTCCTTGACACCATCCTATACGCAGAACCGTTTACTAAAGTCTTCACTCAACTGTCTATCATCGCAGCGGGTAACACCGTTCTGATCGCTGTTGTGGGCTTCCTGATCCTAAAATCAGTCGCTAAGCGCAACAAACAAAGCCGCAACCTGACTGAGGCATAAGCGATAATGACTATAGCATTTTCGAACTTCTCTTTTAGATATGAGTCGCTGGATAAACCGACGCTAAAAAATATCAATCTAAGGATAGAGAAAGGAGAGAAAATCGTCATTATTGGACCAAGTGGTAGTGGTAAATCGACCCTAGGTCAGTGTCTTAACGGTCTGATACCTCATGCCATTAAAGGTGAAGTCACAGGTTCTTTAGAGATCAACGGCAAGAACATTTCTGAGTTTTCGATGCACGACTATACCGAGCAAATCGGCACGGTATTACAAGATACTGATAGCCAATTTGTGGGGTTAAATATCGGCGAAGACATCGCTTTCGCACTCGAAAACCAGTTGATGTCGAACATTGACATGTACCCGTTAGTTAAGTCGACTGCAAAAATGGTCGATCTAGCGGACATGCTTGTACGTTCACCTCATGACCTTTCAGGTGGTCAAAAACAGCGAGTGTCCTTAGCGGGTATCTTAGTTGATGACGTTGATATTTTGCTGTTCGATGAACCTCTAGCAAGCCTTGACCCTAAAACAGGTAAGGCAACGATTGAGATCATCGACCAGCTGCATAAAGAAACCAACAAGACCATCGTGATTATCGAGCACCGCCTTGAGGATGTCCTACATCGCGATATCGACCGTGTGATCTTAATGGAACGTGGTGAAATCGTTGCAGACATGACACCCGATGAAATCTTGGCTTCTGAATTACTTGATACACACGGTATTCGTGAACCGCTTTACTTGTCGGCGCTTAAGGCGGCGAAAGCCCCACTAACCAGCGAAGACAAGCTGTCAAACCTCAAAGCTTTAGACTACAAAAGGTTCCGCCCTGCTGTTCAAGCTTGGTTTGCTGAGCGCCCTGCCCCAGTAGCAGATAAGCAATATCCACCTTTACTTGAAGTTCATGGTCTGACTTATTCTTACGACGGCGAGAAAAACGCACTCGAAGATGTCAGCTTCAAGATTGGCAAAGGTGAGTTTGTTTCGATTCTAGGCAAAAACGGTTCGGGTAAATCTACCATCACTAAACTCATCATGGGTGTGATCGATGCCGATTCAGGCTCTTCCTATCTAAATGGTGAAGACCTATCTGAGCTTTCTATCTTTGAAAGAAGTCAGAAAGTCGGTGTCGTGATGCAGAACCCAAATCATATGATCTCGCATCATATGATTTTCGACGAGATTGCTTTTGGTCTTCGTAACCGCAACATTGCAGAAGAACTGATCACAGAAAAAGTAGAGCATGTTCTCGAGCTGTGTGGGCTGAGTAAGTTCCGCCACTGGCCGATCGAAGCACTAAGCTACGGCCAGAAAAAACGTGTAACCATCGCTTCTATCTTAGTGTTGGAACCTGAACTCCTCATCTTGGATGAACCAACGGCGGGTCAAGATTACCGCAACTACACATCCATGCTAGCATTCATCCAAAAGCTTAACCGTGATTTGGGTATTACCGTTGTGATCATCTCACACGACATGCACCTCGTTCTCGAGTACACCACACGTTCAATCGTAATCGCAGATAGCAAGTTGATTGCCAATGCAGCGATGACGGAAGTGTTTAGCCAACCATCACTTCTAGAACGTGCAAATCTTTGTACCACCAGCATTTATGAACTCGCGACTATGATGAAAATCGACGACACCAATGCATTCATGCAGTACTTCATCGACTACGAGAGAAGCGCTCAATGAACGCATCAAAAGTAAAATTCGGCATCAATTACATTGATACAAAATCACCGCTTCATGCTCTCAACGGCATCACCAAGTTTGCGCTCTTCTTAGCTTGGGTAACCGTGGTCTTAACTACGTTCGACCTAAGATTGATTACACTGCTTATTGTGACTGGTTTATACCTGCTAAAGCTGACCAATGTGCCTGTACGTGTGTATAAACCTTTGTTATTGGGTACGGCGAGTGTATTAAGCCTAAATGCTCTGTTCATGTATCTGCTGGCCCCACAGCAAGGTACTGAGCTCATCGGCAGCGAAACCTTACTGCTGACATTGCCGGGTAACTACTCGTTGAGCCAAGAGACTCTGTTTTACTTAGTCACTGTCACGCTCAAATACATGAGCATGTTCCCGATAGCGTTGATTTTTGTCTTCACAACGCATCCAACGGAGTTTGCAGCGAGCCTCAACCGTATCGGTGTTCCTTACAAAATTGCTTATGCGGTGAGTCTAACATTGCGTTACTTGCCTGAAGTTAAAAAAGACTTCATCAATATCATGCATGCTCAACAGGCTCGTGGTGTAGAGCTCTCAAAGAAGGCTCCCCTAATTACTCGAATTAAAAATGTAGCTAAAGTTCTAGGCCCGCTCATTTTCTCTAGTTTGGACCGCGCAGACGAGATCTCTAACGCAATGACGTTACGAGGCTTTGGTCGACACAAAGCACGCACTTGGTATAGCTATGCACCCTTGAAACGTATCGACTTTGTTTGTTTGAGTGTCATCGCTTTTATCGTGGTGTTGGCCATTGCGAAACGTATTCTAGAGCCGCAGTTATTTTGGTATCCGTTCTAGTCATCTGAATTAGCAAATATAAACAAAGACTTTAAATAACACACCGCTCAATAGGGCGGTGTTTTTATTTATGCCAAGATCTGATTGATAATTGAACCAATGACACAATACTGACTATATTTAACGATAAATTGACCAGTTATTTACCCTTGGAGTTTGAGATTTAATTCAGAAACTCTTAATATACTGTGTTTACAGAATGTTACACTCAATAGAGATTTGTAATGGCTCGAATAACTCAAGTACAGAAATTAGAAAATCAAAAAAACTACGATAACATCGTACTAAACCTTTTTCTGGCTGAAGGACATGAAGCACTAACTTATGCAAGGATTGCTCAAGAAATTGGCATTAGTTTAACGACGCTTCAGGGCTATTATCCGTCGACCCGCGCTATTCGTTCAGTGCTTCACAAGCACATGTTATCGATTGTTATCCAAAGCTTAGACTTCTCGTCAGAAGCGGCGTTTGTTCAATCTTGGCAAGATGCTCTAGGTGATGAGCAATTCCGCTACGTGATCAAACTCATGTTTTTCCACGCATCTCAGGTTAAGAGCCCTGAAGAGTTCGACCTCAGCTCAAATGGCGAATTTCGAGAGAAGATGTTTGAGAACTTTGGTACCGACTCGGTTCGTATTCTTGAAACAGTCGTCGGACGCTCAATGTTCTATCTTACGAACTTCAAGCAGCATTAAGCTAAACGAACATTTATATTCAATACAAAAAGGGAGCCAGAAGGCTCCTTTTTTTATACTTTCTACTACGTGAATTATATTACGAATTCAGTTTATAGAAGACAGTCGATAGTGGCGGTAAACGTAACTCAATCGATGTATCCAGACCTTCGCTTTCTACTGATTCGATCTCAGCGGTCTGCTTCACTTCAAAACCACTACCGGCGTAGTCAGTCGAGTCTGTATTCAACAATAGTGAGTACTTACCTTGTACTGGCACACCTAAACGGAAGTGCTCGTGAGGAACTGGCGTAAAGTTAGATACTACCAATATACGCTCACCAGATTCACTGATACGTTCGTGCGCTAAGATGCTCGCTTCTGCAGAATCCTGTAAACGCCATTCAAAACCTTTCGGATCAAAATCAAGATCGTGCATTGCAGCTTCAGAGCGGTACAGGTTATTCAAGTCTTTCGTTAAACGCTGAACACCTTGATGACGCTCGTAATCCAGCAAGAACCATTGTAGTTGATCATCGTGATTCCATTCAGCCGTCTGGCCAAACTCAGCGCCCATGAAGTTCAGCTTCTTACCTGGTTGCGCATACATGTAACCCATATAAGCACGTAAGTTGGCCGTTTGTTGCCATTCATCACCAGGCATCTTGTCGTGGATAGAGCCCTTACCGTAAACTACTTCATCGTGAGACAGAGACAAGACGTAGTTCTCACTGTGTGCGTAAACCAGTGGGAAAGTAATTGTATCGTGGTGATATTTACGATTGATTGGGTCTTCTTGAATGTAAGACAAGCTGTCATGCATCCAACCCATGTTCCATTTAAAGCCAAAGCCCAAGCCGCCCATGAAAGTGGGTGCAGAAACACCTGGGAAAGCCGTCGATTCTTCGGCAATCGTCATCGCATTCGGGAAGTGCTTGTACACTTCTTCGTTCATCCATTTAAGAGTTGCGATAGCGTCGTAGTTTTCGTTGCCGCCGTCTACGTTCGGGATCCATTGGTCATGGCTACGCGAATAATCGAGGTACAACATCGAAGCAACCGCATCAACACGGATGCCATCGATATGGAATTGTTCGAACCAGTAAAGTGCATTAGAAACTAAGAAACGACGAACATGCTCTTTACCTAAATCGTAAATGTACGAGTTCCAATCTTGATGCCAACCACGACGCGGGTCCGGATCATGGAACAATGGCGTACCATCGAAGTTTGCTAGGCCATGATCATCACTTGGGAAGTGAGCAGGAACCCAATCAAGTACTACACCAAGACCCGCTTGGTGACATTGATCGACAAAGTATTTGAAATCATCTGGAGAACCAAAACGACTAGTCGGTGCAAATAGACCAACAGGTTGATAGCCCCACGAACCGTAGAATGGGTGCTCTGAAACTGGCATTAGCTCAACGTGCGTGTAACCAAGATCAGTTAGGTATGGGATCAGCTCAGCCGCAAGCTCGCGATAATTTAAGAATTCACCTTCAGCGTTACGCTTCCAAGAACCGGCGTGCAGCTCGTAGAACGAAAGCGCTTCTTTACGCTTTTGCGTTACAGGGCGATTCTGCCACTTAGCATCTTGCCACTCGTAACGAGCGTGATCGTAAGTCACAGATGAGAACGAAGGGTATTGCTCAGAGTAGAAACCCCATGGGTCAGCTTTGTGTGGTAAGCCTTCGCCATTTGGTCCTTTTAATTCAAACTTGTATTGAGCACCTTCTTCCAGTTCAGGAATGAAAAGACCCCACATACCGTAATCTAGGCGTTGCATTGGGTGACGACGACCATCCCAAGCATTGAAGTTACCCACCAAGCTCGCCGCAGTTGCATGCGGTGCGTACACCAAGAAACGCGTACCTGAGATCGTCTGTCCATCACGCTCTAGAGTAATAAACTGAGCCCCCATGTGATGATACATATCTTTCGGTGTATGAAGATCTTCATAACTCGCATATAGATCGTGGTACTGGTACGGATCATCGATGATCTGTTCTACGCCAGCCCAATCAACCGCAAGCTTATAGTGAGTGAAACGTAAGTCTCTCTCTTGCTTAAGAATGAAACCACTTTCACCCTCTCGCGCTAACTCAATACGAGGTTCCTTTCCAACAATCAACTCGACTTTATCTGCCCCAGGAATCCACACACGTAATGCACCTTGCTCAGAAGGTAGGTATGGCCCTAAAAACGCAAATGGGTCTGTGAAGCAAGCCTGTGATAGTTGGGTATATATTTGTTTTTGCTTTGAAATCGAACTTAGTTCCAAAACGTTTCTCCCTAACCAAACATCCAAAAAACATAATACAAAAATGCCCGCTATTAGTGCGGGCAATATAACGACGGTTTATTCTACCAGATGAGCATTCATTATTGAGTGACCGAGGTTATAGTTTCGTACCGCGTAAGCAAAAAACCACTTAATTTCAAGTCACTCAACGTCATTACTTACCTGCTTTTTCTCGAACGTCTGTCAGCTTAGAAGCGATACGATTAACGCCTTCGTGAGCAAAGATTTCGTCCAAGTTCATTGATAGTTTACGACGCCAGTTAGGGTACTCATCGACAGTACCAGGAATGTTTACTGGCTTATCCATCTCTAGCCAGTCTTCCAACTGAACACTTAGCAATGTTGAACCACCAGCTGCGACGTGCAGTTGAAGTGCTTCAGCAAGGTAAGAATCCATCGGTACTTGGCTTGCATCGCGACCAACACCTTCAGGTAGGAAACCGTGCCATGCTACTGAATCTAAGATACCTTGCTTACACTCAAGACGGTCATCGAACAAAGTTTCTAGTTGTGCTGCGTCTGGATATAAACCAATCTCTTGGCCCATTTTCAGGTCATCACAGTGCCAGAAGCCGCGAAGCGTTGGCATATCGTGAGTACACAGTGCCGCCATAGATTGTGATGCGTAGTGTTTTGGTGAGATGAAACCACCGTCGTCTTCTGATGTTTCGAAGAAGAACACTTTGTAAGAATGCACGCCAGCATCCGCTAGAATGTCGACAATCTCATCCGGTACCGTTCCTAAATCTTCACCGATAACGCTACATTGGTAACGGTGAGACTCAAGCGCCAAGATAGACAGCATATCTTGGACTGGGTAGTAGATGTACGCGCCCTTAGTTGCGTTCTCACCCTTTGGAATCCACCACAAACGCAGTAGACCTAAAACGTGGTCAATACGCAGTGCGCCACAGTGCTTCATGTTTGCACGAAGTAGCTTGATGTAAGCGTCGTAGCTTGTTTCTTGAAGCACTTCTGGGTTTAACGGAGGTAGACCCCAGTTCTGCCCCAAAGGACCAAGAATATCAGGTGGAGCACCAATGCTCGCATCCATCACTAGGTTGCCTTCGTCAGCCCAAGTCTCGCTGCCTGAATCTGCAACACCTACCGCTAAGTCACGGTACAGGCCAACAGCCATGCCTTTCTCTTCAGCAAGAGACTGTGCGTCGTTGATCTGGCAATCTGCTAGCCATTGTAGGTACATGTACAGATGAACGTTTTCTAGGTTCTCTTTGATGTATTTCTGTGTCGCTGGGCTGTCGAATGTACGGTACTTCTCAGGGAATACCGGCCATCCCCACATGCCAGAATCTTCAGCGTGCAGTTCACCATGTAGAGCATCAAACGCGGCTTGATGCATCAGGCTATCGCCACCCTCTTCTACGAAGGCTAAGAACGCTTGAGCACGGTCGCTGTTCTTGTCTAGATGACGAGTCTTAAATTCTGCGAATAACAGAGGCAAGATGCTCATCTTAAGCTCAGACACTTCGGTGTAGTTTACCCAGTGTGCTTCACGCGCTTTTTGTAGACGCTGTTGGAACTCTGCGCTGCCGACCGTTTGTTGTGCTTCAGCACTTAATGCAAATTCAGGAACTGAACTCACATCAATGTATAGAATGTTCAACCAGCGACGAGAAGACGGGCTGTATGGGCTCGCACCTTCAGGGTTCGCAGGGAACAATGAGTGAATTGGGTTTAGACCAACGAAATCACCACCGCGAGATGCGATATCCGCAACAAGCTGTTTTAGGTCACCGAAATCACCAATACCCCAGTTGTGCTGAGTTCTTAGTGTGTAAAGTTGAACGCTTGGTCCCCAAAGCTTTTTGCCTTGCTCGATTGGCGACTGCTTGAAACATGCTTTTGGCGTAATAATCAGTGTCATCTCGTAAGGCTTCTTACGGCGCTTACGGCTCACAATGAGCTTGTGGTAACCCCATGCCAAATTACTTGGCAATGCAAACACTAAAGGGCCACCCTCGGCACGCTCGTCACGAACGACTTGAGATTGAAGATAGCCTTCAAGTACCTCTCCTTGCTCGGTTTCTAAGCGCCAGCTGAACTCACTTTCACGAGCACTTACACCTAGGTTAAGCGCCACTTCTACTGGCTCACCGTCACGCAAGACAAGAACTGGGTCTAGTACATCTTTTTTGTGTTTTCTTTCTGCTGACTTAAGCAATGCATCATCGCTGCTTGTATCGTAGCCCAACGAAGCCAATAGAGACGTGATCGTCTCGTCTGATACTTGTGCTTCATCGCCCCACGCACTAACGTAACTGTCGGCAATGTTTGCCATTTCTGCGACTTGTTTTAATACGGTCTGTTCTTTCATCGCTCTCTCCGAAAACGTTCTGACGCTTTCTATTTTGTAGGGTTGTTAATTTAAATTTTTACTAATCAATTAGCTTGTGACAATCGGTTTGTAAGCAGCTTGTTTATAAACGACAAACCTTTAAGCCTTTCGTTTGCTCACAAGCTAATTGAGCCAAGGCAGAAACTGCCTTGGCTACTTTGAAAGTATTAACGGTTAACCGCTTCTAGCTTCCAGATGTTGTTCACGTAGTCGCGGATTGAGCGGTCTGATGTGAACTTACCAACCAATGCTGTGTTAAGAATCGCTTTCTTAGCCCAACCTGCTTGGTCTTTGTATTGCGTGCCCATCTCTTCGTGCGCCTTCACATAAGAAGCAAAGTCAGCAAGACATAGGTATGGGTCACCGCCGTCTAGTAGGCTGTCAAACGTTGCACGCAGAAGGCCTGGTTGACCTGGAGAAAACTCATCGCCAGTCAATAGGTCTAGAGATGCTTTCAGTAGCGGGTCTGCATTGTAGTAATCGTATGGGTTGTAACCCTGAGCTTTCAATGCAACAACACCATCAACGTCTAGGCCGAAGATGTAGATGTTTTCATCGCCAACTTCTTCACGGATCTCAACGTTTGCACCATCCATCGTACCGATAGTTAGAGCGCCGTTTAGAGCCATCTTCATGTTGCCCGTACCCGATGCTTCTTTACCAGCCAGTGAGATTTGCTGAGAAACGTCTGCTGCAGGGATGATGATTTCAGCCATGCTTACACGGTAGTCAGGGATGAATACCACTTTAAGCTTGTTACCGATGCGAGGATCGTTGTTGATCTTCTCTGCAATCTTGTTAACCGCGAAGATGATTTCTTTTGCTAGGTGGTAACCCGGTGCTGCTTTCGCTGCGAAGAAACATACGCGTGGCTCACACTCGAAACCAGGTTCGTTAAGAATACGGTGGTACAGAGATAGAATGTGTAGCAAATCTAAGTGTTGACGCTTGTATTCGTGTAGACGTTTAATTTGCACGTCGAAGATAGCGTTAGTATCTAGCTCGATACCCATGTTCTCTTGAACCCAATCAGCAAGGCGCTGTTTGTTTTCTTTCTTAACAGCCATGAATTCTTTTTGGAATTTCGCGTCTGTAGCAAACTTAGCGATGCCTTCAAGCTGCTCAAGTTTTGCAGGCCACTCAGTACCGATCTTGCCAGTGATTAGCGTAGATAGACCTGGGTTACAGAACTTCAACCAACGACGTGGCGTGATGCCGTTCGTTACGTTAGTCAATTTGCCTGGGAAGATTTCGTTGAACTCAGGGAACAAGTCTTTCTTAACCAATTGAGAGTGAAGTGCAGCTACACCGTTTACTTTGTAAGAACCAATCACACACAGGTTTGCCATGCGAACCATACGGTGGAAACCTTCTTGGATGATAGAAAGCTTCGCTTGCTTCTCACCGTCACCAGGCCACATCTTACGAACTTCTTGCATGAAGCGGTGGTTGATTTCAAAGATGATTTCCATGTGACGTGGAAGAAGACGGTTGATCAGAGATTCAGACCAAGTCTCTAGCGCTTCAGGAAGTAGTGTGTGGTTCGTGTATGCGAACGTATGAGCACTGATTTCCCAAGCTTGGTCCCAAGTTAAACCTTTCTCATCAATCAGGATGCGCATCAATTCAGGGATAGCGATCGTTGGGTGCGTATCATTAAGCTGAATCGTTTCTTGCTTAGGCAGATCTTCTAAAGAGAAACCTGCTGCTTCGTGGCGACGTAGAATATCGCGAACCGATGCTGCTGAGTGGAAGTACTGCTGCATTAGACGCAGTGTCTTACCTTTCTCGTGGTTGTCGTTCGGGTAAAGAACCTTAGTGATGTTACCTGCATCGATTAGCGAGTGTTGCGCTTCGAAGTAATCACCGTTGTTAAAGCTTGCTAGTGAGAATGGTGCAATTGCCTGACACTCCCAAAGACGCAGCGGGTAAACCGTGTTTGACTCGTAACCTACGATAGGCAGATCCCAAGGCATTGCTTTCACTTCCATACCTGGAACCCAAGTACGTACTTCTTTACCGTCGATGTATTCAACTTCAACGTGACCGTAGAAACCAATGTGCTGTGCTAGTTCTGGACGAGCGACTTCCCATGGGTAACCTTCAACACCACGCCATGCGTCAGGTGCTTCTTGTTGACGACCATCTTGGAAAGATTGCTTGAATAGGCCGTACTCGTAGTGAAGACCGTAGCCTACTGTTGGGTATTCTTGAGCGGCACAAGAATCCATGAAACAAGCGGCTAGACGACCAAGGCCACCATTACCTAATGATGGGTCGCGTTCTTCTTCTAGAAGATCAGTTAGGTTTTGACCTAACTCTTCCATGGCATGAGTGATCTGTTCGTACAGACCCATGCTGATCAGGTTGTTACCTGTTAGACGACCAATCAAAAACTCTAGTGATAGGTAGTTAACGCTCTTCGCGTTCTTAATTTTTTCATCATTTTCAGTTTCTAGCAGGTCAAAAGTCGTTAGCTCTGCAAGAGCACGACCCATTGCTAGATACCATGAACGGCTGTCTGCTGTTTCAACGGTTGTTGCGTAGGTTGCAGATAAATGTTTCTTAACACTCTCTTGGAATGACACTTTATCGAAAGTTTTTTGCTGAGTTGGTTTCATTTCAGAAATCTCGCTTTTAATAGTTCTAATTCATCTGTGACATATCGTGCATGGTCACCATAAACTAAACATCCTCCCGCTAACGCAACTGACTAGGAGTAGATGGGAGGGCGTAGGGGGCGTACCGACTTAGGGTTAGTGATCTGACTCTCATGTTCTGACTTCGAACAAAAACTTGAAGTGACTAAGATCACAAGCTCCCGTTCGATAACTTAACTTCAATTGATGTGACTTTTATTTAACCAAATGAAAGTCATTGTCAAATCTGATATTCAGATCACGAAAATAATTTCTAGCTCTCATCTTTTGCATAGATTCCCGTGTAGAGATGAACGAAGTCACATTCCCAAACCAACCCTTAATGTGAGCAAGGTCTCAAATAAAGGGCGTAGACACCCAAAAACATGCAGGAGCGCAAGGTTTCTGAGGAGGATCATAGTCGGTAACGTTTTGCTTCACGTAGTATGAGTAAAGACTTAAGTAATTAGGCTAGTGTCATTGGAGTGCACTCAACGATAGATTGGGATATTCCAGAACATAGCCACGGAATAGGTGTAAAACTTCGATATGTGGATCCCTTCGAAACTGACTCGTCCCGGCCGCTTACATAATGCAATCCTACGACCTAGGGTTCTCGATCTGCTTCACAATGCAGATTGCTATAAGCTTGTGTTATTCCGCTCTCCTGCGGGCTACGGCAAAACCACCATGGCTGCACAATGGTTGATAGATAAACCCAATGTGGGTTGGTACAGCATTGATGATAGTGACAACGATGCCTTCCGCTTTATCAACTACCTACTTCAATCACTTAATAAAGCGACTCAAAATGCCTGTCCTAATGCCCAGAAACTGGCAGAAAAACGACAGTTTTCATCACTGCTTTCTTTATTGAGTGAAGTGTTCGCCGAGATGTCGGAATTCCATCACGAGTGTTTTCTGGTGTTGGATGACTATCACTTGGTCAACAATGACGACATCCACGAAGCCATGCGCTTCTTCCTCAAACACATGCCCGACAACCTAACCTTGGTTGTCACCAGTCGAGGTACGCCACCGCTTGGTACAGCAAACCTACGCGTTCGTGACTTAATGATCGAATTAGGTAATGATTCGTTGGCGTTTGATACCGAAGAAACCACACGCTTTTTCAACCAACGCGTAGCGGATGGCATTGATGACACCACGGCAGATAGCATCTGTAGTTATGTAGAGGGTTGGCCTTCTGCATTGCAACTTATCGCGCTACAAGCACAGCACCAAAAACGCACCCTTGCACAGTCCGCAGAGTCGTTCTCTCACTTTAACCACGCCCATCTTTGGGACTACTTGGTTGAAGAAGTATTCGACCTGCTAGACAAAGAAACCCGACAGTTCTTGATGCAATGTTCTGTGCTTGATCACTTCAACGATGAGCTTGTATGTGCACTTACACAACGTGAAGACGCGCTAGGGATGATCGAGTCACTCAACCGATTTGGTTTATTCATCTACCCTCTTGAAGGTGAAAAGAACTGGTATCGCTTCCATAACTTGTTTGGTGAATTCCTCGCACATGAGCGCCAAGCTCGAATTCCTCAGCAAGAAGCTGAACTTCATCGAAGTGCTGCAAAAGCGTGGATAAAACAGAACACACCACACCAAGCTTTACGACATGCGCAACGCGCTGAAGATCCAGAACTGATCATTCAAATCCTGACTGAACACGGTTGGCCGATGTTCAACCAAGGTGAGCTTTCATCACTAGAGATGGCGATCAAACAACTGACTACCGATCAACTTTACAGTGAGCCTAAACTGTCCATGTTGCGTGCATGGCTTGCACAAAGTCAGCACCGTTATGATCAAGTGGGTACTTTGTTGGAAGAGGCTGAGACTCAATATCAAGCTCGAAACATTGAACTCGATACTCAGCAGCAAGGCCAATACAACGCCTTACGTGCACAAGTTGCCATTAACAGCAATGAACCTGAAAAAGCATTAGAACTGGCTGAGCTTTCGTTGAGCCAACTGAACACCACCGTTTATCGTAGCCGCATTGTCGCAACCTCGGTTGTGGGCGAAGTGAATCACGTAATGGGTAACCTAAGCCGCGCACTACCGATGATGCAACAAACAGAAAAACTTGCACGTCAGTATCAGGTTTACCATCAGGCTCTGTGGGCGATTCTGCAACAAAGCGAAATCTTGATTGCTCAAGGTTATGTTCAAGCAGCCTTCGAGCTACAAGACAGTGCGTTCAAATTGATTGAAGAGCATCAGCTTCAATACGTGCCTCTGCATGAATTTTTGCTGCGTGTTCGCGCTCAGATCTTCTGGTGTTGGAACCGACTAGATGAAGCGGAAGAGTGTTGCTACAAAGGCTTAGATATCCTTGGCCACCACTCACCAAGTAAGCACCTGCACAGCTATTCGATGCTGGCTCGTATTTCATTGAGCCGCGGCGAGATAGATAAAGCGTCGAAATTTATCGACCAGATTCAGCACCTATTACGCCAATCCACCTACCATGTAGACTGGACGGCGAACGCTTCTCTTTCTCTGATCCTATTTTGGCAAGTAAAAGGCGATAAAGAAGCCATTCGTGATTGGCTGAGTGTGGCTGTTCGACCTGAATCGGCAAGCAACCACTTCTGCCAACTTCAGTGGCGAAACATCGTTCGTGCTCACATCATCCTTGAGCAATATGAAGACGCGGAAGAAGCGCTGACTTTCCTTAAGAGTGAAGCCCAACGTTCACACCTGATTACAGACACCAACCGCAACTTGATCGTTGAAGCGGTATTACGCACCCAGATCAACGATGAAGACAGTGCGCGCGTATTGCTAGAAGAAGCCCTACACATGACCAACCAAACCGGTATGGTCGGTAACTTCTTAGTCGACGGTGGGACTATCGGGCATATCCTAGATAAGTTGAGCAACAAACCAGGTCTGGGCGATTTAGAACGCCACCGTGCTCAGCAGATCATGAAAGATATCTCGACCACCCAACGTAGCCGTTCGGTTCACTTCGATGAAGACTTTGTTGAGAACTTGGTTAATCACCCAAACATTCCTGAACTGGTGCGTACTAGCCCACTCACACAGCGTGAATGGCAAGTACTTGGTCTGATCTATTCAGGATTCAGTAATGAGCAGATCGCTCAAGAACTCGATGTAGCGGGTACCACGATCAAGACTCACATTCGTAACCTTTACCAAAAGCTCAATATTGCTAACCGTAAAGAAGCAATCAGCACGGCAGAGAACTTGCTGCAGTTGATGGGGTACTAAAACAGGTTCACGATTCAAGATTGATTCGAGAAAACATAAGCTAGTCACCGATGGTGGCTGGCTTTTTTTCCGCTTGGAGATTGGGGAATAAGCGATAGAAATTAGAGATGGCCAAACGACAGGCAAAAAAATAGCCAACCGCAATAATCGCGATTGGCTCTATATATTTGTGAACAAATTATAAGTTCACTAACAACGTCAGTTGGCTAGGTGACCCTCGGCTTAAGAAGGGTCAATGTATATAATGCAGTTAGCGTGCCAACTTTTATTCGACGTTTTATAAGCCCTGCATCGCATAAAAACCGTTAATCCATCATGCGAATTGCAAAGTGCATTTGCATAATGCAACCAAGATGCAATATTGATAAGAGATCAGTTTCATCTCTGTTCTTAATGATAAATCACTAAGTGGTTGTTATCTAAATGTTAGGCAAATATTCACTTCAACTTATTGCCTTACAATTAATAGAGTAATAAAAGCCCTTCCCCAAAAGCATATTCATACTTTTTTTACACTAAAGTTTGTATACTGCACAAAATCATCCTCAACTCTATGAAGCAATGAACTACTTAAGTACTTTTTTCAAAGGCATGGCAATGGGCGCAGCCGATGTTGTCCCTGGCGTGTCGGGCGGAACCATCGCATTCATCACTGGTATCTACGATACGCTGCTAGAAAGCATTCGAAGAATTAACCCTAGCGTACTTGGCTTATGGAAACGCGAAGGCTTCAAAGCCGCGTTTAATCACATCAATGGTTTCTTCCTAATTTCACTGTTCGCAGGCGTATTCACCAGCATTGCGACATTCGCAAAACTGATTTCTTGGTTATTGGTCACCCACCCTGTTCCGCTGTGGTCTTTCTTTTTCGGCCTGATCTTGGTGTCGGTTTTCCATATTCTTAAGCAAGTAGAGAAGCGCGATATGATTCGATTCGTGTTTTTGCTGCTTGGCGTTGCTTTCGCTTACAGCATTACCGTGCTTAAGCCGCTACAAATGGAACCGACCAGCATCAACGTTCTCATTGCGGGTGCGATTGCGATCTGCGCGATGATTCTACCGGGAATTTCAGGCAGCTTTATTCTGCTTCTGATTGGTATGTATGGCCCAGTGCTTGGCGCTGTTAAATCGTTTCAAATCGATGTACTTGCCCTATTCCTTGGTGGCTGTGTGATCGGCCTACTGACCTTCTCGCACGTACTTTCTTGGTTATTGCGCTCATTCCGCGATTTCACATTGGTATTCTTAACAGGTTTGATGATCGGTACGCTGCCTAAGATCTGGCCTTGGAAAGAGACCATCAGCTGGCGCATCAACTCGAAAGGTGAGCAAGTGCCACTGATTCAAGAGAACCTATCTCCGTTCAATTTCGAAGCGGTAACGTCTCAACCTTCTCAGCTCACTTTATCGGTGATCATGATGTTGGTGGCTATCGCGCTAGTGCTAGGTTTAGAAAAGTTTGCAGAGCGTAATGCTGACTAATATCTAACAAACGTGCTTAAGTTAGCATTTAGGGTGCCGAGCTCAGATAGCGATGCACCTTGTGAAATGAATCAAAGCGAAGCTTATGGCTTCGCTTTTTTATATCTACCATACGCACAAAATTGCTTTTTGATACAAGCACGTATTGAGGGGTATGATAACATCGCGGCTCTTATAAAATTAGATGAGAACACGACATGCACTCTGCATTAAAGGTTGCTGCTCTTGGGATCGCTCTCGTGGCAGGCTTTTATGGGCCACAAGCAATTCAGCAGTTTAAATCAGCGATGGAGCACTCAACTGCCGACGTCAACTTGGATGATTACTGCATGCTTTCAACCGCATCGTGTGAGCAAAATGCGGTGGCGATGACACTCGATAGTGAGACGGCTCAGCCACTCGTTCCAAGTAAAATCAAAGTAGTCTGGGAAGGGGCAGCATCTGACACATTAATGCTGTCACTCACGGGCTTAGAAATGGAAATGGGATCAGCACGTTTTCAATTAAAGAATATTGGCAACAATACCTATGAAGGTGATGTAATTTTACCTGTGTGTACCATGGATAAAATGACTTGGCTTGGCGAACTCACCGATGGTGTTGAAACCGTAAACCCTGCAATAAGGATGGCAAGATGAGTAAGAATTGGTCGTTAGCATTAGTGGTAGCGTTTGTACTTGGCTTTGGTGTCAAAAGCTACCTTGATGGGCAAAACGAAGCTCAAGAACAGCACGCTGCAAAGCAAGAGTTCTCCGCAACAACCCTTTTTGGTAAAGATAATCAGCCAACGGAAATCTTTGACGAAACCGACGACAGAATTCGTATCGTTTACTTCGGTTTCACACGTTGCCCAGATGTATGCCCTACCTCACTAGCAATGTTAGCTGGAGCACTTAACCAAGTCTCTGACGAAGCAAAAGCAAATATTCGCCCAATGTTTGTCTCTCTTGATCCTGAGCGCGATGCCGCAGAAGCTTCTTACGAATACGCACAATACTTCCACCCAATGATGGAAGGATTAAGTGGCCCGTTAGACGTGACAACCACGCTTGCACATAACTACGGTGTTATTTTCAGAAAGACCAAGCTTGAAGGTTCAGAATTGGAATATACCCTTGACCACAGCTCATATTTTTATTTTTTAAAGCCCGACGGTACCTTGATAACTAAAGTACCGCACACGTTAACGCCAGCGCCAATTGTTGAGGCTATCAACAAGCTGACGCAGTAAGACGCAACAACAAAGAACTTAACCAATAAAGTTCAAACATAAAGTCAGGTCCCAGACCAAAACATAAAAATAAGGACAACAACATGAAGTTAAAAGCACTTGCTCTAGCAGGCTTATTGCTCACTCCCTTTGCTCACGCGAATAGCGACATTATGGTTCACGACGCGTACGCTCGCGCAACACCACCTTCAGCAGTGAACAGCGCAGTATTCACGACTCTGATGAACCACAGCGATAAAGATCGCGCTATTGTTTCTGCAACGACACCTGCTGCAGGCAAGGTAGAGCTTCATGATGTTATCGTTGATGGCGACGTAATGAAGATGCGCCAAGTTCAAGAGATCACAATTCCTGCGAATGGTGAAGCGGTACTTAAACCTGGCAGCCTGCACATTATGTTGTTCGACCTAAAAGAGGGTCTAAAAGAAGGTGAGCAGATCGAGATGACTCTGACTTTCGCTAACGGTGAAACGCAAACCTTTGAAGCGCCAGTTAAGAAAGTAATGAGCGGCATGAAAAAGATGAATCACGATCATCACTAATCGGATTCACAATCAATGAAACAAATTAAGCCACGATGACTTCTCGCCATCGTGGCTTTTTGCTAAACTGAGCTCGCTTTTTATTCAAAGCCTGACCACATTAATAACCAAGGAGAATAGAAGATGATTGTAATGAAAACACTAAAACTGGCAGTAAAAGTAACGCGTTAATTTGTTTGGTTAAGCAAACTTTAATCTCGAACGACCAACTTAAGCCATCGACTGGCTACCGCACACTTTTACCCGGTTTACTATTGATCTGTAAGTGATCAATACCTGCATGCTCAGCAATGCATGACTAAATCCGGGGTCCTATCTATTTGAATTCGACCCAAGCTCAAAACATTTTTGACGTCTCGATGCTTTTATCTCATCAACACTTTTTGATCTCCTCAACAAACTGAGATCTCACAAGATGTTAATGCTCTCATAAGACTTTAATGCACTCATAAGAAAAGAAAGCTCGCACGTCTGGGTAAATAAACATGAATTCACAAAACGCATTTTCTCATCCAATGTCACTTCAACAACTTGGATGGCAACCTGTATTCCAACAACAACTGACACTCGAAGACTATGATCATTCCGTCATTGCTCGTATCGTCGCACATCATCGCAGCGGCTATACACTGCCGTCAGAACAGGGCGAAATCGTTCTGCCTATCCATCAAAACCAACCCGCAATGACGGTTGGCGACTGGGTAATCTTGAGCTCTGAGCTTCAATTCGACCGTTTGCTAGAGCGTCAATCGCTCTTCAGCCGTAAAGCAGCGGGCAGTCGCGTCGCAGAACAATATATTTCAGCCAATATCGACACCGTTTTTATCGTGGTCTCGTTAAACAATGACTTTAATCTGAGCCGCATCGAGCGATATCTCGCACTCGCCAATGAAGCTCAAGTTGAAGCCGTTATAGTACTGACTAAGAAAGACTTGTGTGACGACCACCAAGACAAAGTACAGCAAGTGCAAAGCTTAGATTCTATGCTGATGATCGAAGCAGTGAACAGCCTTGACCAAGAATCAACTCAAGTATTGTCACCTTGGTGTAAAACAGGCAAAACCGTCGCTTTGATGGGCTCATCTGGTGTGGGCAAATCTACGCTAGTAAACTCATTGCTCGGTGAAACTCAGCAAGCGACGGGTGGCATTCGCGAAGACGACAGTAAAGGTCGTCATACAACCACATCACGATCGCTCCACTTGCTAACATCGGGTGGTTTACTGCTCGATACTCCAGGAATGCGAGAGCTACAACTTGCTGACTGTGCTGAAGGCGTGAGTGAAACCTTTTCTGATGTCGAAGAGTTAGCCATGCATTGTCGTTTCTCTGATTGTCATCATGAATCCGAGCCGGGATGCAAGATACGCAAAGCCATTGAGGATGGTGATTTGTCTGAAAGACGATTTACTAACTATCAAAAGTTATTGAGAGAGCAAGCCAGAAATGGCGCCTCATTGGCAGAGCAACGCGCGAACAGCAAACAACTTTCCAAGATGTACAAAACCGTACAGTCAGAAAGCCGAAACATAAAAAAAGCGACTGATTAAACCAATCAAGTTAATCACAATACGCTTTATTAAAACGACGAAGCCCCACCGTGTTAAACACATGGGGCTTTTTGTTTCAATTTGGTAGCAAAGCGACTATTTATGCACACAATGTTCTTACCTATGAGCATTTACATTTCTAAACTTACAGTACATTAGGTCTAATAAATGTAGTTCTGCAGATTTATAGCCCAATCAAAATACAATTATTTAACATTTAGCTCTAAAAACACCACATGGCGCAAACAATCACCCTAAAAGTAAACTATTCCTAGACACCCTCTAAGATCCCGCTAATATGACCGCCCATTCCACTAGTGTATAGTTGGATTTGGTACAACTTTATAAAAGATACATCACTATAATAATTTAACAATTGCAGGTATTTTATGCAAAATCACAACATGCTCGCCCGCATCGCTCGTGGGAACCTTGTCCTACAGATCCTTGCTGGTATTGTTTTCGGTGTCGTTCTCGCCATGGTTTCTCCTTCAGCAGCTCAAGACGCAGGCCTACTAGGTAGTCTGTTTGTTGGTGCTCTGAAAGCTGTTGCCCCAATTTTAGTATTCATTCTTGTTGCAGCTTCTATCGCAAACCAAAAGAAAGGTCAGCATACTCATATGCGTCCAATCATTGTGCTTTACCTGATTGGTACGTTCTCTGCTGCACTGACAGCTGTAGTACTGAGCTTCATGTTCCCAACCACTTTGACACTGGTTGCTGGCGCTGAAGGTGCTAACCCTCCTCAAGGTATCGCGGAAGTTCTTCATACCCTTCTATTCAAGCTTGTAGATAACCCAGTTAGCGCGCTAATGAACGCGAACTACATCGGCATTCTTGCTTGGGCAATCGGTCTTGGTCTTGCACTGCACCACGCATCTGCAACAACCAAAGCGGTTTTCGAAGACCTCAGCCACAGTGTTTCACACATTGTTCGCTTCATTATCCGTCTTGCGCCATTTGGTATCTTTGGTCTTGTTTCAACGACATTCGCAACAACGGGCTTCGATGCTCTAGCAAGCTACGGTCAACTGCTAGCAGTTCTACTTAGCTCAATGCTGATCATTGCACTTGTGGTTAACCCACTGCTTGTATTTGCAAAAACAAAACAGAACCCATACCCACTTGTGCTGCAATGTATCCGTGAATCTGGTGTAACGGCGTTCTTCACTCGTTCAAGTGCTGCAAACATCCCAGTGAACATGAACCTTTGTAAGAAGCTAAACCTAGACGAAGATACTTACTCTGTATCTATCCCTCTAGGTGCAACGATCAACATGGCGGGTGCTGCAATCACTATCACTGTGTTAACACTTGCTGCTGTACACACAATGGGTATTGAGATTGATATCTTCACTGCGATTCTACTAAGCCTTGTTGCTGCAATTTCGGCATGTGGCGCATCGGGTGTTGCAGGCGGTTCACTGCTGCTTATCCCACTAGCATGTGGCCTATTCGGTATTTCTAACGATGTAGCGATGCAGGTTGTTGCGGTAGGTTTCATTATCGGTGTGATTCAAGATTCGGCTGAAACAGCACTTAACAGCTCAACTGACGTAGTGTTCACTGCTGCAGTATGTAAAGCTGAGCAAAACAAAGCGTCATAAGCTCTTAGCTCTTAGCTCTTAGCTCTTAGCTCTTAGCTCTTAAAGCAAACAACACACAAATAAAAAGGGAAGCATCTGCTTCCCTTTTTTGTTGTCTAATTTTCGTGGTTAAAGCTGAAACGACATCACTTAATAGCTCTCAGCCATTTGCTCCATAGGAGAACCTATCAAGTCAATGAGCCGGGCTTACTGGTTTCTGTTCCAGTTAGACTCAACCGCAGACTGACTGAAATCTAGAGGATCACTATTTGGTGTCGCTTGTCTCTCTGTTGAAGCTTGTTCGGTGTTAGGTTGCTGGCTGTAATCAACATTAGTATCTTGAGCATTCGGCGCTTGAGTCGCTATGTGGCTCTCATCTACATTCAACTCATTACCTTCTTCATCGAGCACTTCTTTTATTTTCTTAGGAACAGGTATATTGCGTTTGTAGAGCTTGTTAAGCGCTTTAATGATTGAATGCTTAGTGATTGCTTCTTGGGTCAGCTTAGTCATTATTGGCTTAGTCAGAGCCTGTAAGCCCACGACTGCATCCACACCAAGCTCCCCGCCTACTTTATCCCTCAAATGCTTGGCTTCTGAGTATCCAAAATGAGCCGATAGAAATAGCCAGATATAAGCAATGGCATTGCCGTGCTCGCCATGGTCGATCCAAGCCTCACCCGCTCTAAACATCGCTTCTGCACTGTTCTTTTCTGCGGCCGTCTCAAACCAATAAACCGCCTCACCATGGTTAGGCTCGACACCAACACCGTTCAAATAGCTCATACCGAGTTTGATCTTGCCGTCTAGGTTATTTTTTTCAGCGGCCTTGTGGTACCACTCAAACGAGCTTTCGGCGGAGTAATCTGGGTTTTCTTTGTCTAGACACCAGTCACCGATAAACAGCATCGCTTCGGTATTACCACCAGCCGCTGACTCTTCAATATAGGTATAACCCTTAGGGATGTTTTTATCGGTTCCACGACCATAGACGAGCGCTTTACCCATCTCGAATTTCGCTGATACGTCATTGTCTAAAGCAGAGATTGCCAGCTGCCAAAAGTTGGCTTTCTCTCTTAAAATCAGGTCTTCTTTACGCTTCATGCTTAGGCGCACAATACCGTACATGCCATTGATATTATCTAAATGCGCGGCTTTATCGTACCAATACAAGGCTTCCTTGATATTGTTACGTTCGGCCTCCTTCGCCAAATATAGAATCGATGGAACATGTCCGGTTTCGGCTTTGAAATGGCGCTCTTTTTGCTCTTGGATGCGTGCTTTTTCAATCGCTTTTCGGTAGGCGACCGCACGAGCTTTGCGTTCTTGTTCCAAGCGCTGTTTTCTTAGCGATAAAGAAATCAGCCACACGGCCACAAGTATTAACGAAAGAGCCGTCGCACCAATTGCGATTCCCATTGTACTCATAAATTATTTAACCTAACTCGGCTGATACAAATCTCGGTGTCGAGGAGTCATCAACCTATAGCGAATGTTTCTAATTACAGGGAAAAGCGCCGTTATTAAAACGTTCTGCCCTAAAATGAACTCAGTTCAGTATCTCAGGAATACATAACGATAAAAAGTCTACTTAGACCTATCCGTATGCACGCCATAAATGGTGTGATCTTGCTTCAATATCGATTACTTAGGAAGACCACCTTTCATTAGAAAAAACCTAAATGTCGGTGACAAAATTGATGGGTTTCCATCAGGAATTTCTCACAATGATAGTTAAGTCAATTGTCCGTATATGTAAGCCAGTTCCGCTACCGTCTTCGCTGAGAATTTCTTCATCAAACTCGCTCGGTGTACTTCCACCGTTCTCATCGCGATACATAATTCATCGGCAATTTTTTGGTTGCGTTTTCCGTCGATGATCTGCTTAAGAATGTCGATTTCGCGTTCAGTCAATGATGCATACGCTTGGCGATACACATTCATGTGTAAGTGCTTTTCAGAAGCGTCCAAACCTTGTTTGATTGCCTCAGCTAACTCATTGCCTTTCACTGGTTTTTGGAAGAAATTCACCGCGCCGGCTTGTAAGGCTTCAACTGCCATTGGCACGTCGCCATGCCCTGTCAAATAGATCACCGACAGTGGGCTCTGTGCTTTCACCATCAACTCATGAACTTGTTGTCCTCTCATTTCTGGCATTCTGCTGTCTAGCACTACACAGCCCGGCTTTGTGAGATCCACTGAATCTAAAAAGCTTGGTCCATCTTCATAGGCTGACACCGTAAAATCATGCTCTTCCAATAAGAACACCAGTGAGTCACGCATCGACTCATCGTCATCAACCACATAAACCGGCAACGTTTGATGAAGTTCAGGCATAACAAGATTCCTTATGAATCATTTGAAAGAGAAAAAGGTAACGTCACTGCAACGTGACAGCCATGAGGAATCAGTGACTTAATGGTCATTTGACCGCTGTGGTCTTCAATCACGTCTTGACAAATCGCAAGCCCTAAACCCAAGCCATTTTCTTTGCTACTCACAAAGGCTTGAGTGACTTGTTGTTCGGTGAAATCTAAACCCGTGCCGTTATCGATAACCGACAGCATCATTTTATCCGGTTGATACTCGGTAATCACTTTAATTGTTGGTGGCTCGCTGTTTTTGTTATCAATATCAGACGCAGCGCTTTGTTCGCGGTGCTGTTGTGCGTTACACGCGTCAGTAGCATTGTTGATCAGGTTTACAATCACTTGCTGCAATCCCACAGGATCGACATGCAGTTGGATAGGCTTACCTATGGCATGACGCTCAATGGTTATCTTGTGTTTCTGTAATCGAAATTGCAGCAACTCAATGGTGTCGGTGAGTAACTGTTCGATGTCAGTCTGAGATTTTTCCGATGAGCGTTTCTTTATCATGTTTCTTAAGCGTTGAATGATCGCGTCTGCACGATCCACTTGTGATTGGATCTTCTTAAAGACAGGTTCAATATCGGTGATTGGTTTGTTTTTGGAAATCCGCAATAAGCCGCCTTCGCTGTAGTTACGAATCGCTGCCAAGGGCTGATTGATCTCGTGCGCCAAACTGCTTCCCAACTCGCCCACGACTGCAATGCGTTGAGAGTGCTCGAGTTGCTCACTCTTACTTTTTAGCTTGTGCAACGTGGCTTCCAAGTGCTTTTTACTTCGACTGAATTTGTATTCCAACCAGAAGTGGTAAGCATTCAGTAACACCACAAGAATGAAGAACGCCCATGCCCATTGCTGATTGTACTTAAGCCAGATTAACGCTTCCTTCCACCATGGCTGTTGCAGTGGGTGCATGTCGAGCTGCTGATAGAGCTTGTCGATGGAGAGCAGACTAGTTGGTGACGTCCAACCCGAAGCATTGGCTGCAATCGCGGGCGCACTGCTTTTTGGCATCGCAAATAACACCTGACTCATCTGTTTGGCCAGTGCCGAAGAAGCCCGCTCTGTCTTAGCAAACGACCAGTTGGAATACAGCGGTGTAGACACTTGGCATCGGAAGCCTTCAGGCGCTTGATTACCGATGACTCGATATTGCCCAGCCACCAGCAAACCTTCACTGATCATGTTTTCAACCAGACAAGCAGGGACGACTGCCGCCTCAATATATCCTTCTCGCAGTTGGTACAAACTGGCATCAATCGGGAAACCCAAGAACTGAGTATTAGAGAAAAAGTGATTGGGATTGAGCCCTTCTTGCATTACTTGGTAGCGCATAGTCAGGTAGCCGCCAAACGCATTTTCAGAGACAGCCGCGATTGGCTTTCCGCTCAGTTGTTCAAACGAGATATACGGTGACATCCTTCTGACCACCAATGCCGAACCGATACTGCGCGTGCTGCTCACACCTTGATCGTCGTAATTGTGACTGGTCATGGTCGCCATCCAAGAGAGCGCGTATTGACGTCCTAAACGCACTGCTTGACCGGGGTTGGTGACAACAAAATCGACCGTGACATCTTTTACTGCTTCCGCCATCTCTTCCAAATTAAAAGGCTTGAGAACAAAATGCTTACCCGGAATGCGTTCAGACAACCAATCCATTGTTGGCTGCCAGCGTTGCAGCGCCGAAAGCTTGCCTCGAGTCGCCAACACACCAACCTCGATAATCTGGTCGGGTTCATCTGTGTTTTGGTTTTGGTTTGGGCTTGGGCTTGGAGCTGCTATCGCTTGTTCAGATTGAGCAGCGACACACACACCAGCAGTTAGACTCAACCAACAAAGGCCAACGATTGTCATTAGGTTTCGGACTGTCACTAAAATCTCTTTCTCCAAACGGACTGTTTATTCATTTCACTTCGTCTTTACGCTGACGACATGTTTAACGCCTAACTCATGCTTTAGATCGCCTTAAACAAGTCTTTAAAACAAAGCATAACAGCTAGATTGCTAAAACCGCATTTGTTCTAGATCAACTTTAATCTGGGTATGTGGAAATCCACAATACCCCGTGTACGGTCAAAATCTGACAATGAGCCCAACAGAACGAATACCCATTTATAGGTACCAATATGGACTCATTGAAAAGACGGTTTCTCAGCCAATTCGGGAAAGTTTCCGCCGGTGCTGCGCTCATTCCCATTACCGGAATCAACACCGCAGTCGCGAGCACAGCCATTCGCAATAACAACCAACCTGACCGCAAAGGCGAAGTAGGTAAACGCTACGCAATGGCGATTGATTTACGTAAATGCGTTGGTTGTCAGGCATGTACTGTTGGCTGTAGCGTTGAAAACCAAGCGCCGATTGGCCAGTTCAGAACCACTGTAAAACAGTATGAAGTCTCCCTTGATGATGGTTCGACAGCTCAACAAGAGGTGAAATCTTTCATGTTACCTCGCCTATGTAATCACTGTGACAACGCACCCTGCATCAAGGTTTGTCCTGTTCAAGCGACCTTCCAACGTGAAGACGGCATTGTGATGGTCGACAACGAACGCTGCGTAGCCTGTGCTTATTGTGTCCAAGCTTGCCCTTACGATGCTCGCTTCATCAATAACGACACCCTTACCGCTGATAAATGTACCTTCTGTGCACACCGCCTTGAAGACGGCTTGCTGCCCGCTTGTGTAGAAACCTGTGTCGGTGGCGCGCGTGTCATTGGCGACCTTAAAGATCCAAACAGCGAGATCAACCATCTGCTTAATGAAAACCAAGACGACATCAAGGTGCTTAAGCCAGAGCAGAATACCAACCCCCATGTTTTCTATATCGGCATGAACGAGCGATTCGTTAGCCACATTGAAGGCCAACCTGCGATTTATGATCCAGCCGCCATCGATAACTCATCCTCTAGCAAACAAGAATTGGCAATCGCGACACAAGGCAAACAAGGAGAGACAGCATGAATATCACTGAGGTGTTAGTCCCCGCTCAAGAGATCGCTTGGCTACCGTGGGCGGTTCAATATTTCTTCTATATTGGTTCAGCTTACGCAGCGGCTATTCTGTTTTTGATTGCACTGATATTCAAAAACTCAACCAGCCATCAATTCCGTTCTGCCCTTGTGCTTGTGATGGCCATCGGCGCGATTGTTGGGCCATTAGCATTAACCGGTGATTTGCACCAACCGGGACGTGCTTGGCACTTCTATGCTCACATTACGCCTTGGTCATGGATGTCGTTAGGCTCTCTATTCCTACCTTTGTTCTCTGGTCTGGCTGTTGCGACAGCTTGGGTTTACCTGCGTGACGACATCGCACAGCTTAAAGAAAGTGAAAACCCACTTCTAAAACGTTTGGCTTGGCTGACGCTAGGTCAATGGAAAATATCGTCAAAGCTGATGATTGCACTCGCTGCTGTGACGGCTATTTCGGGCCTAAGCATCGCACTTTATACAGGCGCAGAGATTGCAATTTTGGCGAGCCGCCCGCTTTGGCATCAACCGGCTTCTCCACTACTTTGGTTCACGACCGCATTCTTTGCTGCAACAGGTTTAACGCTGTTGATTTCGGCTCTGCTGCCTTCAAGCAAACCAAGCTTAAAACCAACAGACCTAGCTCTAATACAAAGAACCATTACCTTGACAGGTGGCCTTGCCATCATTCTTACGTCGATTTGGGCATCTAACCATGGTCACTTCAATCTCTATGAGAACAACGCTTGGGGAGTCAATCTAGGCATCATGACCACCAGTATTTTGCTGTGCATGATCTTAGTGCTCCCCCTACAACGCTTATCGCAAAGCACGCTAGGAATTATCTGTGTAGCACTTGCGACCATGATTTCAGCATGGGCGGTACGCTGGGTCACCATGATGGAAGTTCAAACCATTCCACGTTTTGATATAGGCCCATTCCCTTATGAACTGCCTATGGGGAGCGCAGGGCTTCTCGGCATCATTGGCATGTGTGGCCTGTGGCTTGCGCTTGCGCTGTTCGCTTCGGAAATCGTGTCTACTGGATCTAAAAGAACAACTGGTTCTGCACAAAAGACAACATCTAAGCCAAACCAAAACACACCATCACCACTTAACCGCTCACATAGCTTGTAGTCTGAGGAATCATCATGGATAACAAACGTCGTCAATTTTTGAAAACAGGCCTTGCTGCCGGTGGTGTTGGAGCTTTTGCTGCAGGTTATGCGACAACCACAAAACACATGGTTCACGGTGCTATCGATGGCACCGCGGGCAAGAAAACCAATCACATCCATCACGGTAATTCGTTAGAGACGGAATACAGTGTTGATGAACAAGGTAAGATCTCGCCGAATCCAAACCAACGTGTTGCGCCATCTATGTGTTTTGGCTGCTGGACATTGTGTGGCTTACGTGTGCGTATCGATAATCGCAATGACGAGATTTTGCGCATCTCGGGCAACCCTTACCACCCGCTATCAAGCGACCAACAGATCCCGTTCAAAACGCCTGTAAAAGATGCCTACATTGGCTTGTCTGGTGAATCCGGTATCAATAACCGCTCGACAGCCTGTGCCCGTGGTAACGGCATGTTGGAGATTCAAAACAGCCCATACCGAATCACTCAACCGTTAAAACGTGTTGGTAAACGAGGTGAAGGCAAGTGGGAGCCAATCAGCTACGAACAACTCATCTCTGAGATCACCGAGGGGGGTGACTTATTTGGTGAAGGTGACGTTGAAGGCTTACGATCGATTCGCGACATCGAAACGCCACTCGATCCAAACAACCCTGAATACGGACCAAAAGCCAACCAACTGCTTGTGACCAATGCCGGTAATGAAGGTCGTGATGACATCTTGAAGCGTTTTGCATTTAACAGCTACGGTACTCGCAACTTTGGTCACCACGGTTCTTACTGTGGCTACGCGTTCCGCGCAGGTTCAGGTGCGATCATGAATGATCTAGACAAATTCTCGCACTTAAAGCCCGATTTCAACAATGCGGAATTCATTCTGTTCATCGGTATGTCTCCGGCTCAAGCGGGTAACCCGTTTAAGCGCCAAGCACGACAACTTGCTGAGGCTCGTACTAATGGAAAACTGAGCTACACCATAGTGACACCAAGCCTTCCTGCAGGTTCATCAAGCCTTGCTGCGGGCGATCGCAACAACTGGCTTCCGATCAAACCGGGCACCGATTCAGCATTAGTACTGGGCATGGTCCAATGGATCATCGAAAACCAACGCTACAATCACGACTTCTTGTCTCGCCCAAGCGCACAAGCGATGCAAAAAGCAGGCACCACGCATTGGTGTAATGCATCTCACCTTGTGATCAGTGAGGAAGCACACCCACAAAACGGGCGCATGCTTCGTGCATCGGATATGGGTTTGCTAGAAACGGGTGAGCCACTATCTGACGATGATGGATTTATCGCACTAGATGTGACAACGTCACTATTATCATCGCATATTCAGGTGAATGAAGCGGCTCTGTTCGTCGATCAGGACGTAGAAATCGATGGTCAGACCGTTCGTGTGAAGTCTTCTCTGCAAAGATTGAAGGAAGAAGCCTTCAAATATGACCTTGCTTACTACAGTGAGCAGTGTGAAATTCCACAAGACCAGATTATTGCCCTGGCGAAACGCTTCACCAGCTACGGAACGAAAGCCGTTGTTGATACTCACGGTGGCAACATGCACACCAACGGCTTCTACAACTCGTTCTCTATCCTAATGCTGAACGCGCTGATCGGTAACATCAATGCAAAAGGCGGGGCGATGGCGAAAGCAGGCGGCTACCCAACTTCTGCTGCCGGCCCTCGTTACGACTTTACCAAGTTCAAGGGTAAGACCAAGCCGCAAGGTGTATTCTTGTCTCGCAGCAAATTCCCGTATCACAAGACCAGTGAATACAAACGTCGTGTTGCGGCAGGTGAATCACCTTACCCGACACGCGCGCCGTGGTACCCAATCTCAGCACCGCTTTTAACCGAGCACTTATCAGCTGCGATTGATGGCTATCCTTACCGTGCAAAAGCGTGGATCAACCACATGGCAAATCCACTTTATGGCGTTCCGGGGTTAGATAACTTGCTAGGTGAGAAGCTTAAAGATCCAAAACAGCTTGGCTTGATCGTCTCTATCGATGCCTTCATCAACGAAACCACGGCACTATCAGATTACCTTGTGCCAGACACAGTAACCTACGAGAGCTGGGGTATGGCAACACCGTGGCATGGCGTTGCGACTAAGGCGATTACTGCTCGTTGGCCGATAGTTGAGCCTAAAACCTCACGCTCTCAAGACGGACGTGCCATCAACCTAGAGAACTTCTTTATTGATCTGGCGAAAACACTTGGCTTAGGCGGCTTTGGCGATAACGTAATTAAAGATAGCCAAGGTAACTGGCACGGCATTCATAGTGCGGAAGATTTCTACCTACGTTCTGCGGCTAATCTAGCGTTTGTTAAAGGCGGAGTACCGAATGTAGATGCCGAAGATATCGTTTGGTCTGGTCTAGAGCGCCTAGTGCCTGTGATGAACAAAACGCTTAAGCCAGAAGAGATGCTCAAAGTGGCGTATATCTTTGCGCGTGGCGGTCGTTTTGAAGACGCAACCAATGCCTACACCAATGAAACCATGAAGTACAAATGGACCAAACCTTTGGCTATCTGGAATGAGAAGCTGGGGACCTCTCGCAACACCATCAGTGGCGAACAGTACATGGGTTGCCCGACATGGTATCCACAGAAGCTGGCAGACGGCACGCCATTGGCAGAGCAGTTCCCAGCAAAAGAATGGCCATTTACTCTGACCAACTTTAAATCCAACATTCACAGTGCAGTATCTAACTTGTCGCCTCGCTTGGAATCCATCAAGGGCGTGAATCCGGTGTACATTCATCCGCAAGACGCCTCTTCGGCAGGTATCAAAACTGGTGATGTATTTGCTATTGAAACACCGAGTTCAACCACACACGCGTTGGCGATGGTGATAGATGGCATCAAACAAGGCACATTAGGCTTTGAACACGGCTTTGGACACAAAGAGCTCGGTGAACGTGCACACTGGATTGGTGACACACAACAACCAGTGAAGATGAAGTCGAACGATGGCGTTAACATCAATGATATAGGCTTGATTGACCCGACGAGAGAAGGCAAAGGCGTCATGCTCGATTGGGTGGTGGGCGCAGCAGCAAGACAAGCGCTTCCAGCTAAAATCTACAAAGTCTAATCAGTGATCCAACATATATCCCTAGTCATTCCTGAATAGGGATACAACAGAGCAACTTCGCCATTCGAGGTTGCTCTTTTTTTTAGCAGCCACTACATCGACAGCATTCAATTCGCAACATTCAACCCACAACAACCAAACACTCTTCACTTCTCTTTTCTTCTCTTCATCACAACTTTTTAAGCCCGCATCTATAAAGCAGCTATGCTTATACAATCGGTGCCATAAAAGAGCCTTAACAAGCAGTTACACCGAGGCGAACATGGCAGTTCCCTTGCATTTCGTAAACAGCGATTGGATTAGCCTGACGGAATTCACATCAATACCATTATGGTGGTTGAGGTTATTAATGTGAGACTCACCTCAAATTCAAAGTGAATTAATGTGGAAATCCACAATAGCGCGAACAATCAATTATGTCGAAAATGCGTGCACTACAACCAATAGCGACGCCTCATGACTAAGCTGAAAATTAAAACTCAAACATTAACGCTTTGTATCGCAGCTCTGGGAAGCCTTTCTTTATCTGGTTTTGCACAAGCAGCGCCTAATCCAATGCCAGAAGCTGCAGAAACCTGTAGTGGCTGCCACCAAGCTGACGGTAAAGGCATGCCCAACATTGCCCCTATGCTAGCAGGGCTCAATGCTGACTACCTTGAACATCAACTGGTTCTATTCTCTAGTGGTGAGCGTCAAAGCGCGATCATGAAGGGCATGGCGGATGGTGTGTCTGATCCTACCGTTCGTCGTGAAGTAGCAGAGTACTTTGCTTCACTACCTTCATACGAATTCAGCGATTTAGAACAGCGCGGCTCACAAGCTGATATTGATAACCCCTACCGTAAGCTTGTATTCCAAGGCGATTGGGACAGAAACATTCCTGCTTGTGCAACCTGCCACGGCCCAAGTGGTATGGGCGTAGACAAATTCCCACGCCTAGCGAGCCAGCACGCCGACTACATTCAAACTCAGCTCAATGCTTGGAAAAACGGCACTCGTAAGGGTGATGATTTGAACATGATGGGCAACATCGCCGGTAAGTTAACTGACGATGAAATCAAAAACCTGTCTTACTACTTCGCATCTTTCCGATACTAAAGGGCTCGTATGAAAACATTACTTTTAATTACCGCAACCCTTGCCTCTGGAATCGCTTATGCCGAAGCAGAGTTGCCTGATCGCCAAACCGAACTGCCAGCAGTTGAGAAACCTCAAGATAACAAATATCTGGTGCCACGAGGCTTGGTTGATATCCCTGCTGGGGAATTTGGTGACAAAGTCAAACTGGGCTATTCGCTGTTTGTCGACTCTCAGCAGATGCGTGGGACGTTCGTAGGCAATGAACAAAACTGTGTAAACTGCCACATGCAAGCAGGCATGAAAGCAAACGCAGCACCTCTTTGGGGCGCTTACATGGCCTACCCTGCTTACCGTAAGAAAAACGACAAGGTAAACAGCTACGCAGAACGTATCCAAGGCTGTTTCACTTACTCAATGAATGGCTTACCACCAGCAGTTGGCTCAAAAGAGATGGTCGCGCTCACGGCATACTCATATTGGTTGGCGATGGGTGGCATCTTAGATAAGAACGGCATGCAAGACACGCCCGTCCCTGAGATCAGCGATGCGGATTTACAAGTCGGTGGTAAAGCGGAAAGCTTCCCTCTTCCTGAAGAGCTGCTAAGCAAATACCCAATTGATGACCGCAGCAAACTGGCAGGTCGTGGCTACCCTAAGATTGATAACCCTAAACAAGAACCGTCGATAGCGCGTGGTGAAAAGGTTTACCAAACCAGCTGCCAAACCTGTCATGGTCAAAATAGCGAAGGTATTAAAGGGGCGGATGGTCGCTCATACCTACCGCCACTTTGGGGCGAGAATTCGTTCAACTGGGGCGCAGGTATGCACCGAGTGAACACCGCCGCGTACTTCATCTACGAAAACATGCCGCTTGGAAAGAGCCAACAGCTTTCCATTCAGGATGCATGGGATGTGGCCGCTTTCGTCAACAGTCATGAACGCCCACAAGATCCGAGATACAAAGGCGATGTGGCTGCTAATGCAGAACGCTATCACAACCACCAAGGCTACTATGGCAAAGAAGTTGATGGCCACGTGCTAGGTACAAAAACTTATCCAAGTGGCAAAGAAGTCATTCACAACCACTAGCCTCGATTAAATAGGTATTTTTTCGAGAAAAGAGCCTATCACACCAGATATAGCTAAGCTTTACATTGTAAATTAGTGACTGCCGGAAAGTAAAAAGGAGCCAGTTCGTATGACGTTCTGGCTCCTTTTTGATTTGATATGGCAGAGAAACAGCTAACCTTGCTGCATCTTCTCCCAAATGGTCGGAGAGCCAATATAGTCTTGAACCGTAGTAATGAATTCTTTCACCAGTTTGGTCTGCTTTCGGTGCGGATAGACAGCATAAATCGCGGTATCGATTGTAGAAATCGGGTAATCCGGTAGCAAGGTGACTAAGCCAAGTTCCTTCATTGAGGCATACAGGTTTGACTGATCAAGGAAGCCATAACCCAAGCCATCTTTCACGCAAGATACCATAGTACGAACATCACTCACCTTATAGTTACCACGAATCGTCAGGCTTTGGAAAGTATTGCCATGCGGTTCTTCACTGATACGCAGATGATCCACCGTCATATCGCCATTGGTATAAATCACGGCAGGTAGTGCGAGTAGATCTTGCGGCGTCTTAGGCTCACCATGCTCTTTCACAAAGTCGTTCGACGCGACCAGCATGAAGTTACTGTCAGCAATCTTCTTCGCAATCAAATTCGATTCAACGAGCTTACTGAATCGAAAGGCGATATCAAACTGCCCAGCAATGATGTTGGCGATCTTATCGTCTAGTGAAAGTACGATCTGAACATCAGGGTACTTTCTCATAAACTGAGTGATGATAGGTTGCAGGTACTGCTGACCAAAATAGATCGGTGACGTAATTCGCAGCACACCTTTAGGTTCAGACTGGTACGAGTCTGCAATGCCTTGGATCTGATTGATGGTGTCTTTCAACACATAAGTTTGCGCAAGAATATCTTCCCCTGCAGACGTCAAAGAAAACGAGCGCGTAGAACGGTTGAGCAACTGAACACCTAAGTCTTGCTCAAGCTTTTTGATCTGTTTAGAGAGTGACGAATTGTCCATATCATGCAAGGTCGCCGCTTTGGTAAACGACCCTTGTTGAACCACATCTAAGAACAATAACAACTGATTAGTATTGGGCACTGCGCCTCTCCTACAATAAAACTCGATTAGCGTTCATCTTTAGGGGTATCCATCACAACCATAGTCGTTATGGATTGAACCTGAGCACATTCCCCAAGCACATCGGCATGAAACTTCTTATAGCCCGGCAGATCTTTAGTTTCGACTCTCAACAAGTACTCATTAGCACCGGTAATGTTGTGGCATTCCACCACCTCTTTTTCCATGCTGACGTGTTGTTCAAACTCTAACTGAGCCGCTTTGCTGTGGCTCGATAAGCCAATCGAAACGTAGGCAATAAAACCCACGCCCATCAAGCCATTATCGAGAACCGCACGGTAACCTTGGATAATGCCTTTGCGCTCAAGATCTTGTACTCGTCTTAAGGTCGCTGAAGCCGACAAACCAATTCGTTCTGAAAGCTCAATGTTGGAGATTCTGCCGTCCAATTTAAGCTCTTGCAATATCCTTTCGTCAAATCTATCCATAGGTACTTATTATTGTGCATTTAGTGATAATAGAGGAAATAAAAGCACATAATTGCCTCACTTTCCACCTACTATGTTTCTCAACACGTGAAAGTCATGACCGGTCAGTCACTTCGTTCATTTTATTGCTGGAGAACCATTATGCCTTTAGAACAACTTAGCGCACTTGCCTTGTTTGCGTTTGTCTCGACCTTCACGCCGGGTCCAAATAACATCATGCTCATGACATCAGGTGCGAATGTTGGCTTTGCCCGCACGATTCCGCATATGCTTGGCATTGCTCTAGGGTTTGCAGCCATGTTGCTGTTGGTTGGCTTCGGCTTGATGGGGATTTTCAACGCGTACCCAATGACGCACCAAGTTTTGAAATACCTGAGCCTTGCTTACCTCGTCTACCTTGCGATTAAGATAGCATTGAGCGGCAAAGCCAAAAGTACCGAAGCGTATAAGCCGATGACCTTTCTCGGCGCGGCAAGTTTTCAATGGGTGAACCCGAAAGGTTGGTCGATGGCACTAACGGCGATTTCCGTTTATAGCAGCGGCAGCTCATGGTGGGAACTTGCGATCATCGCAGCCATTTTTACGCTAGCTAACTTGCCATCAGTGACCTTCTGGACGGCAGCAGGCAAACAACTGCAACACTGGCTAACAACACCAGTACGCATCAAAAGCTTTAATTACGGTATGGCCGGGTTGCTGTTAGCATCAACGATTCCAATGCTCTAATCGACTCACTATAGCTATTGATGGTTAGTACACAGTTACTAACCATCATTGTCGTTAAAGAAACCCAATAATTTCACTCACCCAACGACCAAATATCGCCTGCCCGCTCGGCGTTAACGTCCATATAAACACTGCTATATTTATTGCCACCGTCAGCCAATAAATCGCTCTGAACGGCTGCTTTTGCGTTTTATGACGGAGCTTATCTTGTGCGATCAAAGCCCCCAACCAACCACCAACAACAGAAAAGATATGCAAAGTTTTCTCAGGTACGCGCCAATTGCCATTGATCGCTGCTCGCTTGTCTTTCGCGTACACAAAAAACGTCACCAATCCGATAGCCAGATACCACACCAACAGCGCTTTAGAACTTTCTACAAACAACGCAGATACCGCCACCAGAACCAGATAAGTAATAACGATTTGAATAGATGAAGACAACATCAACTCCTTTTGGGTAATGGCTCACATACTGTAGCAATTACGCCCTGTAGATTTTGATAAGGATGAGTAAGGCATATTGTAATTCAGTTAGTCTGCCAAGTAATAAACAAGCCCTTTCATCCCTACATAACATGATGGAAGTTAAAGGAATTATAAATATGTACAACCAAAAGTACGCCATCTACCAAGTTTTTACGCGTTTATTTGGCAATAAAAACACCCAACATGTTCCATGGGGCACAATCGAACAAAACGGCGTCGGCAAGTTCAGTGATTTTACAGATAAAGCGCTGTCAGAAATCCGCAAACTCGGAATGACTCACATCTGGTATACCGGAGTTCCACATCATGCGCTCATCAATGATTACAAACACCTTGGTATTTCAGACGATCACCCAAGCGTGGTAAAAGGCCGTGCAGGCTCACCTTATGCCGTCAAAGATTATTACTCTGTAAACCCAGATCTCGCCGACACCCCCGAGCACCGTCAGGAAGAGTTTGAGGCATTAATCAAAAGAAGCCACGACAACGGCTTAAAGGTAATCATCGATATCGTCCCTAATCACGTTGCGCGTCATTATGAGGGGCTAAATAACCCACAAGGCATCAGTGACTTTGGTGCGGATGATGACATAACACTCGAATACCATCTAGATAACAACTTTTACTACATCCCGAACAGCGACTTTGAACTGCCAGATATCGAGCCCGCCTTTACGCCACTTGGTGGTGAGCAGCACCCAAATCTAAGTTCTCCGTTTATCGAAAAGCCCGCAAAATGGACAGGCAACGGCTCACGCTTGGCTAAACCTGATTTCGACGATTGGTATGAAACCGTGAAGATCAATTACGGTGTACGCCCTGACGGTTCAAAGGACTTTCCAGACTTACCGAGTGACTATACTCAACGTGATTACCATGAACACTACCATTTCTGGAAATCTGTCGATGTGCCTAACTCTTGGGTGAAGTTCCGAGATATCGCCTTGTTCTGGTTAGACAAAGGCGTTGATGGTTTCCGATACGACATGGCTGAAATGGTGCCTGTTGAGTTTTGGAGCTACCTCAACTCATCAATAAAGATGAAAAATCCCAGTGCCTTTTTGATGGCAGAGGTATACCAACCAAACTTGTACCGTGACTACATACATCTCGGAAAAATGGATTATCTATACGATAAAGTGGATCTATACGATGGACTTAAAGACATCATGCAAGGCAAAGCTTCAACAGCTATCATCCCCGATATCCAACATCAGATGATGGATATTGAACATCACATGATGCACTTCTTGGATAACCACGATGAGCAGCGCATCGCGTCTCCTGAGTTTGTTGGTAATCCTAATATTGCTAAGCCTGCAATGCTCGTCAGCGCCTTATTGAGCAGTTCACCAACCATGATTTACTTCGGACAAGAAGTCGGCGAACCGGGGGCAGAAAATGCAGGCTTTGGACAGCCCTCACGTACATCCATCTTTGACTACATCGGCGTCCCACAGCACCAAAAATGGATGAACCAAGGTGCATTTGATGGTGGGCTATTAGACGATAACGAAAAACAACTACGTCATTTCTATCAGAAGGTAATGAACTTTTCGCTTGAGCATTCTTCAATGACGGGACAGTACCTAGACTTACACCAGAGCAATAATTTGAATGATTCGGTTTACGCATTTCTGCGCTATGACGACCAAGAAATGACCTTAATTGCTGCGAATTTCAGCCAACATATCACCGAGAATATTCACTTAACCGTTCCAAGTGATGTTATACAAGCGCTCACAATCGCTGATAGCAGTTACTTGTTAGATGAACATATTGAAGGCATTCAACAACAGGTATTAAAAGTTGAGAAAAGTATTGGCAGTTTTAGTCTTGAGCTAAAGCCACTAGCTTCGTTGGTTTGGGTATTCCCCTTATCTGAATAGGATATTTATCATTATTAATTCCCAAACAATCTGAGCTTTAATTAATTGACAAATAACTTAATTCCCACATTAAATTAACGTCACCTCAATTCGATACCTTCCTCACATTAATAAGGATGAACTCTCATCCTTATTATCTACTCCCATCCTCTACGCCTTCTACTATTGATATTAAACATATGAGTTATTGATCCAATTAATTTAACTTAAACCAAATACAAAGCGTGATATTGACACTAGGTTTCCTATTTTTACACATTAAAAATAACTTTATACATAGCCATCACAAATAGTTGACCATCGTTAAGACTAGGATATTCATCTTCATAAAAAGTGAAATATGGATATTAAAACGTGAACAACATAAATATTAATAAAATTATCTCTCTACGAAATACCTTCAACAACACCAAAAAGAAGAGCTTCAAACGCTCTACATTGGCCAAAGCAATTTTACCGCTCTTCACCGCTACTTTGATCGCGGGTTGTGGTAGTGATAATGAGAGCGACAACGGTACAGACCCTGGCAACAGTGGTTTATACCCTGCAGCTGAAAACGAAGTCGTTATTTACTACAAACGCGATGTTGCCGCTGCAAGCTCATCTGGCTCAACTTACGACGGTTGGGGGCTGCACCTTTGGAATGGTGAAGGCTGTACCAGCACAGATTTAGTCGGCATGGGATTAAGTGAAACCGGAACCGACTGGAACAGCCCTTACGAATACGACGGCATTAGCGATACTTACGGCGCCTATTACGTATTGAAAGTTGACCCAGATGCCTCAGACCCGCACAAATGCATGAACTTCATCTTGCACAATGGTGATGAGAAAGCATTTGGCAGTGCTAACTCAAAAGTCGAGTTAACTAAGCTTGGCGATTCACAAGGCGTATTTGGTTTCCATGGCAGCAGCGAATTGTACTACGACCCTATTTCAGAGCGACCAGTCAATATTGATGGCCAAAAAGCACATTGGCTAGATGCCACCACAATTGGTTGGGAAGCGGCTAGCAATGCAGACTCTGTGAAGCTCTTCTATGCACTAGACAACAGCATCACAATGAACGATGACAAAGAGATTGTCGGCGGAACTGCGATTGAACTGAGCAAAGACGGAGAACTGTCTTCTGAATTAAAAGAGCGTTTCCGACACCTAGCAAGCTTACCAGCAGTGGCAATTGATGTTGATGACACAACACTGCGCACCATTTTGAAGTCTCAGATAATCCTTGTTGCCTACAACTCAAATGGCGACGTTACCTCTTCAACTGAGGTTCAAAAGCCGGGTGTGCTTGATGCGGTATTTGCCAGTGAAGATGCTGGTAATGCGATGGCTGAAGAACTCGGTGCGATTGTTGAAGGCAGTGCGGCTACCTTCAAACTTTGGGCACCAACAGCGCAAGATGTAGAACTCGTTCTGTACAGTGAAGATCTGCTAAGTTCACAAGTAATCCCGATGACGGAAAACACTGAGACAGGTATTTGGGTAACTGACGCAGTTGCTAACGCAGTGAACAGTTATTACCGCTACCAAGTTAAGGTTTATCACCCAACCACAGGCAATATCGAAACTCGCCTTGTGACAGACCCTTACTCTCTCAGTTTGTCAAAGAACTCAGCATACTCTCAAGTGATTGACCTGAATGATTCAACCTTGAAACCAGCGAACTGGGACGACTACGAACGACCAACCGTAGAGAAAGACGAAGACCATGTACTTTACGAATCTCACCTTCGTGACTTTAGTTTCAGCGACAAGCTAGGTACACCAAACCTAAATGGAAAATACCTCGCTCTCACAGAAGCAGAGCGTGAGTCGGTCAAACACCTACAAGCTCTGCAAGAAGCAGGTTTAACTACGCTGCATATCTTACCGGCATTTGATATCGCTACCGTCGATGAAGATGAAGCGAGCCGTGTCGATATTACGGACACCGTTGGTAAGCTATGTGATGTAAAACCTGCTGCCGCCTTGTGTGGAAACGAAGACGAAAATAAGGTCATCGAGGATGTACTCGATGGTTATGACCCTTCTACAGGCGATGCCCAAGCGCTAATGAACGACCTGCGAATGCTCGACAGTTTCAACTGGGGCTACGACCCATTCCACTACACGGTTCCAGAGGGGAGCTACGCGACAGATCCTAACGGTTCGAAGCGTATTCTAGAGTTCCGTCAAATGGTAAAAGCCACACACGACATGGATCTTAAGCTGATCATGGACGTGGTATACAACCACACCAACGCGTCTGGTGTGAACGATAAATCAGTATTGGATAAGATTGTTCCTGGGTACTACCACCGTCTTAACATGAACACAGGTGGCGTAGAGAATTCAACATGTTGTGACAACACCGCGACCGAAAACCTGATGATGGGTAAATTGATGGTCGACTCACTTAAGGTATGGGCTGACGACTATAAAGTGGATGGGTTCCGTTTTGATTTAATGGGTCACCAACCAAAAGACATAATGGTAGAAGCGCTTGCTGAAGTACGTAAAATCGACGAGAACACGCTGTTCTACGGTGAAGGTTGGGATTTTGGCGAGGTAGCAAACAACGCACGCTTCGACCAAGCAAACCAAATCAACATGGCAGGTACAGAAATCGGCACCTTCTCAGACCGTTTACGCGATGCAGTTCGTGGCGGTAGTCCGTTCGATGGTGGCGTCGATTCAGAAGGTAACCACCCACTTCGCTTCAACCAAGGCTTCGGTAACGCTGCGATTGCTAACGATGAAACCAAAGTCGATCAAGACTCTATTAACGGTCGTTTACACAACCAAGATCTTGTCCGCCTAGGCATGGCGGGTAACCTCGCAGAATACGTGTTGATTGATTACAAAGGCGATACAAAACTGGGTAAAAACGTCGACTACAACGGAGCACCGGCTGGTTACACCAAGATGCCTTCAGAGAACATCTCCTACGTTTCAAAACACGATAACCAAACACTTTGGGACAACAACGCTTACAAAATCGCAGAAGGGACTAGCTCTGCAGAGCGTGCTCGTATGCAGTCTGTATCGCTCTCTACCGTGATGTTAGGTCAAGGTATACCATTCATCCATATGGGTTCTGAACTGCTTCGTTCTAAGTCGATGCAGCGTGATTCTTACGACTCTGGTGACTGGTACAACCGCGTAATGTTTGATGGTACTGACAACAACTGGAACGTCGGCTTACCTCGTGAAGACAAAGATGGTGCAAACTGGGATCTGATCAAAACCATCATTGCTGACCCAACGGCGAAACCAGACGCAGACGACATTGAATTAACGAAGCAGCAGTTCCTTGATCTATTAAAGATCCGTAGCTCAAGTGAACTGTTCCGCTTAGATACAGCTGACGAAGTCATGAAACGAGTCGATTTCCATAACGTTGGCGAAGACCAAGTCGAAGGCCTGATTGTCATGTCTATCGATGATGGTGTATCCGCAGGCACAGACCTCGACCCAGAGAACGATGCGATTGTCGCGGTTGTAAACTCAACCAATGAAACTCAATCGTTCAAAATCACAGGAGCAACAGACTTTACACTTCACACAGTTCAACAAAACTCAGCTGACGACACCGTTAAAGACGCAACCTTTGCTACTGAAACCTTCACAGTACCAGCACTAACCACCGCTGTGTTCGTGCAAGCTCAAGACGGTGCACAAGGTGCTGGTCTGCCAGTTGATAATTCAGACAAGGATGTGTCTAGTATTCCACCATACGGCCAAACAACAGTTTACGTTCGTGGTGACATGAATGGATGGAATCCTGTTGATGATTGGGCGATGAACTTTGTTGCTAATGGGGTTTATTCTGTAACAGGCAACTTGGAAGCGGGTAACTATGGCTTCAAGTTTGCTGATGCTGATTGGGTATCACCTAACTTTGGTTGTGATTCCGTTGAACTTGCTGATGGGTCAATCGACCTAGGAACTGATGGTAACTGCCAACTAAGCGTAACAGAAGCTGGCAGCTATACATTCACTCTGAATGCGATTCACGAGCTGGATGACGACGTAGATGGTCCAGTTGTTTCGGTCACTAAGCAGTAAAGCTTAAAGTATCGAAGCGAAGTAACAGATAATAAAAACCAGCGAAAGCTAGCCTTTGGGAGACGTCTGTCTCCCTTTTTTTGTCCTCAACAAACACCATTCCCAATACACCACATCATTCCATTGCCTCCATTAACTCCAATGTTAAGAGATAAATGAACCACCTTAGTTCTTAGTTCTTAGTTCTTAGTTCTTAGTTCTTAGTTCTTAGTTCTTAGTAGAAAGCATAACGACTTCGTGTAAACGTATAATTCCAGTTTACGTAAAATTTAGGAAGCCGAGCTTAGGTCGGTAGGTGAAATGGTGATACGTCAATAGAGTTCGTATTAAACTGTTTGAGGGGAGTAAAATAGACGAGAGTGTTTTAACTAATAGTAAATAAAAACCATACACGCGAATTTATATTAGCATTGGTTATTATGTGTAAGTCTGTGGTTATTTACAATCAAGTATTCTGTGAATATCAGTATTGATTTTAATTTATTACCGGCAATAAAAAAGGCTCCTAGTTAGGAGCCCTTCTCTTTATATCTATCGGTATTGACAAACTCGTCGACTACTTTTTATTGACTGCTTTTACAAAAACTTCTTGTGCGCCTTCAATACCCAATGCTTTTGCTTCATCTAGCAGGCTCAGAGCTTTTGGAATATTGTCTGCGTCTACTGCTGCTTGAATTGCATTATGGTAGTAAGTTTGTGTTTCTGGTTGAATTGTCTCAACCGTAGCTGCTGCCGCTGGTTTAGCGTTAGATTCACTGCTAGCCCCGAATGAGAAGAAGCCCACTCTATCAATCGTTACTTCTATCTTACCGACATTCGCATTTGGAACTAGAATATCTTCTACTTCTGGCAAATAGTTACCACGGCCTTCCGCATCTAGACGTGCAGGGTGAATTACATCAGTAAAACCACCAAGATCTTCTTGCTCTGTATAGATAACTAAGTACACAGACTCAGCAGTTGTCGGTGGGTAGAAATCGTTTTCTGCAACAAGACGGTTGCCCAAATGCAACCTAGGCTTCGCGTATTCAAAGCTGTCTTTACCGTAACGCTCCAACTCACGACCGTTCTTATCATAGATAACCGCATTAGGAACAAATGCAGTCTCACCGATCATGCTAGTGATCTTAATAGAGTATTCACCACGATCCGCTGGTAGTTCGATCGCTACTACAGGGCTGTTTATACCCTGATAGTTTAAAATTTGACTGTCTGGTGTTACATCGAAAATTGCCGAGCTTGGAAGCTTCATAGGGGCAAATTGAAGACCAGCAATAGAGTTAACTTGTTCAGCCTGTGCCACTTGTACTTGCTCAACTACTTGTGCAGATTGACAACCGGCCAACGCAACACAGCCACTCAACATTAGAGCTTTAAAATACATAACCCTTCCTTCTTGTTATTTTTTTAAGAAATTTACTAACTTTAATTACCACAAAGAGAACTATTCACCTAGGGAACGATCAACTTAATCGTACATTCCTTAAAAAAATAGCCGACGCGAGCCGGCTATGAATTAGGACAGTTTAGGATTTGTTACGCTAGGTGTTTACCACCAAGCTTCAGCTTGAATACCGAATACGTATTCTGTATCGTCGCCATTGAATGCTTCTTTGTTTTCAGTATCTAGGATGTAAGAACCGTAAACACGGATTTCAGGACGAGCCCAGAAGCTGTCACCCATAGCCCAAGCTTGGGCTACCGTGAATTTAGCGTTACCGAAGTCTTCAGTAGCTAGGCCTTTTAAAGGATTTTGGTCATCACCAATGATACGCTCACCAGCATTGTAGCCTGCTTCGAAGATCGTACGCATAGTGTCATTCCACTTGTACATAGGACGAACTACTACCGAATACTGATCAACATCAAAGTTTTTATTGGTATACGCGCCATTTACGTCGCTACCACCAACGTCGCTACCGGCTAGGTATGCTAGTTGGTGACCCATTTCCCAAGACTCACCAAGGTTCATTACACCCCAGTTGATCAAACGGAAACCAGATGCATCATTGTTTGCTTCAGTACCACGTGCGTAGTAAGAACCTGCACCCCATAAGTTTGCAGCTTGAACACCGTAACCGTTAGTACCATATTGTAGGATAGTTTGATGGAAACCGTTGTCCATACCTTGGTGAATGATTGCAGAAGCTAGTAGGCCATCATCCGCTTCTTCACTCTTGTCATCAGAGTCAGTTGCAAAGTTGTATAATAATCCTAGCTCTAGAGAAGCATCCTGCCAAAGGCCGATGTTCGCTAAACGGGCATCAAATTTGTAGCCAGTAGACTCGTCATGGTCACCATCTTGAATCAGTGCAACAGATAGCTTCTGGTCACCAATCGAAAGGTTTTCAATACCGCCACCAGTACCTGATGTGTCTAGGAAGTAGAAATCAGTAATGTGGATATCTTTACGTTGATAGTATGTTTTACCAGCCCAAAGTGTTGCTTCGTTGTCGAAAGATAGAACACCTTTAGCTTTAACAGCGAATTGTGCAACGTTGAAATCACCGTCTTCCCAACCATTTGAACCATTGTTGCCTTGAGCAATCATAGATTCTACGCGCCACGTTTGCTCGCCAGTTTTCAATTCTTCAGCTAGACCGAACTCGTAGTAGTTGTCATTTTCGTTACCTAGACGACCAACACCGGCTTTGTTAACTGATACATCGCCATTACCGTTACCACTGATACCAGTGCCAGCACGCATGTAACCATTAAAATCTACAGCGAACGCAGAACCAGCAGCTAATGTAGTTGCCACTGCAGCAGCAATCAAACTTACTTTTTTCATTCTTAACTCCATTAAGGACGATTTATTTTAGGTTTTTATATTTTTGCTCTCTTGCGGCAACCAAAGGCAGTAATGGTAGTCGTAAGATAGAGAGGTTTAGGGTTTCCCCTGATTCGTTTCAACGGGGTCAATATTAAGAGGGGATGACAAGTTTGACTTCCTCCGCCCTGAACTAAATTAAGGGGGATGAGAAGGGAGTAGGAAATATACAGAACGGTGTTTTAAAGAGGTAGATCACTTAATCTAGGAGGAGTAGACAGCACACAGATCTAATTATTCAGCATAAGTGAGATCTAGTTCAAATATATAATTTGAACTTCATCGATGAATTATTTTTTTAACAGTAATTAATCTGTGAAGTTGCTTGACCTTATTGTGACAAAGCTTTTTACTTATAGTTCACTGATGTCGATAAACGAACAAGAAATCAAGCAATGACTAGAACGCTCGCTCGCCCTTATCCGCTAGGCGCAACGCTAGGTAACACTGGCTGTAACTTTTCTATTTTTTCTCCTGACTGTAAATCTCTATCTCTCGCGCTCTTTGATGAGAACGATGAATTCACCACTTACACGTTGGAAGATGAATACGCCGATATCAGATATGTGTTTATCGAAGGCATTAAAGCTGGACAAAAATACGGCTTCATTGCTGAAACTGATGAAGGCCCGATCCTGCTGTCCGACCCCTATGCGAAAGCAATCAGCGAACCGCTCGATTACGTCACTCCATATACCAATGAAAAAAGCTTCTCGATGGCAAAATGTGTTGTTGTCGATGACGCCTTTGATTGGCAAGACGTAGAGAAGCCACGTATTAGCCGCGAAGAGACCGTTCTATTTGAAACCCATGTAAAAGGCTTATCTCAACTTCATCCAGAAGTAGAGACCAACACCAAGGGCCGTTATTTAGGGTTGGTTAGCCCTGAAATGCTTGCGTTCTACAAACAACAAAATATCAACTCTCTACAACTTTTACCTATTGCGGCATGTATGCACGAACCTCATCTATTGGATATGGGGAAAGTGAACTATTGGGGCTACAACCCATATTTGTTCATGGTGCCAGACCCTCGCTACGCAGAGAAAGATGCCGTAAATGAGTTAAAGACTGCGATTCGCGAACTGCACCGTAATGGCATCGAGGTCATTCTAGACGTGGTGTACAACCACACAGCAGAAGGCGGTGAAGGTGGTACAACCTTCAACCTAAAAGCACTCGATAGCCGCTACTACATTAAGCATGGTTGTCATTATGCGAACTTCACAGGCTGCGGTAACACCGTCGACCTGACTCACCAACCAGCACTAAACTTGGTCATGGATACGCTTCGTTACTGGGTGAGTGAATTCAAAGTCGACGGCTTCCGTTTTGATTTGGCTGCGACACTGGGACGCGAAGGCGATAATTACAACCCTGAAGCGGCTTTTTTCAAAGCCGTTGCTCAAGATCCTGTGCTCAAAGAGACCAAATTAATTGCAGAACCGTGGGATATTGGCCCTAACGGTTATCAAGTAGGTAACTTCCCACTAGGCTGGAATGAATGTAACGACAAACTGCGCGATATTACACGTAGTTTCTGGCGCGGTGATCAAGGCTATCTAAAAGAGTTTGCGACGCGCTTAATGGGGTCTCGTGATATCTACAGCGCAGCCCACTGGCCATACAGACTAACCGTAAACTACATCACGTATCACGACGGCTTCACGATGCAAGATCTTGTCTCTTACAAGCACAAGCACAATGAAGATAACGGTGAGAACAACCGAGATGGACACGGTGATAATCGCTCTGATAACTACGGTGTTGAAGGGGAAACCGAAAACCTGTTAGTCGTTGCCACACGTGAAAAACAGAAACGTAACTTCATGGCGAGTCTATTGTTTGCTTTTGGTATTCCGCACATCATGACAGCTGATGTGTTATCTCATACTCAAAAAGGCAACAACAATGCTTACTGTCAAGACAGTGTAATTAGCTGGATTAACTGGGAAGATTCTGAGCGAAAAGCTTATTTCAAGAGTTGGTTAGCTGAAATGATATCCGCACGTCAGCAATACATGGTGCCTTTTATTAAGGCGTTCAGTGGAGAAAAACGCAACTCTAATCGCATCTTCTGGAGTCGTGTCGATGGCACACTCATGGAACATGATGATTGGAATCGTTTAAGCTCTGTTGCGCTGCACTTGGGTATTGGCAAAGACGGTGACGAATTGATTTATCTGATAAACCAAACCAACGCACCCGCTCGCTTCTCATTACCGACGGATCGCGATCAAAACTGGGTCACCATTTGTGATACCAACTCGCGAAACGTAAAACCTGGCCATGCAGAAAGTGAAATGCTGTTATCGCCAACTTCGATGGCAATTTTGCACTACTCGCCAGATAAGACTGATTTGATTGAAGTAAAAGCTAAGCCAGCTTAATAAAACACCGAAAACCATAGAGGCCAGTTATGTTTATGACTGGCTTTTTTGTTAGCTGAATATCACAAAACTCATTCACGCATATGGAATCATTTGCATTGATGTGGTTAATAAAACTGTTTAGTATTGCCGTACTATAAAAATGAATCTATAACGTCTTGGATATCATGGCTTTACCTAAAACACTTATTCGGCTTTTCAAACCATACATTATTTTATTAACCGGAGGGATGCTCTACCTTGCTGTGGCTCAGCTTGAAAAAGTAGAAACAGCAGCAACTGAACAATCATCATCAAACATTCGTATCGCAAGCTCCACTATTCGTTCCAACATCGAAGCCACATTCGGTAAACTCTATTTTTTAGAAACCAGTCTAGGCTTACCTAAAACGGATCCATTCGGTGATAAAAAATTCAGAGAGTTGAGCGATAATATTCTAAAAAGAACGCCAAACTTCTCCGATATCGTTCGATACCAACCACAATCCCAACAATATATATCAAGTCGTAGATTACCTCTTTCCCATGAACAAATCGATTCCATAAGATGGAACTCAATAGACAGTGTGGTTGAAGATTTCTACATTTCTTCGATTTACCAAAAAGCAGATGGTCGTTGGGTATTCGCAGTTAAACACACGGCGGAAAGATTGAATGAAGAAATATGGATTGAGTTTGACCTTCTACACACTACACAAGGATTAAGAGACTTAAAAACGCTTAATCACGGCTATGTATTTGTGGTTGACCGAGCAACAGAACGACTGGTCTTTCACCCAGATCCAAAACGTATCGGCTCTAAATCTGTCAGCTATCATGCTGGTATCAGCCATCAACTCTCACAAGGTGAAACTGTTGGTAAGCACGAATACTACTATCAAGATAACTTCAAAATATCGGTATTTGACGCAGATAACAGTTTGAACTGGGTGTTCATCGCAGGCACTGATCGCCATGACATCCTAACCAGTTCGCACCAATTTACATTAACGGGCGTGGTGCTTGGCTCACCGCTTCTGTTGTGGATTAGCGCAAACTATCTGGCTTACCGCTTAAACGTATCTTTGTCTGAACTGAACAAAGTTGAAGACCTTGCTAGCTTTAAGCGCAAATTGAAATCCATCTTGAATAGCTTTACCTATCATAAAGGTATCCAATTCTGTCTGTATCAGCCTGAGAGCCACTCATTCAGTACCATCGACTACCACGGAAACAAATCAACAGTACATTGTGACGATCTCTTAGCGGAACGCTTTGTCCCGGACTCCATGGCTTACAGAAACGGGAAATACGCCGATCCATTGGCTCGTAAACTCAAAATACACCAACGTCATTACTGTATTCCTATGTATTCTCGCAAACAGTTGATAGCAGTGATCTACCTCAACGCCAACTTGCCGATCAGTCAGAGTATTTTACGAATGATCCGTGATTACACTGAGGTCTCTTTGTCTAACTTACTGCTTCAACATCAATTGAGCAGCAAAGACCTGATGACGCAGTTAGACAATAAGAGCAGTTTCAGTATCGCCATCGAAAACTACGCGAGCGAGCCCGACACCTACGTCTCACTGATTGATATCGATAACTTCGACCATGTAAACCGTGCCTACGGTGAAGCGGTGGGAGATCAGATGATCAAGCTGACTGCAGAATCACTGCGTTCTTACTTCCCTAAGCCGAAAGGTCTTTGCTTGGCGCGTGTTGGAGGAAAAGAGTTCGCTGTATTGTTCAAGGCCAATGACGTGAAAGATGCCAAATTCCAACTAGACCAGTGCCGAATAGCAATCGCGGAGAAAGCCATCGTCACTCCAGATATCACCTTGTCACTAGGGGTTAGCGTGGGGTACTCACAAATAGAAGGCGAAACAGACTCAGCTTTAGCGCTGGCGGAACAGGCAAAGCTTATCGCGCAACAACTTGGTAAGAACCGAGTGGAAGGCCATATCAGAGCTTTCGCTAAAGCGTCATAGACATGAGCTAACACACTCGTATCGTAATTGGTGCGATACCAATAACAACAAAGCACCTAGGATTCATACTCTAGGTGCTTTTGTTTTTATGGAAAGTCATTACAATGCGCGTTCAACACGACGATACCCCTTTTCTAACGACACGAGCCTTATGAAGCTAAGTAACCGACTGCAAACTCTCTATTCCCTTGTCAGCAATGACTACCAACATATTTGGGACTGTTGCTGTGATCACGGCTTCTTGGGTGTTCAATTGCTGTCGGATAACAAATCGCCTCAAATTCACTTTGTCGATATTGTCCCGTCTCTAATGTGTGAGCTTGAAGGCAAGCTAGCGCGCTACTTTCCACAAGATAATAAAGCCGAACAAACGGTTACCAGCCAATGGCAAGTCTATTGTATGGATGTCGCCGCTATCCCTCTTGAGAAACATACTGGCAAACACCTAGTTATTATTGCGGGCGTCGGTGGTGATCTTACTCAAAAGCTCGTTGATGATATTCATCGTCAACACCCAGACAAAGCGATCGATTTCTTGCTTTGTCCGGTACATCAACAATTCGAGTTGAGAAGTCATTTAAAGGCGCTCAATTTTGGCCTTATTGATGAAGTGTTGATTGAAGAGAACCATCGTTATTACGAGATTTTATTGGTGAGTAATAGCCGCGGTGATTCAGAAAAGACCCAAACCGTTAGCGAGATATCAAACGTGGGTGACAAGATTTGGACATCGAGTTGTGATGAAAAAATGAAGGTATCTCAGCAGTACAAAGCCAAAACGCTGCAGCACTACTTACGTATTCATCAAGGCCAAGAAAAGCAAGGTAAGCCTAGTGAAGTTAAACACATCATCGATGCGTACCAAGCCATTTAACAGTAGTAAGCACTAACTATCCCGCTTACTTCTGAAAAACCTAATTCAATAAAAAAGCCGATAGTTCAAATGAGCTATCGGCTTTTTTTTAATGTTGTCATTTTGGTTTGAGCTTACTGCTCTTGTTTCTTATGAACCGCATCAGGCTGCTCAATCGTTTCAACCTCAGAGGGCGTATCAACCCCGTAAACCGTATCAAGATATTCGTCTTTCTCTTTCCACGTGTTGTTTAACCAACTGTGGAAGCGACGTTTAAATGCTTTATCTTCAAAGTAATTACCGTTTACGTTCTCGTCCATCGGGTGCAATTTAATACGCACCACCACCTTGGTCATTTTGCCTTTTAGCATATCTTCAAACGGAGATACTTGGTTTTCAGGGTAAGCCAGAGTCACATCAACAATACCATCTAAGATTGGGCCCATTGCAGATAGAGCAAACGCCACACCGCCAGTTTTTGGCTTCAATAGGTGTCGGTAAGGGGTTTTCGCTGTCGCCAGTTTGTCGTGGTTAGCACGCGTTCCTTCCACAAAGTTAACCAATGTTGTCGGCGCTAGCTTGAACTTGGTACACGCCTTGTTGATGGCATCGAAATCATCATTACGGCGCTCTGGGTTGCGTAACAAAAACTCGCGGGAGTGACGTCGCATGAACGGCATATCTAAGCCCCAGCAGGCTAAGCCAACAAAAGGCACGTACAACAGTTCGTGCTTAAGGAAGAACTTAGTCATCGGCATCTTATCTTTCAAGATAGAAGACAAAATCACAATATCCGCCCAGCTCAGGTGATTAGACATCATCAAGTACCACTGTTTGGTCGAGATGTCCTCTCCTCCTTCGACTTGCCATTCGATATCATTATTAATATTCAGCATCCAAAGATTGAGCGAAGCCCAACACCAAAATGTGAAGTTAGCGAGACGAGTACACGACTTCTGTACAACAGAGATTGGAAGAATCAGTTTGATGAGGCCAAAGAAGCTTACGGTAAACGCAGTCATTGCAGTATTAATGGTCACGAACAACACATTCAAGGCCATACGAAGATTATCAAGCATAAAACACGGCTATATTGAGATCGAAAGCCGCCATTATACTCATCTGTAAATTATTCTCTTTAGTTATTGGTGGATTCGTTCAAGGGTCAAACCACTCGTTGAGTTTAATCAAGCTCAGTTCAAAATTAGCCATAGCAAAGCCACCATAGTCCAACTTTTAATGAAACAAAAAGACCACTACAAGTCATTAAGACTCAATGCACGGTGTGTGTTTTTGACTCGATTAAGAGTAATTCCTCTCAGAAACTCAGTATTGATAAGCATTCTCATCATTGGCATGGTACATGCAACTCCAAAAAGTAAGATAGTTGAGTATCCTTAATGAGATAACTTCTCTACACAAAGGTGATGATATGACAGATATTCCTCATGGTTTGGTAACAGGAAAAGTAACACACAAGACAGAGTGGACAGATCAATTGTTCTCACTCCAAGTCAGTGCTCCTGTCTCCCCTTATCAGGCGGGTCAGTTTACTAAGCTCGGCTTACTCAATAGTGAGGATGAGTTTGTGAGACGTGCTTATTCAATGGTGAATGCGCCAGAACACACAAAAGGCCATCAGCATTTAGAGTTTTTGATTGTTAAGGATCAAAACGGTCAACTCTCTCCTCAACTTCATCAGTTGAAGGTAGGCGACGACATCTTTGTTGGCAAAGACCCTAGTGGATTTATGACATTGGATGAGATCCCAGAGATCGCAGACGATCTATGGATGCTTTCAACTGGAACTGCGGTGGGCCCATTTATCTCAATGCTCGAAAGTATGCAGATACAGGAGCAAAACGGCTCTGAATCTGAAAAAGCCGCCTCATTCAAAAACCTTGTATTGGTTCATGCCGTAAGAACAGAACAAGACCTGACTTATCGAGACCGTATTACTCAACTCGTCGATCACTTTCAAGGGAAACTTAAATATGTGCCAATTATTTCTAGAGAATCAGTCACCGGAACTTTGCGCGGACGAATCCCAAGCTTGTTACTTGGAGGCGACCTTGAGCAAACCGCGTCTGTCGCTTTCAATCAGACCCGCAGTTTTTTCTACCTTTGTGGCAATCCGCAAATGGTTCGTGACACGAGCGAAGCACTAACTAGCTTGGGTTTCGAGAAGCACTTACGTAGAAAGCCGGGTCAATTCAGCAGTGAGAACTATTGGTAAAGATTGCTCACCTACGACATAGAAGTACCCATTTCAAAGAACAGCTAGAGAAGAGGTTATATATGAGTCATTTACGTATTCCGTCACACTGGAAAATCCAACGTTCAACACCCTTTTTCACTAAAGACAACATCCCAGCAGCACTCCTCAACCATCACAACACCGCGGAAGGCGTGTTTGGTCAGATCTGCGTAATGGAAGGCACTGTCACCTTCTATGGTTTTGCTGATGCAGAAGCGACAGAACCAGAAAATGTTATCACAATCCAAGCAGGACAATTTGCCACCAGTCCACCTCAATATTGGCATCGAGTGGAACTGAGTGACGACGCACAATTCAACATTAACTTCTGGTCAGAAAAAGAGACCAAAAAGATGTTCAATGCTCGAAAGTAAGATCCATTCGATACTGATGAACTTATAAGCAAGCTACTTCGTGATATGATTTTTAATGTTCAATAAGTGAAGATAAAAGACCAAGTAACCATATTAATTACAATGACTAATGGTGATAGACAAGAGAAAAAAACTCTAGCACACTGAACAAAGTTGTTAATTTTAACCCCTTATCAAATAAACATAATTGGGGTATTCATTTTTTAGGTAAGAGAGGAAGCCATGCTCAACATTGCTTTTTTTAGCTCAAAATCATACGACGAAAAATCATTTGAACTTGCAAAAGGCGAACTCAACGCCGAGTTCCATTTTCACGATTTTCGACTCACTACAACCACAGCAAAAATGGCGCACGACAATGAAGTGGTGTGTGCATTTGTAAACGACGACCTATCACGAGACGTACTAGAGATTCTTGCACAAGGCGGCACCAAACTGATTGCAATGCGCTGTGCGGGCTTTGATAAAGTCGACCTAGACGCAGCCAAAGAGTTTGGTCTGCAAGTCGTTCGTGTCCCTGCTTACTCTCCCGAGTCTGTAGCAGAACACACCGTCGGCATGATGATGTGTTTGAACCGCAAGCTACACAAAGCATACCAACGTACTCGTGATGCGAACTTCTCCCTTGAAGGCTTAGTAGGCTTCAACTTCCACGGTAAAACTGTCGGTGTAATTGGTTCAGGAAAAATTGGCTTAGCGACGATGCGTATTCTGAAAGGTTTAGGCATGAACATCTTATGCTACGACCCATATCCAAATCCATTAGCCATTGAACTGGGTGCTAAATACGTGGAACTGGATGAGCTTTATCAAGAGTCTGACGTAATTTCTCTGCACTGCCCGATGAGTAAAGAGAACTACCACTTATTAGATGCAACGGCATTTGGCAAAATGAAAGATGGCGTGATGATCGTCAACACCAGCCGTGGTGAGTTACTTGATTCCACAGCCGCAATTGAAGCGCTCAAACAAAGCAAGATTGGCGCGCTTGGCCTTGATGTTTACGACAACGAGAAAGAACTGTTCTTCCAAGACAAATCTAACGATGTGATCGTGGATGACGTATTCCGTCGCTTATCTGCTTGTCACAACGTGCTGTTCACCGGCCACCAAGCTTTCTTGACCAAAGATGCTCTGTTCAACATCGCCAATACAACGCTCACCAGTGTTGATGCCTTCTTTGCTGGCAACACCAGCGGCAACGAACTCGTTTAAACGTTGATTGAGTTAATAGCAGACTGAGTTACAAACAAACTAACTCTACAAATACAAAGCCACGCTATTCTTAAGTGAACAGCGTGGCTTTGTCGTTTATCCAGTACTCTAAAACCGTCCCTAGAAGCAGAAATGACAATCTTCGGTGTCTAAACCATACACGCCTTTTCGAATCGCAAGGTGCTCTTCACCAGCTTTTACGCCCATCTCATAACCTGCATTCAGAGTGCTTTTATCCATAGTTAAACGCTTCACTGCGAAGGCTTCTGGCGGCGCTATCACCTTGATGGTCGCATCTTTTGGTGGATTACGAATGAACTCCAAAGATTGGTTGTAGTTTTCAGCACGTACCGCCATCGACTCAGCAATATTTGGAAATTTCTTTAGTAGTTTTTTCAGCATCCATTGGTGCTTTTGAGGCTTCATTCGGTAACTCAAAGGATGAGAAAGAATCACCGTAATATCGCGTGCACCACGACGGTATGCTTCGCGAACCGGAATCGAATCAGCCACACCACCATCGGTATAGCAACCACCAGAGAAGCACGGTGTTTCACGATAAGCGATAGGTAGAGCCGTTGTTGCTTCAACCACGTTAGAAAGGTTTTCTGGCTTGATATGATAGTAGTCTGCACTGCCCGTATCGACATTTGTGACAGCAGCAATGAGTGGGATACTTGAAAACAGCTCACCACAATCTAGCGGATAACGCTGATTGGATTCGTTCCATAACCATTTAACGTCCACTAAGTTACCACCTTTGGCAAAGCGAGCAGGGTTAAAGAAGGTCTTATCCGTCGCCATCGTGGTGATCACATCATAACTGCGTTTTGGTGCATGAGATAAGTAACCAACCAGATTCGACACACCCGCAGATACACCAATGGCAAAGTCATAAGGACGGAAATCGTCTTGCATAAAGGCGTCCAAAACTCCGGCAGCGAAGATGCCTCTCATTGCCCCACCTTCAACGATTAATGCGCTTTTACTCATCTCAAACTCTATTACTTTATAAACTGATAGCTGTAGAATAATCCCATCCATCTTATAAAGATAATGGGATATGTTTATCAATTCGATAGGTAAAAACTATCAATATAGATAGTTCAATTTTTCAATGAGCTAGCATTGCTTGATGAACAGCGAGATCAAAAAAGGCCATCGAGTGATTCACTCAACGGCCTTTCGATTAACTAATCAAGATGATTAACTACGACTTAAATTCGCTCACATCGATTTCAAGCAGTTTACCAATGCCTTCACCGTATGCAGGGTCGGCTTTGTAACAGTGTCTTAGGTGACGCAGTTGAATTTCTTTAGGTACGCCGCCTAGGTTACGAGCAGTGTTATCAAACAGAATCGCTTGCTTCTCTGGTGTCATTAGGCGGAACAAGTCACCCGGTTGAGAGAAGTAATCTTCATCTTCACGGTGATCCCAATGTGCTGCTGCGCCATCGAGGTTCAATGCTGGTTCAGCGAAATCTGGTTGCTCTGCCCACTGACCTTCATTGTTCGGCTCATAGCCTAATGTGCTACCAAAGTTACCATCAACACGCATTGCACCATCGCGGTGGTAGCTGTGTACAGGGCAGCGAGGTGCGTTCACTGGGATATGCTGATGGTTAACACCCAAACGGTAACGCTGCGCATCACCGTAAGCAAACAAGCGACCTTGTAGCATCTTGTCTGGTGAGAAACTGATACCCGGTACCACGTTTGCAGGGTTGAATGCAGACTGCTCAACTTCAGCGAAGAAGTTTTGCGGGTTACGGTTCAATTCAAACTCACCCACTTCAATCAATGGGTAATCTGCGTGTGGCCAGATCTTAGTTAGATCGAATGGGTTGTATGGTACTCTCGCCGCGTCCGCTTCTGGCATCACTTGTACTTTTAGTGTCCATTTAGGGAAGTCTTGGTTATCGATGCTGTCTAGCAGATCACGTTGGTGGCTTTCGCGGTCATCGCCGATCACTTGTGCCGCTTCTGCATCAGACAAGTTCTTGATACCTTGCTGAGATTTGAAGTGGAACTTAACCCAGAAACGTTCGTTGTCTGCGTTAATAAAGCTGAATGTGTGGCTACCAAAACCATGCATATGACGGTAAGTCGCAGGGATACCACGATCACTCATCACGATGGTGATTTGGTGAAGCGCTTCAGGTAGAGAGGTCCAGAAATCCCAGTTGTTCTTTGCGCTGCGCATATTAGTGCGCGGGTCGCGTTTCACGGCGTGGTTTAGATCTGGGAATTTAAGAGGGTCACGTAAGAAGAACACGGGCGTGTTGTTACCTACCATGTCCCAGTTACCTTCTTCGGTATAGAACTTTAATGCAAAACCACGAATATCACGCTCTGCATCAGCCGCGCCACGCTCGCCCGCTACTGTCGTAAAACGTGCAAACAAGTCGGTTTTTTTGCCTACTTCAGAGAACAGTTTTGCCTTGGTGTATTTTGTGATGTCGTGTGTAACGGTAAATGTGCCATAAGCACCTGAGCCTTTCGCGTGCATACGACGCTCTGGAATCACTTCGCGGTCAAAGTGGGCCAATTTCTCCAAAAACCAAACATCTTGAAGAAGTTGTGGGCCACGTTTGCCCGCAGTTTGAACATTCTGGTTATGAGCAACAGGACAACCCGCAGCTGTAGTTAGTTTTTTACTCATCATCAATTCCTTATTACCATTTAGGTACAGCATCTTTGCTGCACCTTCACTTCTGTATGGTGGTTATTCATCACACAAAACCACGCAGCAATTAAGGATATAGAATAAGCCTGACTCAAAGTAAAATATAATCGTTTGTAATTATCGTTATCATGGATAAAACCTATCGAATTAATGATCTAAATCATAATCATTCAATATTGATAATAATATTTAGAATATAATAATCATGAACTTACATGACTTCATGAACTAGTTCTAAGGTTCTCCCTTTCTCATCATAACTCACTAATTTTGCGATATTTTGTGACCTAACCGTAAAGTCGCAGCGATATTTCTTGCCGTTCTCGTTAAGTTAAGCTCTGCCTCTTGTAATACTTTTCCTAAAGTTTGTGGCGATCTTACGGTCCCGAACAAGCTGCTCATTTCACCGTAAAGCGCTTCGACTTCAGTGCCTAATGACCCGGCAATCCCTATAGTCGGAATACCTTGCAAGCTCGCACGTTTAGCAATGCCATAAGGTGTTTTACCTTGCAGGGTTTGGTTGTCCATTTGGCCTTCGCCGGTAATCACGAGGTCTGCGCCTTTCAACACTTCATCGGCTTGTAAAACATCGAGAACCATCTCAATTCCAGGTTTAATCTGCATATTGAATAGCAAACCCAGCCCCATCGGCGTACCACCAGCCGCGCCATAACCAGCGTGCTTGTGAACAGGTTCATCGCCACTAACACAACCTTGCGCTTCAGCGACTTGAGCAAAGTTAGCAAGCGCCTTATCCAGCGTTACAACTTGTTCTGGGCTTGCCCCTTTTTGTGGGCCGAATATATGGCTGGCACCGTTTTCACCACACAGCGGATTATCCACATCACACGCGACAATCAACTTTATATCAGCACAGCGTGAATCTAGACCTGTTAGGTCAATAGATGCTAACTCCGCTAGCGCAGCACCACCTCGGCTAAGCTCTTGCCCTGCATTATCTAACAGTGTCCCGCCTAACGCTTGAACAATACCCGCTCCACCATCGTTGGTCGCACTGCCACCTAACCCAAGAATAATGGTTTGAGCACCCTGCTCTATCGCTTCTAATATCAGTTGCCCAGTACCGAAAGAAGAGGCAACCAAAGGAGCTCGTTGGGCTGGAGTCAGTAAATCCAATCCAGATGCAGCAGCAATTTCAATCAGTGCGGTTTTGTTTGGATTACGCTCTGACGGTTCAAGCATTGCCAATTCTGCGTTTACAAGTTCACCCAGCGGCCCTTCTACTTGGTGGGTTCGCTTCTGCCCCACTAAACCTTGCAGCAACACATCTACTGTTCCCTCTCCTCCATCGGCCAGAGGTAAGGTCACATAGTCAGCGTCAGGGAAGATTTCACGAAAGCCCTTTTCAATACACGCCGCCACCGATACCGCCGATAAAGATTCTTTAAACGAGTCTGGTGCAATAACAATTTTCATAGACGTTGGCTCCAAAACTGAACGAGATCTACCAAGAAATAATTCCAAAACAACAAAACCACTATATAGAAGACAGCTCAACTGTGCGTATTTCGCTCTCTGAATTTGACCACTGCCTCAGATTTCAGCGCCACTATTTTATATTCAGTAAAGTTACTGTTTGCTCGAATTCCATAATTTGACAATTTTACTCCCGCGAAATTATCGAATTTCATTCGATTTAGTCTTAGAAACCAGATCCTGAACACGCTTTTTGTTTCGCATTGCGGAATTATAAAATCTTTTTGTCCCGTTTTTTTAACCGCTTAACACTTATTAGAGAAAAACTTAATAAGGAAATATTTCGCAACTTTGCTCACAGAATATTTTCGGAATAACAACAATAATTTATTCCGCATTATGGAATTTAACTTATCGGAGAGCACTGATGCCTTTAGTATCTACAGAAAAACTACAACAAGAATATGAACGAATCCTTTTGGCTCGCGACATGAAACCAGAGATGGCAACCAAGCTTGCAGCGGGTTTTGTTGAAATGGCAAACGAAGGCACTTACTCACATGGCATCAACCGTTTTCCGGTATTCATTGACCAAGTAGACAAGGGCCAAATCAAATTAAATGCTGAACCAGAATGCGTTAACAGCATGGGTGCATTAGAGCAATGGGATTGCAACTACGGACCTGGTGTTCTTAACGGTCTTATCTGTGCAGAACGAGCAATGGAATTAGCACGTGACTACGGTATTGGCATGGTCGGCATGCGTAATTCAAACCACTGGATGCGCGGCGGAGCTTACGTATTAAAAATGGCTCGTGAAGGTTTTGCGGGGATTGCATCAACAAACTCAATCGCAGTAATGCCAGCTTGGGGTGGTAAAGATCACCGTGTTGGCTCGAACCCTCTAATCATGGCAGTAGCTGGCGATCCACCTGTTGTTGTTGATTGCTCAATGACTCAATTCTCTTACGGCCAGCTACAAAACTTCGTGCTTGCTGACAAAGAACTACCTGTCGTAGGTGGCTTTGATGACAACGGTGAACTAACCAAAGACCCACATGTACTTTGGGAAAATAAACGTCTGCTTCCAATGGGCTTTTGGAAAGGTTCATCAATGGCAATCGTGCTAGACATGATGCTAACAGCTATTACTGGCGGCCACTCAGTACCCGCACTAACTGAAGATATGGGTGGTGAGTTTGGTGTATCTCAATTCCTTATCGCTATCGACCTAAGCAAGACAATGGACGAAAGCACTTACGCACAAGAAATGAAGCGCATTCGTGACTACGTACTTGAATCAGAGCCAGCAGAAACGGGCTCAGTGATGATTGCTGGTTCTGAAATTGAAAACTTCATCAAGAAACACGAAGCAGCTGGCGGCATTGAAATCAACGATGGAATTTGGGAACAGATTACGTCTCTGTAATTAGCCAAAGGTAGGGAAAGCTTTATGCAAAGTGTATTTAAGAGTATTTGGAAAAGTATCGATGTCATCATGGCGGTCATTCTGACTTGTATGATTGTACTGGTATTTACAAACGTAGTTTTACGCTACGGCTTTTCTTCTGGTCTTCGTCCCTCTGTAGAACTATCTCGCCTTGGTCTTGTATGGATTGTCATGCTCGGTGCAGCCGTTGTGCTACGCCGAGGTGAACACCTCGCGGTTTCGGAATTTTCTGAACGACTATTCCCTAAAGCAGTACCCGTACTAAGACGTATTTGTTGGGTAATTGTATTGATATCAGTCGGCATGCTTTACGTCGGTTCATACCGTCAAATGATGTCTAACTGGTCAGATATTTCTCAACTAACAGGGCTTCCTTCAGCGTTATTTTACTTAGCTGGCGTGGTGTCAGGCGTGTTAATGGGTGTGATTGCCTTTGTGCGAATCTTCAAACCAGACTGGCAGCTAGATAGCTTAGAAGAGGAGAAAGAATAATGACGTTAGCCATTTTCTTATCGGTATTGATTGTCTCAATCTTACTTGGTCTTCCTGTCGCATTTGCACTGTTGTTATCTTCAATGGCGTTGATGCTTCATATGGACTTCTTTAGTGCAGACATTCTTGCGCAGTCTTTAATTAATGGTGTCGACAGCTTCACTCTACTTGCCATCCCATTCTTCCTTATTGCAGGCGAAGTAATGGCATCGGGTGGTTTGTCGCAGCGTATTGTTCGACTAGCGACTACGTATGTCGGTCACCGCCAAGGTGGTTTGGGTTACGTAGCCATCATGACTTCGGTTTTACTTGCAGGCCTTTCTGGCTCAGCGGTAGCAGATGCCGCAGCCTTGGTAAGTATTCTTTACCCAATGATGAAAGCAGCAAAATATCCAGAAGCACCTTCAATGGGTCTATTGGCATCCGGCGGTATCATCGCACCTGTTATTCCACCTTCAATCCCTCTGATTCTGGTTGGTGTTGCTGGCGGTATCTCAATTAAAAACCTGTTCCTAGGCGGTATTGTTCCAGGCTTGTTGATGGGTATGACATTGATGTTTGTTTGGCGCTGGACGGTTCGTAAAGAAAATCTAGCGACGTCAGAAAAAGCGACAAAAGCAGAAAAGCGCGCAGCACTGAAAGATGGTGTTTGGGCATTGATGCTGCCAGTCATCATCATAGTTGGTATTCGCTTTGGCATTTTTACGCCAACAGAAGCGGCAGTCGTTGCGGCGGCATACGCAATCTTTATCTCTACGTTTGTGTACAAAGAACTCACCATTAAGAAGTTCTATCACATCGTACTGAACGCAGGTCGTTCGACCGCAATGGTAATGTTCTTAGTAGGTTGTGCAATGGTTGCAGCTTGGCTAATTACTGTTGCTCAACTTCCTCAACAACTCGCAGAAATGTTAGGTCCACTAGTGGATAGCCCTCGTCTACTCATGGCAGTGATTATGTTGCTTGTGCTGTGTGTTGGCATGGTTATGGACTTGAGCCCAACAATTCTGATTCTTGTACCTCTATTAATGCCTGTCATCAAGATGGCTGGGATTGACCCAACGTACTTCGGACTATTGTTCGTTATTAACTGTTCAATTGGTCTGATTACGCCTCCTGTAGGCACCGTACTGAACGTAGTGTGTGGTGTAGCTAGAGTTCCTATGTCTACGGCTGTGAAAGGTGTATTGCCATTCATAGCTGCGTACATGGCTCTGCTCACACTGTTTGTCATCTTCCCAAGCATTATCACTGTGCCAATGTCGTTTGTCATTGGTTAATCCTCGACGGAGAAAATAATAATGAAAACCCTACTAAAACTTACGTTACTTGCTTCAACGATTGCATTGAGCTCAAACGCGCTTGCAACAACCACTCTAAAACTGGCGCACGCTGCACCAGAGTCAGATTTGCAACAAGACCTATCTTTGTTCTTTAAGAAAGAAGTAGAAGCTCGTTCAAACGGCGAAATCAAAGTAAACGTATACCCACAAGGTCAACTGGGCAGTGATAAGCAGATGATCGACGGTTCACGCGCTGGCATCGTTGATTTAGCGATGGTTGGCCTAAACAACTACAACGGTCTAATGCCTGAATCAGCAGCATTCACCCTGCCATTCATGTTTCCAGATCGTCAAACAGCATACAAAGTACTAGACGGCGAACCGGGTAAAGAAGTGTTAGAGAACTTCGAGAAATTCGGTCTTAAAGGTCTTGGTTTCCCAGAAAACGGTTACCGCAACATGACCAATAACGAGAAACCGATTCGTCTACCTTCAGATGTCAAAGGCCTACAGATGCGTGTTAACGGCTCGAAAGCACTGAATGACATGTTCAATGAGCTAGGAGCGAACCCTCAGCAACTTCCAGTATCTGAACTTTATACTGCACTTGAAACAGGCGTTGTTGACTCTCAAGACCACCCAATTTCTGTAACGCTGTCTTTCAAGTTTGATGAAGTACAAAAGTACCTAAGCCTTACACAGCACGCTTACTCACCACTGGTTCTTACTATGAACCTACGTAAGTTCGACAAGCTAACTGAAGAAGAGCAAAAAATCATCGAAGAGGTTTCCGCTGAAGCCGTGGCAATGCAGCGTGAGCTAAGCATCCAGAAAGAAGACAAGATGATTGCTCAACTAGAAGCAAACGGTATGCAAGTAAACCGTGATGTTGATGGTGCGGCTTTCCAACAGGCGATTCAGCCAGTATGGAGCGCTTACATCGAGAAAAATGGCGATGTCATGATTAACAAGATCAAGCTAGCCACTAAGTAACGCGATTGAGTGCGATTGCCTAGCGCGTTTTTGGCTAAGAATTTAGCTAGGCAATCAACTCGTACTTCAACTCAATACAACATAGGCAAATACCATGTCTCAAGAACCAAACGCGTATCAAGAATTAAAAGAACGAGTGTTCGCAGCAAACTTACAACTTCCTAAATATGGCTTAGTTACTTTCACATGGGGCAATGTCTCTGAGATTGACCGCGAACGCGGCGTTATTGCCATCAAACCATCTGGTGTGGAATACGATGTAATGACGGCAGACGACATTGTGGTGCTGGATTTAGAAGGCAACCGTATTGAAGGCAAGTTAAACCCTTCAAGTGACACAGCAACCCACGTTGAGCTTTACAAAGCCTTCCCAAACATTGGCGGCATTGTTCATACGCACTCTCGCAACGCCACTATTTGGGCACAAGCAGGCCGAGATATTCCAGCGTTGGGAACAACACACGCCGATTACTTCTACGGCGATGTCCCTTGTACTCGATTACTCACTAAATCTGAAATTGAGTCTGAGTACGAGAAAAATACAGGCTTAGTGATCATTGAAGAATTCAACCAACGTGACATCGACCCACAAGCAATGCCAGGCGTGATCATCGCGGGCCATGCGCCATTCACATGGGGCAAAGATGGTTCAGACGCAGTGCACAACGCGGTAGTAATGGAAGAGATTGCAGCTATGGCAACAGCCACTCGCTCAATCAGCCCAGAAGTCGCTATTCAACCAGAGCTGCTCGATAAGCACTACAACCGTAAGCACGGTAAGAACTCATACTACGGACAGAAGTAAGGTTTCACACATGGATCAGCTGTTTACGCATCAGTCGTCTAAGCACAAGCTATTGGCTCTCGATCTCGATGGTACCGTTCTTAATTCAGAGCACACGATTAGCCAAGAGTTAGTCGAGACGATCAAACAGATCGCTCAGCACACTCATGTGGTTGTCGTTACCGGGCGCCACCATGTTGCGGCGAAGCCTTATTACGACCAGCTTGGCTTATCGACCCCAATAATTTGTTGCAACGGCACTTACATCTTTGATTACCAGAACGATACAGTCATTCAAGAAAACGCCATAGACAAAGACATCGCTGCCGAATTTATTAAGCTTTCTCAAGCACATAACTTGAAGATGGTGATGTACGTTCGTGATGCCATGCTCTACTCAAGAGCTCGTCCAATTGAATACATGGAAGCGCTGTTGACGTGGTCTCAAACCTTTCCGGAAAGCCAACGCCCTAATATTCAAAAGGTCGACGATTTCCAGCATGAGGCTCAAAGCTCTGACTATGTGTGGAAATTTGTTGTGGAAGGCGAAGTAAACACATTTGCCGAGATTCCTTTCGTAAAAGAGAACTTCAATGGCGAACGGTCTTGGATTGACCGGGTCGATTTCGCCGCAACGGGAAACAGCAAAGGTAATGCGTTGACTCGCTACATCGAACCTCTAGGCATCAGTCTAGACGAGTGCATCGCCGTAGGAGACAACCATAACGATATCTCAATGCTTAAGGCCGTTGGTCTCGGCGTTGCGATGCAAAATGCCGACGATACGGTAAAAAGTTCTGCAGACCTGATCACACAAAAAAATAACGATGATGAGACAGGGCTAGCTGAACTCTTACACCGCTTATTTACCTAACCCTGCTCGTTTCTTGATAGCCGTTTATTTTATAAGAGAATTTTATGTTAGTCGGAAATACTCAACTTACTCAAATCAGTAAATCGTATCCTGTCGTTATTCAAAACGTGCTTGAGTACTTGAACAGCATAGACAAAGAACAACTTGCTCTAGGTCGCCATGAACTGCCTGGTTTTGATTCAAAACAAGCATGGTTTGTTGTGTTGGAATACGACAAAGAACCACTAGGTAACTTCCAACCTGAAGTCCATAAATACCATTCTGACCTGCAGATCATTCTGGAAGGTTCTGAAGTGATGGCTTGGGCAGTAGACACAGGCGAACACAGCAACGCGCAGCCTTATAACCAAGAACGTGACCTTCAATTCTACGAATATCCGGGAATTGAACTGAGCTTCATCCATGCAAAACGCAATCAATTTTATTTGTTCACGCCAAATATCGTGCACATCACCAACATTGAAAATGATGACAGCCAACCGGTAAGAAAACTGGTGGTGAAGATTCACAATGACTTACTGGATGCCAAATAATGAATTACTACATCGGAATTGATTCTGGCGGCACTTTTATGAAAGCCGCGTTATTTAACGCAAAAGGTGAGCAACAAGGCCTTGCTCGCGTATCGGCGAGCGTCATCAACGAGAAGCAAGGCTGGGTAGAGCGTGACCTCGATGCCTTATGGGGGAACGCGGTCGACGTCATTAAACAGCTTCTAGATACAACAAAAGTCGATCCATTAGACATCAAAGGCTTAAGCATTTCAGCCCAAGGCAAAGGCGTTTACCTACTTGATAAAAAGGGACAAAATCTTGGTCATGGCATTATGTCTTCAGACTCGCGTTCGCTGCCCATTGTTAAAGAGTGGCTAGAACAAGGTAAAGCACAAGGGATCTACCCAACCACACTGCAAACACTTTGGACAGGTCACCCGGTTTCTATCATTCGTTGGATCAAAGACAACGATGCAGAGCGCTATAACAACATTGGCGCAGTAATGATGTCTCACGACTATCTTCGCTATCGTTTAACGGGCGAAGTGGCCGCGGAACTGACCAATATTTCAGAGAGTAACTTTTTCAACTCGATCACTGGTGAGTATGACAAAGCCCTTCTAAAAACATTTGGTATCGAAGAAATTTGGGATGCGCTCCCTCCGGTAGTGAAACCTCAGCAACAAGCAGGGAAAATCACAGCAGCAGTCGCAAAAGAGACAGGCCTTGCACTTGGAACACCTGTATTTGGCGGGTTGTTTGATGTGGTATCAACCGCGATCTGTTCTGGAATCAACTCTTCTGAAGACACTCTGAATTACGTAATGGGCACTTGGGCGGTCACGTCTGGCATCTCAAAGCAAGTGACTCAAGAAGCGCACAACTTTGTCTATGGCCATTACGCTGTCGATGGTGAATACATCATTCATGAAGCAAGCCCTACCTCTGCGGGCAATTACGAATGGTTCGCCGATTACCTTGGTGACAATGGTCAACTCGACCACCAGCAAAACCAAGCATTAGTTGAAGCATTAGACACGGCATCAAGCAGCCTCTATTTCGTGCCATTTCTTTACGGTTCTAACCAAGGTCTCGGCTTGAAGTCAGGCTTCTACGGGCTGCAATCGCACCATACAAAAGGTCACCTGATTCAAGCGATTTGGGAAGGTATTTTGTTCTGTCACAACATACATCTTGAACGTATGCGCCAGCGTTTCCCGAAAGCAAACGTATTGAAAGTGACCGGCGGCCCTGCGTCTAGTCCTGTATGGATGCAAATGCTGGCTGACCTAACCGGTATGACGGTTGAAATATCAGACGTTGATGAAACTGGCTCATTAGGCGCAGCCATGATGGCGATGGTGGGAGCAGGCGAATTCACATCACTAGAAGAATGCACGCAAGCCATTACCAATTCTGCATCACGTGTTGAACCAAACCCTGAACATTACGACCTATACCAAACAAAATATAAGCACTATCAAAGACTGGTGCAGTTGTTCAAACAATTTGAGGATGAAATGAATGTCTAAGCCCTTATTACAAATGGCACTTGATGCCACTGATATCGACACTGCATTAGCCTCAATAGAGCATGTTGCAGATAAGTTAGATGTGATTGAAATCGGGACGATTTTAGCCTTCGCCCACGGCGTAGATAGCGTAAGAATCCTACGAGAAAAATACCCCAGCCACATCATTGTGTGTGATATGAAAATCACCGATGCCAGCGCTATTTTAACGCGTCTAGCAATGGAAGCGGGTGCCAACTGGGTAACCGTAAGTGCAGCGGCTCATATCGAAACAATACGCTCAGCCAAAAAAGTGACGGACGAATTTGGTGGCGAAGTACAAATTGAGCTCTATGGACACTGGACTCTAGACGACGCAAGAGCATGGGTCGACATGGGTATTAAACAAGCAATTTATCACCGATCACGTGATGCCGAGCTCGCAGGTGTGAGCTGGACCGAAGAAGATTTGATAAAAATGCAGAAATTATCGGATATTGGAATTGAACTATCCATAACTGGTGGTATTGTGCCAGACGATCTGCATTTGTTTAAGAATCTGTCTGCAAAGTCATTTATTGCTGGTCGTGCATTAGCCGGTAGCAATGGCCGTGACATCGCAGAAAACTTCCATACTGAAATAGGTAAACACTGGTAGCACATATATGAGTGAGCAAATTAAATCGTTGTCTAAAGCACTGACCGTATTGGAATTCCTTGGGAACTACCCGAATGGCGTTTCTCTACAAAAAGTGTCTGAAGGGACAGGCTTCAACAAGTCTTCTGTCCATCGTATTTTAGCGACGTTTGAAGCCTCTGGTTATGTTGCTCAAATGTGTTCAGGTAAAGAATATCGCTTAACAATGAAGTTGGTTCAGCTAGGACATGCTGCTATCAACTCTGATGTCACTGGCACGGTTAAGCCATATCTATCTGAACTGCTCGACGATGTGAATGAAACGGTAAACTTTCTCTCTTTTGATGCTGACAACATCATTTTTAAAGACAAGTTCGAACCTGTTAACTCTGCCTTTAGAACTCGAACCTACGTAGGGCTACATTCACCAATGTACTGCTCTGCTGCAGGTAAATGTTACCTCGCATTCAGCTCAGAGAGCGTTCGAGAGACCTACTGGCAACGCAATGTCAGCACGATGAAACCGTTAACTGAGAATACGATTCTCGATAAGTCTCAGTTTTTTGATGTTCTCGATAAAATCAAAGCGCGTGGTTATGCGCTCGATGATGAAGAGAACGAAGCGGGTATCTCTTGTGTTGCTGTCCCTATTTTTGACAAGAACAAATCTCCTGTATACGCGGTAAGTGTCTCGTCGCTTACGCCCAAAATGAAAGCACTCGGCTACGAAGAAATTGCTAGCAGAATTCAAGACATTACAACGCGTATAGAACAACAACTCTTTTAAGGAAAAAGAATGTTTGATTCTAAAAACAAATTCAGATTAGGTATTTACGAAAAAGCGATGCCAACTTCCCTTACTTGGGAAGAGCGCCTGATTCACGCGAAAGAAGCGGGCTTCGACTTTGTGGAAATTTCTGTCGATGAAACCGATGAGCGACGCGCTCGTTTGGATTGGTCTGATGAAGAAATCTACGAACTTCGTCGCCTTTGTGAAAAGCACCAAATGCCTTTCCAATCGATGTGTTTAAGCGCGCATCGTAAATTCCCGTTTGGCTCTATGGACGAAGCTATTCGTACGGAATCGCTGATCATCATGGAAAAAGCGATCTCATTAGCATACAAACTGGGTATTCGTTGCATTCAAATGGCGGGCTACGACGTGTATTACGAGCCGCAATCAGCTGAAACTCACGCTCGCTTTATTGAAGGCATGCAACAAGCCACCAAAATGGCGGAGCGTGCAGGCATCATGTTAGGTTTGGAGATCATGGACACCCCGTACCTTAACTCTCTGAGCAAGTTTGAAGTACTTAAGCGTGAAATCCCATCACCTTACTTCATGGCTTACCCAGACGTAGGTAATATTTCTGGTTGGAACTACGACGTGTGTACCGAGCTAAAATTGAGCCGCGATCACCTAGTACAAGTTCACCTTAAAGACACGTTACGAGTTTCAGAAACCTGTAAAGGTCAGTTCCGAGATCTGGTTATTGGTGAAGGTCAAGTCGACTTCCCTGCTATTTTCAAAACACTCGCTGAAATTGATTACAGCGCACCATTAGTGATTGAAATGTGGGCTCAAAATGACAACTGGTTAGACGATATCAAACAAGCAAAAGCAACGTTGAAATCTATCGCTAACCAATCTGGCTTTGAACTGTAAGGAAACGACCATGACAATTTTTCGCACCGCTTTTTTCGAAGCTGATTTAACTGAAGATCAAAAACAAGACTTCTACCAATACATGGAAAACGAAGTCGCGCCTATTATTCGCACATTTCCGAATAACCAAGGGTTAACGCTGAATAAGCCTGAAGCGATTGAAGCTGAAAGCCATAAGAACCTGCTGCTTATGATGCAACACAGTTACGAGCACGAGTCAGCAATGGCTGCTGCTTTAGATTCTGAGCAACGAATCAAAAGTATGCATGCGACCAAAGTGATTATTGAGAAATACAACATTCATGTTCATCACATCAATTTTGTACGTGATTAACGGCTGAATAGGCAATACACCGTAAAGTCTCAATCGAAAAGCAGAAGATCATCTTCTGCTTTTTTTATCGCTATTGATAAGGAATCACTATGAAAGTATTCCCGTTAAAAGATGCCCCACTGGTTTTACTGTCTTTGATCTTTTTTATCTGGGGGCTCATTACCGTTTCAAGTAACCCCCTAATTCCCTATTACAAAGAAGCTTTCGCTCTCGACTATAAAATGGCAATGCTCTTTCCCATGGCCTTTTTTATTACGCGAATAACGGTGTCGCTTCCAACGTCATTTGTGATGGCGAAAGTGGGTTATAGAAGTACATTGAAGTTCTGCTTGATGTGGTGCCTTTTCGGCTGCCTAGTCATGGCATATTTGGTCCGAGGAGAACAACTGATTTCAACCCTGCTTGGTATCTTATTGATGGCCTCAGGAGTATCGGCCATTCAAGTTGTGAGTTCACCTTACGTATCACTACTCTCGACACCTGATAAGAGCGTTATACGTCAAAGTGTGGCGACAGCATCGAACTCGGTTGGCACTGTGCTTGGCCCGTTGGTACTTACTGCTGTGATCCTCGTGGCGACAAGTTTTAACGTTGACAACACCGCCCATCAAGTTTCGTATCTGTTCTTACTCATCGCCCTGTTCTTTTTCGGCTTGCTGATATTTTTTAGCAAAATGACGCTCCCAGATATCAAACCAAAGCAGATGACAGGCTTTTGGCGAGGGTTAACGCTTTTAATTAAAAATCAGCAGTTTATGAAGTTAGCGTTGGTACTCTTGCTGTACATAGGTGTCGAGGTCAGTTTTGGAACCTTTACTATTACGTACCTTGCCGACCAGCAATATGGCGGCCTTGGTTTGGTATCCGCAACACAGATCATCGCTCTTTATTGGGTATTCATGTTTATTGGCAGAGTGCTATTCGCAAAGTTCGGCAACACAGTAAACAAGCATTATCTATTCTCACTGTCTTGCACAATAGCGGCTTTGATTAGTGCCATTGCGATGTATCAAAATCATGTTTGGATAGGCTATTTGATGCTTTTCATCGGGCTATGTAATTCAGCTCTCTACCCTATCATTTACGCACAAGCGCTACATGCATCCGGTAAACAAAACTCACAAGGGGCAGCGATTCTAATCATGTGTTCAATTGGAGGGGTTATTTTGCCATTCGCACAGGCGAGCTTGATTGATGAGATATCGCTGAGCACGAGTTATATTGCGCCTACACTTGCGTATCTATTAATGGTGGTTTTGTATTGGTCGAGCTTAAAACATCGTATTTGAACCATCGGTTAGATACGTCGCTTGGCTTGAAGAAGTAAAGAAGTTTAGGGGTTATCGATAGCGAGAAATTCGGCCTGATTAGCCTAGAAGTGAAAAAATACAGAGAATGGATGTAATGCTTCTGATGTTAGTTTGTGTCAGTGAGTGGCTAATCACCACCACTGATCACACTTAACGCGGGTTTATTTAAGAAATTAAACCCAAGCAGAAGCAACAAGTAGGATAATTGCACCCATGATAACGGTAGACTTAGCAAAAAATAGAACTTCATTCATTACTGAAGGTTTTGCTAGTGATGCGTTGTTTTCATTTGTGATTACTGTAGCGTTCATACTGTGTTCTCATCGTTGTGTGATCTGAGGTCAATTTTGCGCCGTTATGTGACCAAAGTCAATAATAACTGTATTTTTATTACACAAATATAAACGCCAACTGAAGAGCACACCAACCAAACAACGCCTCGAAACCTCTGCTTACTCCACGTGATTTTTCATTCAATCAACATCCATTAGATACAAAAAAAGCCCGAAGCCTGATACACAGAACACTTCGAGCCTTTGTACTGCAATAGATACACAACTTAATTCAATTGAGCCAACTCCGATCGCATTGAATCGATAACTTGTCCGTAATCTTCACTATCAAAAATAGCTGAGCCAGCAACAAACATATCCGCCCCCGCTTCAGCAATCTCTTTTATGTTGTTAACTTTCACACCGCCATCGACTTCTAAGCGAATATCACGCCCAGATTCATTAATGCGTGATCGGATTGAACGCAGCTTATCGAGCGTAGCTGGGATGAAAGATTGACCACCAAAACCAGGGTTCACCGACATCACTAATATCAAGTCGACTTTATCCATGATGTAATCAAGATGACTCAACGGTGTTGCAGGGTTTAATACCACTCCGGCTTGGCAACCGTGCTCTTTAATTAACTGTAAAGTACGGTCAACATGCTCAGAGGCTTCTACATGAAACGTAATCATCGTCGCACCCGCCTCTGCAAATTGAGGCACCAGTTGATCAACAGGCTTCGCCATTAAATGCACGTCAATCGGCGCTGTAATGCCATAATCTCGTAGTGCTTTTAATACTGGCGCACCAAAAGTCAGGTTGGGTACATAATGGTTATCCATAACGTCAAAATGAATAACATCAGCCCCAGCCGCCAGAACGCGTTCTACGTCCTCACCAAGGCGAGCCAAATCAGCAGAAAGAATCGAAGGTGCGATAAGATATTGTTTCATTGTTTTCCTAGTTATTTTTGTATCGTTAAATTCTGTTTAGCTCGCTGGAACAAACTGGGTTATGCGCCCATCCTCGACCATGTAACAATCCATACCTGCAGCCGTTGCAGCGTATTGCCCAATGATCGTATCTTCAAATACCACACAATCCGTAGGATCAAGTTCTAACTGCCTAGCGACTTTCAGAAAAGTATCTGGGTTAGGTTTATGATTTTCTACGTCATCCGAAGTCACTATTGTGCGTATCATTGACGGGATGTCCGTCATCTTGAGAATCGCCCTTGCATGCTTTGCCTGCGCACCAGTGCCAATTCCAATTTTTTTCAATTGATACTGTTGCTGCAAGATCGCATAGGTTTCTGGGATAACGTCACCTTTGTGCTCAATGGCTTCAAAGTTGGCGATTTTATCCGAGGTAATTTCCTGAGCATCTAGCTTTAGGTCGTAACGCTTTAGGATCTCTTGTGTGACTTTTCTCGATGGCATTCCACCAAGTTGGTCTAACCATTCTTTGTCGTAAGGAATACCGAACTTCTCACAAGTTTGTTGCCATGCATGAGCATGTGCCACCATAGAATTGACCAGAGTCCCATCGAGATCAAAAATAATTCCTTTATATTTATCTAACTTTGGCATCGTCAATCTCTCGTCTGTTTTGAGACTCATAGTACTAATCGCACTAGATAAAACCTATTCATGATCCTCTTAATATGATCTTATTCAACAATCCGACAATTAACCGAAGTGATGCAATAAAAGCCGTTGTTTTACTATTGAAATCATATTTTGAGCACATCTCACCCATTTTTACTTAAACCAAGTAGAGTTGCATAAATTGAAGATGATATAGTCCACGAAAATCAAATACCTTGGACACGACCATGCATTCTAGCGACATCATCAAATTGGCAAATTTAGGCGTTAATATCGAAATTTCAAAAGACTCTTCATTACATCCTTCTGATGCGTTGGAAGTGGTAAAGATTATTGCTGAAATCGGTAGCCAAATCATCATCAAGAAGAAGTACCATACGGACTACCTGATTCAGATGGCTGAAGTGGGCCGTGATCATGTAACGATCGCTGTTTAAGCACAGCCACTATTTCAAAATTGACATAACCTCAGCTTCAAAAGTTTAGAGCGACATATTGATATAAAAATGCAGCATATTGGGGGCAATATGCTGCATTTTCTCTTTTCGTTAGGAGCATGGAGAACGCAAAGAGAAACTCGTTAAGCATTCTAAGTAGAGCTAGTGGTCAAACAGCATCGGAACACTCGTTTGAACACACACTTCATTCAAGCGTTTTTGTGCCGTGAGTATATTATCTTTCCAGCGTTCATCTTGAGCCCACATCTCGATCACGAGTGGTACAACGCACTCAGTCTCTTTCAACGTTTCAAAAATGGCATTGAAGTCAACCTCACCATCACCAATCACTAAGTCTCGAAACTGCCCTTTGTACTCGTCAGTCACTTTATAAGTGTCTTTGAGGTGAATTTGAGTGATATGAGGCTTACTCAGTTTGAGCTCAGTCACTATGTCGTAATTCCAACCAGAGATATTGCCCACATCTGGATACGCCGTGAAATACGGTGAATTGACTTCACGACTCAGTACTTCAAACTTGCTCAAAGAGTTCAAGTAATCGGTATCCATGATCTCGACAGCAAGCATAACGCCCGACCTTTCCGCCAACTGCGCGGAAAGCTTCATGCCTTCAATAAACCTCTGGTGAGTCACTTTATCGGCTGGCTCATAGTAGACGTCATACCCAGCGAGTTGGATGGTACGAATACCCAACTTGTAAGCCAACGAGATCGCTTTCTCCATATGGATGACAGCTTGTTCTCGAATCACAGGATCTGCAGATCCAAATGGGAACTTACGATGCGCGCTTAAACACATAGATTGCAGCGGTACACCATGCTTTTCACACAGGCGACGCAAGGCATACACTTCTTCGTCATTCCAATCTAGTCGACTGCGACGCTCATCTGATTCGTCTACCGATATCTCAAGAAAATCAAAGCCGAGTTCTTTGGTTTGCTTAAGTTTATCTTCCCAGCTGAGTTCGTTAGGTAGGGCCTTTTCATAAAGCCCTACACGGTGGCGTAACAGGTTTTGATACATAACGCCTCCTAGTTCCAGTAACGGTCGATCTGAGCTTTTAGCGCTTCTGCTGTCTCTTTACCTTTATCGCCTGCAAGTGCGCGGCCTGCGATAAAGGTTTTCGCTTTAATGCCTTCAAATAGGTAAAGGTCTTCAGGCACGATACCGCCCGTGATAGAAAGCTCGATACCCATTTCAGACAAGGCACGCATCTTCACTAGATCTTCTTCAGTCCAGCCTACACCGGCTAGTTCAGCGTCACGAGAACGGTGATAGATAGCTTGAGAGATACCTAGGTCGACCCAAGATTGAGCATCGTCCATTGTCCAGTTACCATAAATTTCGATTTGGATTTCACCGTTAAATTCATCAGCGACTTTCTTACATGCACCAATGGTTGCGATGTGTGCAGCAGCAGAAACGGTAATCCAATCAGCGCCCGCTTCGAATGCCATACGAGCCAAAATAGCGCCACCATCTGTTGTTTTCATGTCGCACACAAGGATATGGTCTGGGTGATTCTTACGAAGCGTAGAAACCGCCGTCATCCCTTCTGCAAACGCCAAAATAGTGCCCACTTCAATCACATCAACAAAGCTTTCAACGTTGTTTGCCACTTCAATGGCAGCAGGAAGGTTTGTTTGGTCTAGGGCGATCTGAATCATTGGTTTAGTCATGTTGTTATCCTTTAATTTGTTCACGTATTAGACGGGCTAAGCCATCATGGTTGTTATCTGTTGAGCACACGCGTTGAACGTATGACTTGACGATGTCATCAGCATTGAGCATCGCTACGCCTAACCCGGCGTACTTAAGCATGGATATGTCGTTGTGGTTATCACCGACGGCAATCACGTCATCGGCTTGATAACCCAGTTCTGCGATGTATTCAGCAAGGCGTAGGCCCTTACTGTTACCTTTTGCAGCAAAGTCGATTCGGTTTGACCAAGAACGTTCACCGTTGAAGTTCTCTTCTATCCATGGGTGTTGCATTAAACGGTCTACTGAGTCTTGGCTACCTTCCACCACAAACTTCCAAACGTGTTCGGCTTGCTGAGCCGTTTCAATGAATGATTCCACTTGGTAAATTTGAGGGCGATGTTGCTCTGGTGCCGTTTCTGCCCAACTTTCCAATGCCAACATGTAGGCAAATGGGTTGTAGTGTGAGTACGTCATGGCATGCGTGATGTACATGACCATTTTGAGCTGAAACTCATCTGCCATATCGATGAAGGTCAGCGCTTTGTCTTTATCTATCGAGTTTTGAGTCAGTACCGTTTCAGTTTGATAGTCATAAACATAAGTGCCGTTACAGCAGATGATTGGCGTATCTAACCCCAATTCGTAGTAATAAGGTCGTGCTGCTGTGTGGTGTCGACCAGTCACAATCACGACATGACAACTTTGTTTGGCTTCTTGGATCGCCTTTTTCAGTTCTGGATGAATCGTGTGATCATCCTTTAACACGGTTCCATCGAGATCTAACGCCAGCACTTTATACATAGAGTCCTCTCACTTATTCCCTGAAGTCGGGCCTAATCAATATTGAAACTACTTAGAGCCGAAGCTCGTTAAACGGCCTACTTAAACGAAAAGCCGATTTACTGTTGGCCGTAATAAGCATTTTCACCGTGCTTACGTAAGTAGTGTTTGTCGGATAGTTCTGGCTGAATTTTGATGCCGCTATTCAAGGTGCGCGTTGCCAACGCCATTGCAGACACTTCTTCTAATACCACCGCGTTGTGAACCGCATCGTTGGCGTCTTTGCCCCAAGAGAAAGGCGCATGTCCTGCAACAATCACGCTGGGAACGGCCATTGGATCAATTCGACGCTGCTTGAACTCTTCAATGATCACCAAGCCGGTATTTTTCTCGTACTCTTCAGCAATTTCAGAGTGAGACAATCGACGTGTACATGGGATGTCACCGTAGAAATAGTCAGCATGAGTGGTGCCCAAGGCTGGAATATCGATGCCGGCTTGCGCCCAAATAGTGGCACTGCGTGAATGCGTGTGAACAATGCCACTGACCTCAGGGAAAGCTTTGTAAAGCTCTAAATGAGTTGCGGTATCACTTGAAGGATTCAGTTTCCCTTCAACAATGTTGCCTTCTAGATCGACGACCACCATATCTTCAGCTGTCATATCGCAGTATTCGACACCTGATGGCTTAATCGCTATCACGCCATTAGTACGGTCAAACTCAGAGACATTGCCCCAAGTGAATGTCACCAAACCATACTTCGGAAGCTGCAAATTGGCTTCTAAGACGCGTTGTTTCAGTTGGCTATATTTAGACATAGTTGTCTCCTTACGCTGCTTCCGCTTGCAGTAACGCAGCATCAATTAAACGCGCCACTTCTTCTGGGCTTTTGCATGCGCGAAGTTTTGAGAAGTCTTCATCAAATTCAATCAAGTTCGCCACTTGCATGGTGCCTTCGATGTGCTCTTCTGAATCTTTACCCGCTAACGTGATCAACACATCAACAGGCTCATCAACACCTTCAAACATGATTGGTGTTTCAAGCACAGTTAAAGCAAACCCAGTACGAATCACACCATCTTCAGGGCGGCAATGCGGCAGTGCGAACGCATCGTGAATACAGATATAAGGGCCTTCTTCACCAATCGCTTTGGTAATCGCGTCGTAGTAACGCTCTTCCGCAATACCCGCTTTCACCAATGCATCAGTACCAAGCTTGATCGCCGCTTTCCAGTCAGCGGCTTTTGCGTTGAGTAGGATAGAGTTATTTTTGATAAGAGATTCTTTTAAGTTCATGTTATTGCTCACTTATATAATTGTTTTTATTGGCTCAGTAGCGCTATGCCACTGAGCCATTTTCATTATTTGTGGAAGTTGTTCTCGATGATGGAAACAAGCTCGTCGCCGAAAGTTTTCACCATAATCATGTTCTTAACCGCTAACTGTTGCTTACCTTCCGGCAGACCCGTGATCTTCGCTGCAAGAGCAACTGAAGTAACGATGATGTCGAATGAACCAAGGTGCGATTTGTAATCGGTGATAGCGCTGTTAAAGGTCGAGCTTGGGATGCCTTTCTTGTCTAAGTACTCTTTGATTTTCTTAGAGCACATCATTGAAGAACCTTGCCCTGAACCACAGCACACTAAGACACGGACTGGTTTCTGATCAGCTGCTGGTGAGACTCGATTTTCGGATGTTGTAGAAGCTGTCGTTGTAGAAGCAGATGGAGCTTGAGCTGTTGCTGTCGATTGTTGTGGTACCGCGACTTCAACCTCAATGCCCTCAGGTGTTACTGCGGTCATTGTTTCAGCGGCAGCTTCTGCGTCTTCTTCAGCTCGTAGTTGCTTAGAAGCGAAGAACATATAGACACCAGCCATAGCCAAAATCACAAAGAAGAACATGCTAGAGCTTGAGATACCTTGCATGATAGGTGGGAATACCAGAGCCCAGTCAGCCATACCCATCCAGCCGTTAAACTCAGTACCAGATTGAGCAAAGATGTGGATTGCCCAAGCAGAACCAACCACTTCGATGATGCCCATCACGAAACAAATCTTCATTACCGCTTTCCAGCCACCAAAGTGGTTAGCAAACACGCCAATGGTTGCGTTCGAGAAGAACATTGGAATAAAGCCAGGGATGATCATGATTGGTGCGTCAAACGCTAACATTGCAAGAACAGCGGTGAATTGACCAACCGCACCCCACATGAATCCGAACACCATTGCGTTTGGAGAGTATGCGTAAATAGCCGCACAATCGATTGCTAACACAGCGTTAGGAATAAGACGTTGAGAAATACCGTTAAAGGCCTCGGACAATTCCGCTACGAACATACGAACGCCGGTGACGATAACTTGAATCGCTACTGCGAATTTCAAACCAGTTTCGAAAATGTAGATAAACCAGTGTGTTTTACCTGCCATGTCTTGAAGGTTATCAAGACCAAACGAAAGAAGAATGATGCCAAAGAAAGCCGTCATTACGAGCGTTGTCGCTGCAATGCTATCGTGGAAAATGTGTAGCCATTTAGGCAGTTTAATGTGGTCGACACTGTCATTCTTGTCGCCAAGCTTAGGAGCAACCTTGGTTGCTATCCATGATGCAAACTGTTGTTGGTGACCTATAGAGAAACCCGCTCCGCCAGTCACTTCTTGAGTAGGCTTGAACATGATGTTTGACGAGATACCCCAGTACAACGCCATCAATATTGCAGAATAGATAATGGTTTCCCACATACCTGCGCCAAGCACGAAGTAGAAAACAGCAATGAGGCCAGCTTGCTGGAACATGATATGTCCCGTCAGCATGATGGTTCTGATACCAGTAATACGGCGGAAGGCAACCAGTAGAATGTTGAGCCCAAGTGCCATTAATACGGCATAACCAACCCAAGAGTAATTGTCGCCCATAGTTTCCATGGTGGACATCATGGATGTGTACGGGTCAATCACCGACCCTGTCAATCCATGTATTTCACTCATTTTCTCGATAACCGGTTTAAAACCCGCTACCAATGTTCCTGCACCTACCTGCACTATCATGAAACCAACGATGGTTTTAATAGAGCCGGAGATAATAGTTGTTGCGTCACGCTTGAGTAGAATGTAACCCAGACAAGTAACAAGACCGAGTAGCAACGGTGCTTTGGTCATTACCTGACTGTAAAAAATATAGAAAATATCATATAAGAATTCCATATCTTTACCCCTGATTAATTTTTAATTTTAATGGTATGTAGGATGTGATGATGTCTAGTTTTGCTCACGAACTAGACTTTACCAATCAAAAGTAATCATTCAATGCTCACTTGTGATTACTTTGATTTATATCAATTAACCACACCCAGAATGTGCCTAATTGAGCTTCGGATCACACCAAAAAACAACAAATTAAATAAAATCAATAACTTATAAATCATTGTGATTAAGCTCTAGTTTTTATAGCAATGTAGTTTGACAATCATGATGGTGATTATTAGAATCAAAACAAATCAAAAGTAATCATCAAATTGTCACAACGACATAAAGAGTGATAAATATGAATGAAGTACAAAGACATAACGGCATCGTGTCGCTATTAGAAGATATGCAGACAATAAACGTCTCACATATTATTGATAAATTTAGTGTTTCACCTGCTACTGCAAGACGTGACATCGCTAAATTAGATGAAGTTGGCCGACTTAGAAAAGTTCGAAATGGCGCTGAACGAGTAGAGAATCAGAAGAGAAAGTGGTCACCACTCAATATCAACAGCACTGAGTTTTATGAAGAGAAAGCTGAGATTGCGCAAGCAGCAGCTGGACTTTGCGAGGCTGGAGATACAGTTGTGATCAACTGTGGTTCTACTGCGTTCCTACTTGGACAACAGTTATGTGGGGAAGATGTTCAGATCGTAACGAACTACTTTCCACTCGCAAGCTACTTGATCAACGAAGATCATGACGATGTCATCATCATTGGTGGTCAATACAACAAAGCGCAGAACATCTTTCTAAACCCTGCCCCTAATTCATTAGGCGGCTATGCGGGAAACTGGATGTTCACCTCAGGTAAAGGCTTAACGGATGCCGGGCTATACAAGGCCGACATGTTAACGGCCGTAGCCGAACAACAAATGCTAGAACAGGTCGATAAGCTTGTCGTAGTGGTCGATAGTTCAAAAGTTGGACAACGTACCGGAATGCTCTTTTGCAGCACCAAGCAAATAGACATCGTCATCACCGGTAAAGATGCCAATCCCGAAGTCGTCAAGCGGATTGAAGCTCAAGGGACGCAAGTCATCCTAGTTTAAATCTCAGGGCAGACTAGCCCACAAATAATAATAAATTAAGCTCAGTGCCTTAATCAAAATTAAGGCGCTCGGCTCCCTACATCCAAAATTAATCAAATTATTGAAATAAAAGGTATTATCATGAGCAACGTAAACGAAATCACTCGCGAGTCTTGGATCCTAAATACATTCCCTGAGTGGGGCACATGGTTAAATGAAGAGATCGAGCAAACTGTCGTGCAACCGAATACATTTTCTATGTGGTGGCTTGGCTGTACGGGTATTTGGCTAAAATCAGAAGGTGGTGCAAACCTATCAATGGACTTCTGGTGTGGTACTGGTAAAAAAACACAAGCTGTTCAAAAAATGAAAAACCAGCACCAAATGATGCGTATGGGTGGCGTTGAAGCACTTCAACCAAACCTACGCACAGCAATCTTCCCACTGGACCCTTTCGCTATTAAAGAGATCGATGCAGTGATGGCATCTCACGATCACGGCGACCACATTGACATCAATGTTGCAGCAGCCGTTCTACAAAACTGTGGCGAGCACGTTAGGTTTATCGGTCCTAAAGCATGTGTTGATCTATGGATGAAATGGGGTGTACCAGAAGATCGTTGTGTTATCGCGAAAGTTGGCGACGAAATTAAGATCAAAGACGTCAACATCAAGGTTCTTGACGCATTCGATCGTACTGCACTAGTGACACTTCCTGAAGGAACGTCTTCCCTAGACAAAGAAATTCTAGACGGAATGGACGACCGAGCAGTGAACTACCTAGTAGAAACTACCGGCGGTTCAGTTTACCACTCTGGTGACTCTCACTACTCTAACTACTACGCTAAACACGGTAATGACCACAAGATCGACGTTGCACTGCTTTCTTACGGTGAGAACCCACGTGGCGTAACAGACAAAATGACATCTTCAGATATTCTTCGTGCTGCTGAGTCTTTGAACTGTGAAGTCGTGGTTCCGTTCCACCACGACATTTGGGCTAACTTCCAAAATGACCCGCGTGAAATCGAAATGCTGTGGAACATGAAGAAAGAACGTCTTCAATACGGCTTCGCACCTTTCTTCTGGCAAGTCGGTGGTAAATACACATACCCAACAGATAAAGGCCGCATGCACTACCAGCACTTCCGTGGCTTTGCTGACATCTTCACAAATGACCCAGAACTGCCATATCGCGCATTCTTATAAACATTAAGAAAAGCACTAACTAGGGAGCAATGCGCTCCCTTTTTTTATCATCGAATAAGGATATTGATATGGTATTACGTGAGTTCAAAAAACATTTCAGTCGTGGCGATTTGAAAGCAGCCATTGGGGTTGTTTCACCTTGTGCGAATGGCTATTACTTAATGGTGAAAAGCAATCAGTGGGGTGTGAACAGTTTTCTTGAATCTGATAGAAAGATGCAACCCAGAGTATTTAAGACTCAACAGGCGCTGTTGAATGCGGCAAAAGCGATCGGTTTTCCTTACCACTCGATCGATATCCAACATCTCTAACCGATAATATTCCGATTAAATTAAGGTCGTTGAAAACCGTTATTCCAGCGGAACAAGCAAACCATTGACCTAACGAATAAAACAAAACAGAAAGCATTTATTAATCCACTCGATAAAAATAATTCTTACAATTAAGCGTGTTTATTCGTTAATAATATTGTTACTCAACGGCATAATAGTCACGAATCCATTCAACGAGTTAGGTTATGTTCTGCAAGCGCCTTTTGGCATTGGTTTTACCCATTTCTGTTATCTTTTCTACGCACGCTGAAACCTTTGGTGAGCGAATAGAGCGCATCGAGCAAGAAAATGCATTAGCGAAAACAATCAGCGAGACACAGGCTGAGCTCATACAGAAGGTAGTACAAACCAACCATTGCGCCAAAGTAGCATTAGTCCATCATCATCGGATTTTAGGCCAATACAAAAAGCCAACCTCATCTTCTGAACTATTCGTTAAATGGCGAGAGCTAGGCAAGAAACTAGACAGCAAATATGAGACGAATTACCCGGGCTATCCCAAGCATGTATTTCAAGAATACCCAACCGCTTCAAGCAAGGTTGATGGTTATCTCTTTGCCCTAATCGACAATGGTTTGAATGAAAAGTCATGGATCGCCAAAGAGTTCAAGCAGTGCAAAAACAATAAGCTAATCTCAAGAACCTAGCTTAGATTTGATGGTCAGGGCTTCCCCGAAAAGAAGCCCTTTTAACAAGTGCAATCACTTTCAATATCCGCCTAATAAAGTAAGAACAGCCCTTCATAGCCACCTATCTCTATTTGCGTGACATACTCTCCGATGTTGCCGTTTGCATCGACAGGCTTCATCGGTACGTCTAATACAATCGTCAGTTTCTCTGCCTCATAATAACTCGCGTTCTTACCGTTGAAATCCGTACGGTACAACACTCGCCCCTTATCAAACTCTCTCGCCAACACCATATCTTCAGGGCCACCAGCCACAACTGTTCGCTCAGACTGATGTAAGAAATAGGTATACGTAGGCAATACGTGTGTGATTCCATCGGGTAAGTCTGCATGTACCATTTCATTCATCGAGGAATCACCCACAATGGTGTAATCCGCAGGTACAGGCGTAGTTGTCGAAAGCATCAAGGGAATGGCTTCGAAGCCTTCGGGAATAAAATTGCTGGGTTCGCCCAAATCGACCGCCAATAACGCACTTGGTTGATAAGCGACATTTTTCGGTACGCCACTCTTCCAGAAATTATCCTGTGTGGTGTTGTCACTCCCATAAACATAACCATTGTTCCACTGGTAGAAATAGCTGTGTTGCGAATGATGATTCAAGTAATAAATCGCCAATGCTGAGTATTGGTCTTGTCGCCAGTTTTGTTCAGAACCACCAAAGAACTGAACACGACCGAAACGCGTTGTCGCTTGAAAGATCACGCTTTGATCGGCATACGCCAATGCCGAGTTATCCCAAAATTTTGAGATACCCGAATAGCCGCTAAAACCAGTCGATGGGAACACGTAGTGCTCCCTGAAATATAAAGAACCCGCCTCCACAAGGTGAGATTGACCATTACGCCCAAGTAAATTGGCGGTCCCAATATTCAAGCCTATCAAGGCATCACGATTGAGAGTTGCGAGGCTTTTTAAGAAAGCAGAGAATTGCGCTTTATAAAGGTCATCGGCATCAGTAGAACCCGCCACCAATCCTAGCTCTTGCACCGTGCCACCAGAATGAACATAAAACTGATTTGCACCAAGCAGCTTGTTGGTGTCATCGTTATAAGCACCATTCAGCCCCTGCTCTGCCCAGTTCTTCTGATAATAAGCGTGAACCGCCGATAGGTAATTGAGATCGGCAACATTAGCCAGCGCCCATGACGAGCTCTGACTCCACATTCGGCCAAATGGCACCACGCGCGACTCCCAACGAAATCGAGCGGTGGCATTTTTATTGGTGCGATTTTTATACTCACTTTGTGACAAGTAGTTGTCTTGATTCAAATCGGCAGACACATCAAAACCACGGATCTTACGCCACTGGCTGATAGCATTCCCATCAGGCGTTGTTTCAGGTGCATCGGTTAACTTCACCACAGGAAAGCTGTTTCTATGCTTCACTTCTTTGAGGCGCGGTCTGTCATTGGCGTTATCACCTTGCCAACGAATTCTCATCACATACAAACGCCCACCGTCACGCACAAAAGTAGAACCGAAATATTGGCCTCCGCCATAGCTAGCGCCACTGCCGTCATGGGTTGTCGCCCTTACCCAATCAGATGGAAGGTTCCACAACACAGATTGATTCTTGGTCATATTGAGGGTTTTGTCTTTCTTCAGCTCCAACGTAGACCATTGTGATACCTGCCCATGGGCATCAACTTCTGTTGGATACTCAAGCCAAAATTGACCACCAGAGGCAAACTGAGAGAACTTCAATGTCAGCCTATCGAACTGCTCTGCGTGATACACATAAAGCGCACCACCTTGCTCGAAGTTTTCAAACACATCCGCATCCCAAGGCGGTTCTTGATAGAGCCAAAACCCGGCATGATCTTCACTTGCTGTGTAACCGACGATCATAGGTTTTCGATTAAGAAGGGTATTTTCACCGTGGCTTTTGTCGACTTCAGCAATCACCGTGTCTTCAGCGAAATGCAGAAAGAAGTCTTCATAATTAGCACCGTTTAGCGCTGCGTTATTGCGAAGATCGTTTTCTAACCAGCCAGAGTTCATCTCCAACTTTTGGTTGTACATATAACCAATCGCAGTAATTCGCTCATTGTCGGTTTTGTCTGCATAAGAGCCAAACACGATGTCATTGTTTGTGATTTCCCAATCAATGACATCCGTTGCCGACATTGGCGAATCGCTTAAGTCGACACCTTGCTGATGTGATCCGGGCAATACAATCGCTTTACCAGCAGCAAAAGCGTTACTAGCAGTTAGGTAGAATGGAATGAGTGCTAGTAACCATAAAATGTAGGGGTTCATCATTCAGTTTTCCTAATCGATACTGTCGTTTCTCAAAAATACGAGACGAAAAGTCAGCCAACTTACGTGTCAATTTAGGAATCAAAATACGAAAAAAGTATCGGTTAGAAACATGTATTGATCAAGCCCTCATCGGTTCAGTGTCTCTTACCTCTAAAAATACCTCCTAATACATATGTAAAGTCAGCACGTTAGAACGAAAGCTAAAAACTTATAATCTTAATTTTGCTGACAAGCTAAGTATTCCAGAGTCACGATTCTCGGCTTCACTTTTTCTCATTATGAGAATTAAATCGAACGAACAGTGAACGCACGATGACTAAAAAGGCAATTCAGTTTGGGAGAAGTTAATCTTATTGATCGAAGGAAAATGGAAAGCGGGAATTGGATTTACTGCATCTAATCTCAGTTTCAATGCCACTCTATTGAAACTCAATTGGGATAGGTTAGTCTCTGAAGCTATATAAGATTAATGGCAATAAAGAGTGGTAAATAAAGCAATGTACGTTGACTATCATAAGCGGCTAATTCCCGTTGTCCGTTATCTAGAAAAGCACTTTAACGAGCCGCTCAACCTAATCGAAGTCGCGGCATTAGCCAACTTTTCACCCTACCACTTTCATCGCACTTTTAAGGCCGTTCAAGGCGAGACCCTTGCTGATTTCATTCGGCGATTGAGGCTAGAAGCGGCAGCGAATGATCTCTTCAAATCCAAGCAACCCATTATTAATATCGCATTGGACTATGGGTTCTCGTCTTCTCAAAGTTTTGCCAAAGCATTCAAACAACACTTTGGTGTCACACCGAGTGCCTTCCGTGATTGTGAAGATTACCAAGCGTTCAGCGAGCTCACTCGAAATAGCAAGATTGGACACACGTTGCGCAAGAATGGAAACGATGCAGTGGCAAGCAATTCATATACTGACTCCGAACGAACAACATGGAGTATGACAATGAAAACGCAACAATTCGAACCATCAAAACTAGCGTATGTACGAGTGACTGGCCCTTACGGACAAGGTTATGAAGAGCCAAGCGGTCGTCTTTACCAATGGGCCGAAATGAAAGGGTTAGCAGGTAACAGCTGCATCTTTATCTATCATGACAATCCAGAAATCACTCCAAACGATAAATGTCGTACTGACATCTGCTTGATGGTGTCAGAAGACACTGAAGTACCAAGTGGGATCGAATTGAAAGATTTTCCCGGCGGACAATATGCCGTAATGCGCCAAACCATCACCGAGTCAAGCCAATATGCTAAAGCGTGGGATGACCTAATGAGTAAGGTTATAGAGTCCGGCCTAGAAACCGAAGACCGACCTTGCTTTGAGCTTTACCACAGCTACGATCAACAGACTCAACATTCAGACGTTAGCTTCTGCACTGCAATTAAATAATAAGAGTAAATACAGTAACAAAGCCTACCTCGTGTAGGCTTTCGTCCTTTGGTTAACTAAAGCTTCTTAAAGTCTATGGTTCCACTTCCCTTGATGGTCACGGTCGCAATTTTCTTGTGTATCGTAGCTGATGTGTTTATCGACATTCTTCAGTGTAATTCCTACCTTACTGAACGCCTTTTGGATGGTCATAGAGACTTCTTGTTGGCCTTCTCCCTCCAGGAAATTCGTCCTGTCTTGATTGGAATCGAATACACAAACGATTTTTAAGCTTTGTGGAAAAGAAGATAAATTGACCGTATGAGTTACCCAAAGAAAACCATCGTAGCCTTTCAACGTATCTTCACACACGTCAGTTAGCACGTCTCTGATCTGATTTTCGATCTTCTTATCTGATTTACGCATGAAGTAGAATCCTATTTAACACCTTAAAAAATAAGGTTTTTTTCAGTCAATGTTGTCTTAACCGATATTGGACACTGTGGCTGTTTCAAATGCAAAGTATTTATTGAGGATGATAGGCTAGAGGGGTTAGAGAAACGCCTCATGCTTGATAGTTTACGAGGCTACCAAGTATGAGGTGTGTACAGGATTTAGCAAAGAAACTAGCTAGCCGCTTGTTCCCAATCCGTCAGTAACTTCATGATTACGCGAGAGTATTGGTGAGTCGCCATGGGTGTTGCCAGTTGTGTGTCACCTCGCTCAACTGCTTGGCGAATATTACGCACTTGATAATGAAATCCATCGCCTTGCGCTTCGACTTTCACTTCACGTGTCGACGTTTCGTAAATCTCAACCGTGAATGTATTGTCTTCGGTCGGTAGCCATGGGTTGGTGTCGAGCGTGATGCAGCCTTTGCTACCTAAAATGGTAAAGCCATGCTTTAAGCCGTGGTCTTCTGCAGTATGGATTTGCGCAGTGAACTGGCCATTGAAGCGCATCATCGCCGATGATTCACAGATATTGCTATCTTGACCACGTCGACCGATTGCTGAGATCTGCAGATCATTAAACACACTTTCACCAAACTGGTGTTGTGCGACAGAGTGAATCAGCGACATTGGGTAACAACCCAAGTTGTACAGTGCACCTTTGCTCGCAGGGTTCACGAACTGATCTATCGCCGCCACGTATGAGCCTTGAATTGAACGTACTTCACCAATCTCACCTGTAGCTAATTCTTGATGAAGCTTGGCGATCAATGGGTGATTTAAGTACATCAAACCTTCTGCAAAAAATACACCCGCTTCTTCTACGGCTTGTAGAGCTTGTTCGGTTTTTTCCATATCAACCGATAACGATTTTTCACACAGAATCGCTTTGCCTTTTTGAGCGGCTTTAATCACGTATTCGTGGTGAACGTGGTTAGGTAGAGCGATGTAGATAATGTCGACCGACTCGTCTTCAATCAAGGCTTCATAGCTGTTGAAAGTTCGTGTTGGTTGATACTGCGCGGCAAACTCATTGAGAGTTTTCTCTGTGCGACCAGCAACGGCATACAGTTCACTTTGATCATCGCCTTTAATCGCATCCGCCATTACGCCTGAGATAAAGCTGGTTCCTAGGATTCCCCATTTCATGGCTTACTTCTCCTGCTCTTTTGATTCAAGCTGCGTTTCGAACGCTTGAACTAACTCGGTAATATCACGCTCGATAAACGCTTGCGTATGAGGCATTACAAAGTGCTGATTAATCGCTTCGCGGTTAACGTATTGCTCGAGCAAGATCACGCGATCGCTTTGGTTTTGAGCATAGGTTGCTATTGCTTGTAGGCAGCCCGATTCGCTCTGCATGTCTAAGCAAAACTGTTCGATGGCTTCAACTGCAGCCTCACGTTCAATGTTGGTTTTAATCTTAAGTTCGGCAGTAACAAAGATGGTTTCGTTTGTTTGAGGCATTTCGCGCTCTAATTTTAGTTAATTATCGGTTTGTCATTAATATAATTAACCCCTAATAATTGATAAACTCACCTTTTGTTTATTATTTGTCAACCTAGAGTGTTCAATGGATAAGTTAACCAGCATGAAGGTCTTCGTTTACGTAGTGGAACAAGGCAGCTTTCGTAGCGCCGCCAACCACTTCAACCTGTCGGCGACCATGATCAGTAAGCATGTCCATCATCTTGAAGCGAGCCTGAACTCTCAACTGATTCATCGCACTACACGTAAGCAGTCTCTAACCGACTCGGGGCAGCTTTATTATCGAGAATGTAAGCGAATTCTCGAAGACATCAGCAATGCTGAAAACCTGATTCAAACCTTAGAAAACCAACCTCAAGGCACGGTAAAAATAAACTGCCCAGTCACCTATGGGAACAAGGTGCTTGCGCCAATCGTGGCGAAGTTCCTTGCCAATAATCCGACGATTAATGTCGAACTCGTGCTGAATAACGATCTTGTCGATCCTTATTCCTCCGATATTGATTTGATTGTGCGAATTGGTGACCTGTCTGACTCCAGTTTAGTCGCCAGATATTTAGGGGATTACGAGATGTGTTACTGCGCAGCTCCAGAGTACCTTAACCAACACACAGAAATCCGCGTATTGGAAGACCTTACACAGCACCCATCGCTTGGGTTCAGTTATAGCAGCCGTCGTGATGTGAGTGGCCGAGATGCACAAACGCGGAGTGCGCAAAGCATTGAAACGCAACACCTAACCTCTCAGAACCACCAAGCAACGCATAGCGCGGTGAATAAAGGGCAAGTGCGTTTGATATCGAATAATGGGGATGTGTTGCGATATGCCGCCCTGCAAGGCGTGGGCGTGTTATTGCAGCCAACTATTTTAGTGTCAGAAGAGATAGAGCGTGGAGCACTATTAGAAATCCTACCCGGTATGGCACCTTTGCCTAAGCCGATTCACTTGCTCTACAAAACCAAGCAATTGTCGTTGAAGAACAGAACCTTTGTCGAATTCTTGTTGGCCGAGCTTGCTGAATAACAGGATGGTTTATGTTTAAGCAGCGATGAACGTTAAATCATTTGCCAATGACTCATCAGGCGCTTGCCAAGATCAGAGGGCGTGGTGTTATGGACGACCATCTCATCGCATTGGTTGAATACCATGAAGTGCTTAAGTTCATCGCATAAGGCATGAACGAATGATTCATGTTTTTTGATTCGATCTTCCACAACCAAGTTGCGAATATTGAGTAGCCCACTCTTCCTATCAACTTTGCAATCCATTCGCGCCACCAGCTCACCCTGCCACAAAATCGGCAAACTAAAGTAACCAAACTGGCGCTTGGCTTCTGGAACATAACACTCAAGAAGATAATCAAAGTTGAACAGTGATTGCATTCGCTTACGTTGAATCAACAGGTTATCGAACGGAGACAGTATCTTTAACTTGGTTCGAGATAAAGGCTGATTTAGCAGTTCAAACGCATTAGGTAACACGTAGTAATCAGAACCTTGAACACTCACTTTCATCACTTGTTTGTCTTCAAACATCTGCTGGAGTGTCTTCTGTATCAGTGGTTTGGTGTTCTTAAGGAGATAGCTCATTTCCGATGCGATTCCCACACCGTTCGCTTCTAAATAACGCGTGATCAGATGCTCGATATACTTTTGTTCCGTTGGTTCAGAGGTATCAATGCCACTCGGCAAAACTCGCTCGGTTAGGTCATACACCTTATGAAAGTTCACTCTGCTTGGCACCATTAAGTCACCTTGCATAAACAAAGTCTCTAGCGCCTGTTTGGCAGGTTTACCCCCCCATCCGCCGGGGTTGGGTCTATACCCTTCGAAGTCTTTCGCCATCAATGGCCCTTCGCTCTCAATACGCTTGAGAACATGCGCCATGAGGGCATCGTCTTTTTTATACCAATGCTTGAGCTTACCGCTCGCAAACCCATTCTTTCGATGCAGGCTGAACCGGTAATCTCGCATGGGTAAATACGCGGCGGCGTGCGACCAATACTCAAACACCTCTCGACGCTCTAACAGCTTATCCAGATGATTCAGTTGGTAGTCTTGATTGCGATTCCAAAGCGTGTGGTGGTGAGCTCGCTGAATCACGGAAATGGTATCAATTTGTACATAGCCAAGGTTTTCAATCGCAGACAGAGTATTCGCCAAAGCGCCCCCATTACGTTGCTTTTTGGGCGGCAATTTTTGCGAAAGCAGTACAATTTTTTGTGCTTGAGCGAGTGAAAGTGATTCCATGAAATTCAGACTCTAATTGATAGCAATGATCAGCTTATGATTCCGCAATAAGCTCTTGAAGGATTTGCTTATACGTTTCGACCGTTTGCGCGCCTGTCACTGCACTCTTACGGTTAAACACCACAGTAGGAACCGCAGAGATGCCCATGCGTTGCCATTCAAACTCTTGCGCTTCAATTTGCTTTAAGTTGTCGATGTTCTCCAAGCGTTTCAGTGCCTTGGTTGAGTCTAAACCAACCGCTTCAAGTTCTTGCGCGATAACCTCAAGATCAGACAGATCTTTCTGCTCTGAAAAGTGAGCTGTAAAGAAGCGTAGTTTTAACTCAGTTTGTTTGCCGTGAGCGAGAGCAAAATCAAGCAGCACATGTAGGTGACGTGAATTCACCATTCTCATACTGTCATAGAAATTGAAATCGAACCCAACCGCTTGACCACGAGCCGCCAGTTGCTCACGTGAGCGCTGACTTTCTTCTGCACTAGAACCGTATTTTCTCATGATATGCTCACGCAGGTTTTCACCCTCTTGCGGCATATCGGGATTCAACTCAAACGGCTGCCATTCAAGTTCAATCGGTTGTTCTAAGCCAAGTTCTGAGACGGCTTGCTCTAGATTTTTGTAGCCGACCACGCACCAAGGGCACATTACGTCAGAAATAATATCGAGTTGAAGTTTCTTGCTCATAATCTTTCCAAATCTCGTTGCTAAGGCGTATCCAATTCGCAGTGAATACCCATCTTTCGGATTAGACTACAACAAAATGAACACTCGTTCAAATATCAACATATTCGCTCTCAAATAACTCAGATTTCTCTCAATTAGCCTTTGACTTAAAGTTAACTTTAAGTTGTAGAGTGATACGAAACAGAGACGATGAGACAGATATATGAAAAGAAAAACACCACCCTACCTTACCGGACGCTTCTTTGATGGCATTAGCTCAGGGCTATTTATGCTAGCACTTCCGTGGTTAATGCTAGCAACGCCCAATATGGGGACTTTTGTTGCGCTCACCGCCCTAGTTTGTACGATCACCACTTTTCTCGCTACGCCCTATTTTTCAGCGTTGATCGACCGCCATTCTCGTAAAAATATTTTGATCATCGCGCAAGTAATCCAGGCTTCAACCGCATTTATTGTCGCTGCAATTTACTGGTTTGGCGTCGGTTCTATTGTCGTCTTGGGTGCTGCTCAAGTCATTTTTTGGGTTTCAAGTAGCCTCGCCTGGCACACCAACAATGCCTTTACGCAAGAAAATTACGATCACCATGAATATGCCAAGATCTCGAGTCATCAAGAGATTATTTTGCAGTCGACAACTTTGGGTGCTGGCGCTCTTGGCGTTGTATTACTCGAGCAGTGGAGCATTATTGAATTTGCGATTTTTGCAGGTATTGCCTCGAGTATTTCAGCGATAAGTTACTTGATGACACCTTACAGAAGACAAATCACGGAGAGTGTGAATACACCATTCAAGCAGCAATTGATCGAAATTAAAGATGTGTTCTCTCAATCGCATCAATTTTATGGTTTCCTGATTGTTTCTTGTCTCTCATATCCGATGGTGACCTTTTTAAGCCGCTTAATTCCGATTTGGTTTTCAGAACTGAATATCACCGGAGACTGGCTTGCACTTTACAATATCTCTCTCGGCATGGGGGCACTGATTATTGGGGTATCTTTACCACTGATCCTGAAGTCCGCATCTCACAAAACAATCATCCAAATAGCGATGTACATCATCGGACTCTCTCTATTGTTGATGAGCCAAGCAGAGAATCCCGCATATCTTATTGTTCTTACTTTCATTTTCGGTGCATTCAACGCGCTCAATAGAATCGCCCGAACCAACTGGATGCACCATGCGGTAGCAATAAAACAAAGAGGAAGAGTAGATGGAGGGCTTGCGCTATTCGCTACCTTAACTCAGAGCTTAAGTTATGTGTTGATTGCTGTATTGGCGCAAGCCGATGCGATTATTTATGGTTTTACCATTGCTGGAGCCGTGGTTCTGGCTGCCACATTTTGGATGGGTAAACTTAGCAAACAAATCAAGCCTGAATGTACCTTCACGAATCAATGTTAAGGCGAGTTTTCAAATTCGGAATTTCCAATAAAAAAGCCGGCTCATGTTAGTGAGTCGGCTTTGATAAAAATCTAAAAAGGATTTCAAACGTTACGCGAGAAGCTTCTCCAACACTTGGAATACGCCCGCATCAACATTACTTGGCGCGCCAAAACGAGCTATCTCTTTTAGTTTTGGATGTGCATTTTCCATCGCATATGAGTGGTAACTTTCTTTAAGCATCTCGTAATCATTTAGGTAGTCGCCAAAGCTCATGGTCTGTTCGTAAGTGAAACCTAATGTGTTTTGTAGATGTTTGATTGCCGCCCCTTTTGAAGCCTCAGCATTCATTACATCCAACCAAATTTTTGCGCTTACAACCACTTGGTAATTTTCACCAAACTTAGCGTCAATGCTTGGGTTTACTTTCTCTTGTGAGCCGTCAAAGTGGCAAATAGCAACCTTAATAAACTCATCTTCGACCGCCAACAGATCTTCTACTTGCTCGCGGCGATGATAGTACTTAGAGATCTCTTCTAGGGCACGCTCGTCTTTGGTTTCGATGTATGCCGACTTCTTACCACACAGCACAACATGAGCGCCTTCAATGGCACGCGCTTCTTTGATAATGTCTTTAATTGCATCTGTATCTAGTAAACAGCTGTAGAGTTCTTCACCTTTATGCATCACTAATGTGCCGTTTTCAGCAACAAATATCATGCGATCTTTAATAGGGGCAAAAGTTTCCATTAAGCTGTAATACTGACGACCCGACGCTGCAGCAAAGATAATGTCTTGAACTTCTAGTCGCTCGTAGAGGTTAAAAAATTCCGGGTCTAATTTTCCGTGTTCATTAAGCAGAGTGCCGTCCATATCAGCAGCGATAAATTTGATGTTCTGTTGTGGCATTTCAGAGCTTACCTATAAATATAAATAAAATTGTAAATTATGATTTTTCGTTATCTTGGGTAACGGTTCTGCGTTCGATTATATCGCTAGAGTAGCCAGTGAGTGCAATGCTTTTCGGTAAGCTTCTTTGGTTGAATCTAAGCTTAAATCTAATACACCAAATTCACTCCTTACGATTAAACCTTCAATGAAAGTAATGACCGATTCACTGCGCAGATCAGATGTTGCAGTACCTACCTCTCCACCACCGCTAACGACCTTTAGAATAATGCTCTTGAGCCATGATTTGTGCTGTTGTGCAAGCATCGCAATGTCATCTTCCGATTCTTTAAATTCGGCGAGTGCATGCATGAACATGCAACCTTTGAAGTCGGGTTGTTCAAACCATGCAAAATGCCAATCTAACAGCGCATCCAATTGGTTTTGCAATCCAGAAATGGATGCAAGTGCCGCCTCTAAACTCGACTCAAAACGCTGATGACGCCTTTCCAACACCGCTTCAATCAGCTTGGTTTTAGAACCAAAGTGACGATACATGGATGTCTTAGAAACCGCTGCCTCATCTCGGATCATATCCACCCCAACAGCGGTATAGCCAAACTGGTTAAACAAAGATTCAGCCACATCCAAGATTAGTTCTTTCTTACTCATCCTATCCACTCGTTCAATTAGGGTCGCAAAATTTCACGTTGTAAAGAGTGTACAGATCTGTATCATTCAAATCAAACAGTACAGATCTGTACACTTTTATTTTCTACTCACAGGCGAGGAGTTCGTGATGATAAAAAAACTGATCGGTGGAGGAGAGCTACCTCCAAAAGCAACATTGAACCAACTAATGAAGGCCTTTATCGGTGGTTCGGTAGGTATATTGATCTTGTGTTTACTGGCTGAACAGTCACAAGTGCCTTGGTTGATGGCACCGTTCGGCGCGACTTGTGTGCTGTTGTTTGCAGTACCAACCTCGCCGCTTGCTCAACCACGCAACATCATTGCGGGCCATTTCATTTCAGCCGCAGTCGGGCTCGCGGCGTTGTATGGCTTCGGTGATTCTTTTTAGTGATGTCGGTAGCAGTGGGTAGCGCGATATTTTTGATGCTGTACTTTCGAGCGGTTCATCCACCAGCAGGCGCTAACCCGATCGTTATCGCGTTAGCAGGCACATCGCTGGTCGATTGGACCTTCTTGTTTACGCCCGTTCTAGTAGGCAGTGTCGCGCTCGTTTTGGTTGGCGCTATGCTCAATAACACCTCGACACAACAACGGTGGCCGCTGTATTGGGTAGGAAAGTAGAACTGAGCACTTATTTCTAACTCGCGCAGTGATCACTAAATTGGTCTTAATCATAGGTGTGAATATCGAATACTTGATGTTTAAGTTTTACGACTTTTAAAATTCGCGTTGACCGTCAAAAGAAATAGGCTTACTATTAATCGTCTTTTAACGATTAATAGTAAGTGAGCCACCTAAGTATGACTGCAACATGCCAAGCAACAGAAAGCTGTTCTCTACCTCTTCCGCCGAGTAACGCTGAAGCAGAAAAAGAAATGGCTGCGTTAGCGAAAGCGCTCGCTCACCCGGCAAGAGTACGTATATTGAGTATCCTTTCAACGTTAGAAAAATCGGGCGGTTGTTTGAACAGCGACTTGGTGAGTGAATTGGGTTTGGCGCAATCAACAGTATCCGAGCACCTAAGAATCTTGAAAACCTCTGGTTTCATCACTGCTGAATCAATACCACCGAAAATGTGCTACCGCATTAATCGAGATAATATTCAGCAATTTGAGACGCTAATCGACACCATTTTGAAATAGATTCATCGCGCTTAGTTTGTCGAATACAGGATAAACTAAGCGTATTTTTTTATTCTTCAATATCGTTTTTCGACGATTGACGATATCAGCTAAAGAGAAAATATCATGAAACCAAAGTTAGGTTTTCTAGATCGCTACTTAACACTGTGGATCTTTATTGCGATGGGGCTTGGTGTATTACTTGGCACCTTGTTCCCACAAATCGAACAGTGGAACGAATCAATGTCTGTTGGCACAACCAACATTCCACTGGCAATTGGTCTTATCTTAATGATGTACCCACCTCTGGCAAAGGTTAACTACAACCTGCTAGGCACCGTGGTAAAAGATAAGAAAGCGATCAAGCTATCTTTGATCCTGAACTGGCTTGTTGGCCCTATTCTGATGTTCGTGTTGGCACTGACTTTCTTGGGTGATCACCCCGGTTACATGGTCGGTGTGATTCTGATTGGTCTAGCTCGTTGTGTGGCTATGGTACTGGTTTGGAACGACATTGGCGGCGGTAACAAAGAGTACGGTGCGGCATTGGTTGCTCTAAATAGTGCATTCCAAGTAGTGAGCTACAGCTTCATGGCGTGGCTATTCATCAGCGTTCTTCCACCAGTATTTGGTTACGAAGGCATGATGGTTGATATCTCGATGATCGATATTGCACATAGTGTTCTTATCTATCTAGGTATCCCATTCCTAGCGGGCTTCCTAAGCCGTAAGATCCTTGTGTCGATGAAAGGCGAGCAGTGGTACAACGATGTGTTCATTCCACGCATCTCACCAATCACACTGATAGCTCTACTGGCGACTATCGTTTTGATGTTCAGCCTAAAAGGCGAGATGATTGTTGAACTGCCAATGGACGTACTGTTGATTGCTGTTCCACTGACTATCTACTTCACAGCGATGTTCTTCATCAGCTTCTTCATTAGTAAAAAGATGGGCATTGAATACGACAAGAACGCATCTATTGCCTTCACAGCGACAGGTAACAACTTTGAGTTAGCTATTGCCGTAGCAATCTCTGTATTCGGTATCAACTCAGACCAAGCGTTTGCAGGCGTTATCGGTCCACTGATTGAAGTACCTGTACTGATCTACCTAGTGAACGTTGCGCTTAAGATGAAAGACAAGTATTACAACGGTCAAACCGTAAAGCCTAGCATCTAGAGCTACAGCGAACAAAAAGTGGCATCACTTGAAATAGAAAGGCTCACACGTTAAACGGTGAGCCTTTTCTTTATAAAATCTCGTACAATTTAAGTTTCGTCCAGTTTACGTTTCGTCCAATAAGCCTTTCAAAGCTTGTTCAAGCCAAAGTAGCGCAGGTCCTTTTGAGCGTGTTTTAGACAATACAAGATCAACGGGTGGCGACCATGTTTTGTGATCGAATGAGACATTAATCTCCACTAAACGTTGCTTATCCAACTCCTCTTCGACAAGGTGTTTAGGTAAATATGCCCAACCAATATCACTGCCGAGCACTACCTCTTTGATAACAATAAAGCTGTTCGACCACCATACCTTTCCGGCAATCAGCGGAAACTGATCCATCACCTTACCTTTGTCTCCCCTCAACATTAACTGACGATGCGGGAGTAAGTCAGAGAGTTTCGCAACACCTGTTTTTGCGAGCGCATGACTTGGATGACACACAGCAATAAACGGTAAGTGACCGATAAAGCATGGCTCAGAACCGACATCAAAAGCCAAATTGGTAAACATCAATCCAATGTCGGCCCTCTCTTCTACAATTAACGGATTGACCTCTGTCGTGGTACACGCAACCAGTTCTACTTCGGTCGCAGGGAATTGTTGACTGAACTCACTCAGGATTTTAGATAGGTTCGGGACCAATAATGAATCATCTAATGCAATTTTGATGAGCCCTTCTTCACCGCTACCCATCGCATTAACCGTCACATTCAGATCTTCAACCTGAAGCACGATCGCTTTCACCTGTTTAAATAACTGCTCGCCAGCTTTGGTTAGTGAAGGCTTTCGAGTCGAACGATCAAAAAGCTCAACATTAAAATCTATTTCAAGATTACTGATACCTTGGCTCACCGCCGATTGCACTTTGCCCAGTTGACGAGCACTGGCAGAAAATGACCCTAATTCAACGGCATACACAAACATTTTTAGCTGTTCAATGTTGTACATTCGGTGTCTCCCAACACTTACTATCACTATATGTGATGCTAAATATCTTTATATTATCACTTAAATAGATATTATCTAGCCAAGTCATTAGCCCATAGAGGCTAGAAAAACATAAAGAGAGTAAAGAGATGTCACATAAAGAACGCATGTTACACATGGTGCTATTTGAATTAGCAGCTTTGATTTTGATGGCCGTGGCGGCAACTTACATTGTCGGTGGCGGAGCAGTAAAAATGGCAGGCTTGGCGCTGTCTTTATCGCTGATTGCGATGACATGGAACTACGTCTACAACTACGGTTACGACAAGATTTACGGCGCTGACCGCAGCAAACGAACCAAGAAAACACGTATTCTGCACGGCTTAGGTTTCGAATTAGGCTTGATGTTGGTGTCGTTCCCACTACTGATGTGGGTACTTCAACTCGATTTCTGGACAGTATTAATGATGGATATCGGGATTGTTATCTTCTTCGTGCTTTACGCAATTGCGTTCAACTGGGTATATGACTCAATCCGAGCTCAGTTGGTTGCGAGAGGAAAGGTTGCAGCTCTGGTTTAGAGCTCCAGTTCGTAGCATGTAACTAGAACAAACACCTAAATTGAAACTGCCAAACTACAACTTAGTTGGCAGTTTATTCATTTATGCATATAAGCTCATTGATTAACGCCCTTGTTACATAGCAAAAACATCACACAACCCGTCCTAATTAAGTCTAATAATCAACCACTCACGAAGTAGCATCACAAATCTAAACAGAAACTCCTCGTACCAGTTGTGCATCCGTTTACATACAGGTAATTTTAGCGGCCTCGAAACACATCAATTCGAGCAATGACGTTCATGCGAGCTTCTTTTTCGAACAAAAGTGTTCGGATTAACATTTCAAGTGACTTTAGTTAACAATTTTATGCTCAAACGCTCACTTTTAATGTTCGTTTATTTTCGAGTTCGCAAATTTATGCACAATACATGTGCTAGATAAGCAAACTAACAAGGACTCGAACATGACAACAAACAAACACCCCTCTTTATTTGGGCAATGCTTGGCCGAATTTATAGGAACAGGACTACTCATATTTTTTGGCGTTGGCTGTGTGGCAGCACTGGTACTCACTGGTGCAACATTCGGGCAATGGGAAATCAGCATCATCTGGGGCTTCGGTGTCGCTATCGCAATTTACTGTACAGCTGGCGTTTCTGGCGCACACATAAACCCTGCAGTTACCATCGCACTGGCCATGTTCCATGGCTTTGATAAGGCGAAAGTTGTGCCTTACATCATTTCTCAGCTACTTGGCGCATTCTGTTCTGCGGCATTGGTTTATAGCCTGTACAGCAACCTATTCACTGACTACGAAATCGCACATAACTTCGTTCGTAGCAGCCAAGACGCACTATCAACCGCTGGTATCTTCTCGACTTACCCACATGCTTCACTCTCTTTCTTCGGCGCTTTTGCTGTGGAATTCGTGATTACAGCTGTGTTGATGTTTGCCATTTTAGCGCTAGGTGATGAGAACAATGGCGCATCTCGCGGCGCGATGAACCCACTGCTGATCGGTATTCTTATCGCGGTAATTGGTGGTTCTTTAGGTCCACTAACTGGCTTCGCAATGAACCCTGCTCGTGACTTCGGACCAAAACTTTTCGCTTACTTTGCAGGTTGGGATTTCGCATTGAGCGGTGCTCGTGATATTCCTTACTTCATCGTTCCAATTCTTGCTCCAATTGCTGGTGCGTGTTTTGGCGGTTGGTTGTACCCACGTGTTATCGGTGCTTACCTACCAGTAGAAGGCCAAGGCTGCACAATTCCAAACCAATGTGAAACAACAGAAGAAGCTGAACAAGCTCAAGCTTAATCGCTAAGCGACCCTACATTTACTAAAATATAAATAACAAAAGAAAAAGGATTCTTACCATGACCGAGCAAAAATACATTGTTGCCCTAGACCAAGGCACCACAAGCTCTCGCGCTGTAATCCTCGACCACGATGCAAACATCGTAAGCTCTTCTCAACGAGAATTTACTCAAATCTACCCGAAAGCGGGCTGGGTTGAGCATGATCCAATGGAAATCTGGGCAACTCAAAGCTCTACATTGGTTGAAGCACTTGCTAAAGCAGGCATTCGCAGCGACGAACTAGCGGGTATTGGTATCACTAACCAACGTGAAACCACCATTGTTTGGAACAAAGAAACAGGCAAACCGGTTTACAACGCAATCGTATGGCAGTGTCGCCGTACAGCAGACATCTGTGAAGACCTAAAAGCACGTGGCCTAGAAGACTACGTACGTGACAATACTGGCTTAGTCCTTGACCCGTATTTCTCAGGTACAAAAGTAAAATGGATTCTAGACAACGTTGAAGGTGCTCGCGAAGACGCTGAAGCAGGCAAATTGCTATTCGGTACGGTTGATACTTGGTTGGTTTGGAAGATGACTCAAGGACGTGTACACGTTACGGATTACACTAACGCGTCTCGTACTATGTTATTTAACATCAACGACCTATGCTGGGACCAGAAGCTGCTTGATGAAATGGGCATTCCAGCAGTCATGATGCCAGAAGTAAAACGCTCTTCAGAAGTATACGGTCAAACGAACCTTGGTGGTAAAGGCGGTACTCGTATCCCAATCGCGGGTATTGCGGGTGACCAACAAGCTGCACTTTACGGTCAAATGTGTGTAGAAGCTGGCCAAGCGAAGAATACTTACGGCACGGGTTGTTTCCTTCTAATGAACACTGGTCAAGAGAAAGTAACCTCGAAAAACGGCCTGTTAACAACACTGGCATGCGGCCCTAAAGGTGAACCTGCATACGCACTGGAAGGTGCAGTATTCATGGGCGGTGCATCAATCCAATGGCTACGTGATGAAATGAAGCTGCTGGCTGGCGCAGAAGACTCTGAGTACTTCGCAACCAAAGTAGACTCTTCAAACGGCGTTTACGTGGTTCCTGCATTTACTGGCCTAGGCGCACCCTACTGGGATGCTTATGCTCGCGGTACGATTGTCGGCCTAACTCGTGGTGTCAACTCTAACCACATCATCCGTGCAACGCTGGAAGGTATTGCTTACCAAACTCGTGACGTACTTGACGCAATGCAAGCTGACTCTGGTATCAAGCTAGCAAACCTACGTGTTGATGGCGGCGCAGTAGCGAACAACTTCCTAATGCAATTCCAATCAGACGTGCTGGATACTGAAGTTCACCGCCCTGAAGTAACGGAAGTAACAGCTCTGGGTGCGGCTTACCTTGCAGGCTTAGCGGTTGGTTTCTGGGACAGCATCGACGAGCTTCAAGACAAAGCCGTTCTAGACCGTACCTTCATGCCACACCACGACGAAGAGAAGCGTAACCGCCGTTACAAAGGCTGGAAGCGTGCTATCAAGTGTGCTCAGGTTTGGTCTGAACTGCACGATGACGACGAAGAGTAATTTAAGCGAGAGTTAACAGAGGAGCACGAATAATCCCTTCATAGTTGATTAGATTGTTCGAACCTCAGTAAACGAAACTAAAAAGAGCACTATTTTGTGCTCTTTTTTGCGTTTCAGGCTCAAATCTTACGTTACGAGCACCGTTTTTGCGGTTTAGACATGATTCCTTACCATCATTACTTCTCTCTCTTCGTCAATTCGAGCACAATAGCGCGAGTTTATATTTTCGATTTTGACACGCTAGAGCCTTTGGCGTGCAGGGAGTGGTAAGTTAAGTGAAGCAGATACCAAGACACCAGCAGATTGTAGACCTGGTTAAAACACAAGGATATGTGAGTACCGATGAGCTCGTTGAAAAGTTCGATGTCAGCCCACAAACCATCAGACGAGACCTCAACGAACTGGCCGATAGCAACAAAATCCGTCGCTATCATGGTGGTGCTACGATTCCTTTAAGCTCAGAAAACACCTCGTATAACACGCGCAAAGCGCTTAATTTCAACGAAAAAGACGTGATTGCCGATGAACTGGTCAAACACATCCCAGATGGCGCGACTTTGTTTGTTGATATCGGTACCACGCCAGAATCGGTTGCCCGTGCACTCAACAAAAATCACAAACAGTTAAGAGTTGTCACCAACAACATTAACGTGGCGAGCATCCTTCTACCGAACCCAGAGATCAAGGTTATCTTGGCGGGCGGTGAAGTACGTAACCGCGATGGTGGTATTGTCGGTGAAGCGACACTCGATTTCGTAAAGCAATTCCGCCTTGATTTCGGTATATTAGGGATCAGTGGTATCGACTTTGACGGCTCACTGCTCGATTTTGACTATCACGAAGTTCGAGTGAAACAAGCCATCATAGAAAACAGCCGCAGTATCTTCTTAGCTGTCGACCACACTAAGTTTGGCCGTAATGCGATGGTTAAGCTTGGTAATATCTCTCAGGCACACATGGTATTTACTAATAAGCAGCCTCCGGAAGAGATTCTCAACATCCTTAAAGATTCAGACATTCCATTAGAAGTCATCGATACCGCTCAGCCTTCAACACTCAGTGAATAGTCTCTATGAAGCCAAGTTAGATTAAATTGGTTTGAGTCGAGCTAGGTAAGCACTCGCATTCGTGAGCAATCAAAAGCCAGTTCTATTGATAAACACTTATCGATAGCTGGCTTTTTTAGTAACTGAACCAACAATACTTGATCCCTGTTCGTGTCACTTCTATGCTCGAATAAGTTTTATTTGAACCTCTGCTTTCATAAGCAGAGGTTTTTTTATGCTCAAATCACATAAAACGCGCATAAACGAAAATAATAAATGACCGCAAACGAAAGTTAAGATAGGATTCACTTATGTTCTAAAATGCTCGTTCGCTCAGAAAGAGGTCAAAATCATGAGTGCTCAACAAAATAATTCAAACAACAGTACATCTTCCACTTTAGACTTGATCGTGATTGGCGGCGGCATCAATGGTGCAGGCATCGCGGCAGATGCAGCAGGTCGTGGTCTCAACGTTGGCTTATACGAAGCAAATGACTTTGCTTCTGCTACTTCATCTGCAAGTTCAAAACTGATCCACGGTGGTTTACGTTACCTTGAACATTACGAGTTTCGTTTGGTTTCGGAAGCGCTTGCAGAACGCGAAGTCTTGCTAAGAAAAGCACCTCACGTTGCTCAACCAATGCGTTTCCGTTTACCTCATCGACCATTTTTACGCCCAGCTTGGATGATCCGCTGTGGCCTATTCCTTTACGATAACTTGGGTAAACGCACCACGCTTCCTGGCAGTAAAACCGTGAACTTGGCGAAATCAGGTTTACTGAAGCCAGAAATGAAAACAGGTTTCGAATACTCAGATTGCTGGGTAGATGATGCGCGCATGGTATTGCTCAACGTGTTAGCGGCGAAAGAGAACAACGCAGAAGTTCGTAACTACTGCCGAGTTGAAAAAGCGCACCGTGAAGGCGGTATCTGGCATGTGACGATCCTTGATGTCATGACAAACCAACGTTTTGAACGTAAAGCAAAAGCGCTAGTGAATGCAGCAGGCCCTTGGGTTAAGCAATTCTTTGATGATGGATTAGAGCAGGCTTCGCCTCGTAATATTCGTTTGATCAAAGGTTCTCACATTGTTGTGCCGCGTATTCACGACGAACCACAAGCGTACATTCTGCAAAACAAAGACAATCGCATTGTGTTCATGATCCCTTACCTAGATAAGTTCTCGATCATCGGTACTACCGACCTTGAATACAAAGGCGACCCTCGTAAAGTAGCCATTGATGATGTCGAAGTGGATTACTTGATTGATATCGTTAACCAACACTTTGTGAAACAACTTGGTCGTGAAGACGTGGTTTGGACATACAGTGGCGTAAGACCGCTTTGTGACGATGAATCTGATTCACCACAAGCGATCACTCGTGATTACACCTTGGAATTAGACGCAGAGCTGGATCAAGCACCACTACTTTCGATCTTCGGTGGCAAACTAACCACTTACCGTAAGCTAGGCGAAGCGGCACTCAAGAAGCTTGAGCCACACTTAAGCAACATGGGTGCACCATGGACAGCGAACGACACACTTCCAGGCGGTAACTTTAGCTGCAGCAGAGAGCAACTTGCGAAGATGATCCACACTAAATACCCTTGGGCCTCTGAAGCGTTATTGCTTCGCTATGTGACTCAATTTGGTACTTACACGTGGAAACTACTGGATGGCGCAAACAGCGAAGCTGACCTTGGCATCCAATTCTCAAACGAAGCACATGGCGTTTATCAAGTTGAAATCGATTACTTGATCAATGAAGAGATGGCGATGACCGACGAAGACATCTTGTGGCGCAGAACCAAGCTTGGCCTGTACATGAGCGAATCAGAGCAGCAAGAAGTGACAAATTACCTGAAAGAGAAGCTACAAAGCAAAGTAGTGAGCTTTTCTCAAGTAGGCTAACCCCAACTAGCCTAAACATGGTTCAAGAACATAGTTTACAATCAAGCTTAGTGTCCCCCGCGCTAAGCTTTTTTATTGCCTGCTATTTCACTGTGACTGGGACTGTGTTCACATCTCCATTTTCAACAAAAACTAAATAGTGTTTTAGTAATCCGGTTGATTATCAATTTCACAAAAGGTTGCTATTCTTTATCTCAACGAAACAACACATTTAAAAACGCTCGCAATGTCAGCGCTTTAATAAGGAATCTATTCCATGCAAAAAGTTATTTTGATCACGGGCTCTACCGATGGTATCGGCTTCGAAACAGCCAAAGTACTTGTCCAACAAGGTCACCACGTTTTATTGCATGGACGTAACCCAAGCAAACTCAAAGACGTAGAGCAGCAACTTGTAGGCATATCTACCGAAGCGAAAATCCAAAGTTACGTGGCAGATTTGTCTGTTCTGTCTGATGTAGATGCGTTAGCTGACGAAGTGATTGCTGAGCACGATAAAATTGATGTTCTGATAAACAACGCAGGTGTATTTAACACTCCGCACCCAATAACTAAAGATGGTTTGGATGTTCGTTTTGTTGTGAATACCATTTCACCTTACCACATAACTAAACGCCTACTACCAGTGTTAGGTGCATCTAGCCGAGTGGTAAACCTATCTTCAGCGGCACAAGCAGCCGTGAACATCGAAGCGCTAGAAGGTAAGAAGCCACTTTCCGATGGTGAGGCTTACGCACAAAGCAAACTTGCGATTACCATGTGGACTCGTGAAATGACGAAAGAGTTAGGCTCGGCTGGACCAATGGTTGTTGCGGTAAACCCAGCTTCGTTACTGGGCAGTAAAATGGTGAAAGACGCGTACGGCATTGCCGGCGGCGACTTAAGCATTGGTTCTGACATTCTTGTTCGCGCATCATTGTCTGACGAGTTCGCACAAGCAGGTGGTCAATACTTTGATAACGACAACAACACCTTTGCTAATCCGCACCCAGATGCGATTTACGGCGATAAGTCACAACAAGTTGTCGCTAAAATTGAAGAGATCATCGCAGCAACACTTTCTTAATGACAGCGACGCTCAATTGATTTTCTGATTCCAAGAAAAATGTATGGTCCGCCCCGTTATTGCAACTACAATTAAGTAATAACGGAGTTGGTTTGCGCTAATGTATTCGGAGTCCTTGTTGGGAGCACTAGCTTCCCAGCTCCACGATGATATCCGCGCCAGATTATCCTTAAAAAGCCCAAAGCATTGATTGCTATTTTTTGTGTCAGGTTCTTAATCTGGCCGATTGACCGTTTTTGTCATCACGTTCATTGGCGTTGCAAACTTGGTTATAGCTAAACAGCCTTAAAAGCTTGGCGGTGGTATAACACCGCCCAAGCTATCCTCACTAGCTTGTTGGCTAATGCAACTACCACTACATTAAATGGTTTGGTGGCTCGTAGGTTCACAAGCCACTCTCCAAACACTTTCCCTGTCGTCTCTAGCCTAGAGAGTACAGCTCTTGCGCCATGGATAAACAGAGTTCTGAGGTGCTTATTTCCTCGTTTACTCATACCAAGTAGCTTGGTATTTCCTCCCGTTGAGAATTGCCTTGGTACAAGTCCCAACCAAGCCGCCATCTCGCGGCCATTGGTGAAGTTACTCGGAGAGCTTACATCAGCAATACACAATGTGGAGGTAAGATCGCCAATTCCAGGGATAGTTTTTAATAATTGAGCACTTTCGTTATTATCAACAATAGTTTGAAGTTTGATATCTTGGGTTTTGATTTGTTCATTGAGGTACTTGTAGTGTTCATGGATAGATATCAATTCACATAGCAAGCTTTTGGTAGTGATACTGTTTGTTCTGCTAACCATTGAAACAGAGACTTCATCTTTGCATGCCCTTTGGGAAAGCTAAGGCCAAACTCAAGTAAGATCGCGCCGATCCGCGACATAGTGGCGGTTCTCTCCTTGATATAACTATCTCTGACTCGATGAATCGCTGCGATGACTTGAGCCTCTTCACTTTTACAGCCACAAATCTCATGGTCGGTCGACTCGCAGCCTCTGCGATCGCTGAAGCATCGATGAAATCGTTTTTATTGCCTTTGACATAAGGCTTTACATACTGAGGAGGAATAAGTCGGGGTTGATGACCAAGCTCACCACACTTTCGAGCAAGCCAATGAGCACCGCCACAAGCTTCGAAAGCAATAGTTGTTGGTTCTATTTTACTAAGAAAGATTAAGAGTTGATTGCGATTAAATTTACGACGAAGCACCTCCACCCCACAACGGTTATGTGCGATAGCATGGAAGCAGTGTTTACCTAGGTCGATACCTAAAATATGAATAGAAGACATATGGTTCACCTCATTCTGAGAGCCTACTCTAAGCTTAAGGGCTTGAGAGTGAGGCGGACCATATAATTAAGCCCTGCGTGACTATGTTATACGTTAGTCATGCAGGGCTTTTTCGTTAAATCGATTTGTCTCTACTTTTGTTCCCAATATGGCGGATTACCATAATACTCAGAGAAGTAGTCAATGAAGGCTCTTACCTTTGGTGCAAGCAACCTTGTGCTTGGGTACACAGCCCAAATCGCAGGTTCTGATGTTAAAGAGTAGTCTTCCAATATTTGAATCAGTTGACCGCTTTTAAGTTGCTCATAAGCACACCAATTTGATGTCACCGTGATACCCATCCCACCAATAGCAGCATCACGAAGCGCTTCTCCATTATCAGCCCTGAACGATCCAGATGCCTTAATCGTCTTAGGCCCACTTTCGGTATTGAAGGTCCAGTTTTCTAAACCAATCAAGCTAATACACTGATGGTCGTTGAGATCTTGAGGTGTGACTGGTTTACCATATTTAATTAGATAATCTGGAGATGCACAGACCACTCGCTTATCTGTTGCGAGCTTTCGGGCGATCAACGTCGAGTCTTTCAGTTCGGAGATTCGAATCGCAATATCGAAACCTCCTTCCACAAGATCGACCATAGAATCTGAGAGCCTGAAATCGACTTTTAATCCCGGGTAACGTTCAAGAAAGCCAGGCAACGTTGGAACAAGGTGCAAACGCCCAAAAGAAGCAGATGCCGTAACGCGCAATGTTCCCGTTGGAGAGTCACAGCCCACACCAACCGCCGATTTAGCAGCATCAACACTCGATAACACTTCTTCAGCGTGAGGTAAGAATGCCTCCCCCTCCTCTGTTAAAGACACTTTACGAGTGGTGCGGTGTACTAAGCGAACGCCCAAATTATCTTCGAGTTTACTGATGTGCGAACTAGCGACCGCAGGCGACAAACCCAGCTCTTGGCCAGCCATACTGATGTTATGTGTGGAAGCTAAACGAACAAACAATTTGAGGTGTTCAATATTCATGTGATTACCAATAAAATCTTAAAAATCGTGTACCAGTAACCCTCATTATGCGTTATTAAAATAACAATACAACGTATTAGCGCTGTTTAATTGTCGACATATTATTGAGCCCAAACGAAAAAAACTCCCGAAGGAGTTTTTAGTATCTAAATCTGCAATTCGCCATTTAGCTGATAAGCCAAATGCCAACTGACTAAGCAGTTAAGCGAGCGTGCAGTGCGTCTTTAAGTACAGAACGATCGTGTTTCAGTTGGTGCATCGAGCCGTCATCAATGGGTGAATCTTTCAACTCAAGCTTACGAATCTCTTTATCAAGGTTGTCGTACGTCTTCATATCTGCTGCAAAGCCATCGTCAGTTTTAACAAGCTCAGCAATTTTATCTTTCATTTCAGGAAATTCGTGAACAAGAGAATGATTTTCACCTAGCATAGAAACCTCTTAAGTTGAGTAAAGTGATTGGTATTAAACATATTCATTATTTACCTTAGCAAGGGACTCAAATAACAAATGAGATCCAGTACACAGCATAGAACATAAAACAACCAACCTAATATTCACAAGCACATGAACATCACATCACATCACATCACATCACATCACATCACATCACATCACCATTTAAGCAATAAAAAGCTCTGTAAAACTACAGAGCTCGATTAAATACTCACAGGCAAGGTTGAGTTAACTACTACACCCTTGAGTATGAACTCGGTTCATGTCGTCACCGACTTGTGCTTCTTGAGACCCTGTCGATTGGCATCCTGCCACGAATAATAGCGTTACAGATAAGATAAGCCATTTCATAATAAATCCTCTTTTGGTCATGACTAAAGCATAGCGCTTAAAAGCGCGGATACCTCAGCCATTAACTAAAAGCCTTACCTGCCGATAAAGCCTTGGTTAATGAACAAAGCATCGCTTCATTAATTAACGACCTGCTTTTGTACAAAAAACTTTCACTCAACTGAATAAAAATCGCACAAAGTAAAAGAAGAATAGCTGTGGAGCCATGACGAGGATTTAAAAAATGAGTCGCTATAAGCTAGTCACTCGTCGCCAAACGCACTGCCGCTTCTGCATGGATGGCAGTGGTATCAAACAGTGGCACATCGGTGTGTTGCTGTTGAATCAGTAGCGCGATTTCAGTACATCCTAGAATCAAGCCCCTTGTTGGCTTAGCTTCTCAATGATTTGACGATATACATCTCGAGATTCTTCTTTTACTTCACCTCGACACAACTCTTGATAAATGATGTTGTGGACTTGCTTTCGGTCACTCTCATCAGGAATGAAAACATCGATTCCAAATTCATTGCTAAGGCGCCCTTTGTAGAAATCTTGTTCCATTGTGAAAGCGGTACCGAGTAATCCGACTTTCTTCACGCCCTGCTCAAGCAACTTCTGCGCCGTGGTATCAGCGATGTGCAAGATAGGAATCGTGATCTTCTCTTCGATCTCAGGAACGACCTTATGCATAGTATTGGTACAAATCAGAATGAAATCAGCCCCGCCCTTCTCTACCGATAAAGCCGCGTCCGATAAGATATCAGCAGTCTCTGCCCAACGACCTTGGTGCTGCAGCTTTTCTATCTCATCGAAGTTCACACTATACATACAAACCTTTGCAGAATTGAGCCCGCCAAGCGCGGCTTTTACACCCTCGTTAATGGATTTATAGTAGCTCATTGTCGATTCCCAACTCATGCCGCCAAGCAATCCGATCGTTTTCATTTTTCTATTCCTTTAATTTCTGACTATCCCGATTAAAGCGTCATGCGTTGAAAATTTATAGTACGTTCTTGCTTAAAGCGAGCCTCAACCTCCGTTCACAAAAAAGGCTCGAATCAAAAATCCGAGCCTTTGTGCTTTTATCAAAGGAAAACTTGGCGTTAGTACACCTCACACCAATCTGATTTCATGTCGATCAGTGTCCAATCCTCTCTGGAATTCGCCTCATCTAGCGCTTTATCCAACTTACCAACATGAGACTTACGATCGTACTGCCACTCACGCTCGGCATCGGTATGGTGAACAATCATAGCCATTGAGTTCGGTTGGCTCGTTGCCCATTGCATCATCGCTTGGTCACCATCTGAATTACCGACCGCTAGAATAGGTTTCTTGCCGATAATATGCTGAATATTAGTGACCTTTCCGGCTTTATCATCAATCGTCAAAATGGACGAATCTTTCGTTACTGTCGGTTTGCCATCGTTATAGCTGTAGTTGTATTTAAGCGCGCTACCAATAATCTGCTCTGGCGGGATATTGTAAGCTTGCGGAGCCCACGCTCTCATGAAGTCAACGCCACCACCCGACACAATGTAAGTTTTAAAATCATGATCTTGCAGGTAGGTCAGCATCTCTTTCATTGGCTGATAAGTCAGATCTGTGTACGCTTTATTAAAGCGTTCGTCTTTTGCTACCGCTAACCATTGCTTAACGTCTTGCTGGTATTGTTCAACTGTCATACCAGAATGTGTCGCCATGATGATTTTCAATAACCCTTCTTCACCGCTGCCCAGTACGCTCTCAATATCCCCTTCAAGTACAAACTTAAACGGTGCTTCCGTTTTCCATTCAGGGTGCTCTGGCGCCATCTCTTTTACACGGTCCAACGCAAACGCCAATTGGAAGTAGTAAGGCTTTTCTGACCAAAGCGTACCGTCGTTATCAAATACTGCGATACGATCTTCAATTGCCACAAACGTATCAGATTCAGCTTTGGTGGCTTGACCCACAAAGTCGACGATGGCGGATTTACTCTCACTGTCCTTCCAAGATGGCAGCAAATTGGGGTCACAATCTTTAGCAAAAGATAAGAAAGAGAGACTGGATAAAATCGCGACGGACAAAAGGGTTATTTTCTTCATAGCACTACCATGTTGTTGAATTAATTACCGGGTTTAATGTAATTCATCCTAGTTGGTCTACTCTGATTTTCCACTTATGAACACTATAACCAGTGTTTATGTTGCTCTTGGTATTACGACGCAAAGCCAACATCAAGGGTTAGTTCAAAAACAAACTTGTTGTTGAGGTAGAGGTTTACCCCAACCTCAAATGTCGTTATGGTGATTTGTAAGACATCATAAAAACAAGGACAGTCTGAGAGCTATGAACAGTACGATTGAGACCATTTTGGGGCATCGCTCCATTCGCCAATATACGGACCAACCAATAGAACAACAGCACCTCGACTTAATTGTTCAGGCAGGCCTTGCCGCGTCGTCATCGAGCTTATTGCAGGCTGTTTCTATCGTGAGAGTGACAAACAAAGAGAAGCGTAAACTGTTAGCAGAATATGCAGGCAACCAAGCTTATGTGGAGAGTGCAGCCGAGTTTTTGGTGTTCTGTATCGACTATCAACGCCACGCTCAGATTAACCCAGAAGTAAAAACCGACTTTACCGAGCTAACCCTGATTGGCTCTGTCGATTCTGGCATCATGGCGCAGAACTGTATGCTGGCTGCGGAGTCTCTTGGTTTAGGTGGCGTATACATCGGTGGCTTGCGTAACAGCGCGCAACAAGTCGATGAGCTACTGGAACTTCCACAACACACGGCCGTGCTATTTGGTATGTGTTTAGGTCACCCTGCGCAGCAGCCTGAGGTTAAACCTCGCCTTCCTGCTCACGTAGTCATGCACGAAAACCAATACCAACCGCTGAGCCTAGACGAAATTTCTCGCTACGACGACTCAATGCAGAGCTACTACGCAAACCGCTCAAGCAATCAAAAGCAAAGCAGCTGGTCACAGCAGATCACACAAAAGCTGTCTGGTGAATCTCGCCCTCATATTCTGCCTTACCTGAACAGTAAACAGCTGACTAAGCGATAGATCGAGAGCAGATCTAAAGACAGAAAAAGATTCCGATGAACGAGCTCCGTTTTCGTCATCACAAACAAAAATGTCAGCGTATTATGCGCTGACATTTTTCTTTTCTATAAGGTCGATTCTCTTAGAGATATTTCTCTATCGGGAGAAGCTGTAGGAAGCCTGATTGCATGCGTTCCCACTTGCCGGTTTCTGGTTCGCTGTCCCAACTTTGGTCACCTGAGTACCAATACACGTCACCGTCTTCCAGCTCCAAGCGCCAACTGTTATCTTCACTCATCGCCTGTTCGATGGTTTCAGCTAGCGTTTCAGCAATCGCTTTGTTCTCGATGATTAGCACCGATTCCGTGTTTAGGTAGGTCGAACGCAGGTTGAAGTTAAATGAGCCAATACTCGCAATACTGCGGTCAAACACGACAGATTTAGCATGCAAGCCATAAGCTGTCTCTGGTGCACATTTAGACACGTCTTGGGTAGATGCTTCACACAACTTGGAGTCTGGCTTTAACTCAAACAAGTCGATGCCATGCTCTAACATATCGTAGCGTCGACCCGCGTAAGCAGAGTGATTGGTCACCAAGTCATTAGAGGCCATTGAGTTGGTCAGTGCCTTTATCTCAACGCCTTCGTTATTCAACGTTTGCCACTCGTCTAGCTGACCGTCATCGAATACCAAGTAAGCCGACTCAAGCAAGATCTCTTGTTTCGATTCACTGGCTAGCTGGCCTAACAGAACCGCCGTTGCTTTAGGTTCATCAGTATTGTCTGAATCGACAGGCACAGGGCGATCGTAAGCGAAACGAGCATTCACCCAAGTCATCTCATCAAGCGCCTCTTTCAGCAAGCTATCTGCTGCTTCACAATTTAATGGTAACTCTGGAGAGTTTTTGTATTGTGGAACGGTGATATCGTCAATTTTTGACAGATCCGGTTGCTCATCGTCACCCAACATAGCGACAGGGTAAGACCAACGGCTGTCCCAATATTCAATAAAGCTGGTTTGGATCGTGGTAACAACTGAGCCCATCACCAATACATCACGATCTCGGAAGTTTATCTCGTCAGAGAGGTCGAAGTATTCATCACCAATGTTACGCCCACCAACCACAGACAAGGTGCCATCGACGGTAAACGACTTGTTGTGCATACGGCGGTTTAGGCGAGAGAAATCACCAAGGAAGCTCAACCATTTACTAAAACCACGGCGTGTTGGTGTTGGGTTGAAGATTCGGATCTCGACGTTTTGGTGTGCATCCAGTGCCGATAATAGGCCTTCACGCTCGTTGAGGTTAATGTCGTCGAGCATGACTCGCACCTTAACACCACGATCAGCTGCGGCTAACAAACGGCTCGCTAAGTACCTACCAGATTCGTCAGAGTTCCAGATGTAATATTGAATATCGATGGTGTGTTCTGCACTTTCAACCAATGCCAGACGCTGTGCTAGTGCATCCCAGCCGGACTCTTGTAAACGAACGGCGGTAGTTGCCAGCTCTGATGCTTGTGGTTGATATTCATCCGCTAAAACCGACAAAGTGCTTGGTCCATAAGAGGTGTACGGTTCTGCAGGGTGGTCGATGCCTTCAGGTAATGAAGAACAGCCGCCCAAAATAGCGGCCAAAATTAAGGTTAAACTGATGCGTTGGAGCACAGGCATGTGTCTGACTTCCTTTTCACGATGACGTCTTTAGAAACTGTCCCGAAAGCTGTTCGACTCACAAGCTGTTCAGGTCTATTCATAGATTATTACTGCTAAAGCCTGAAATTTATAGGTAATTGTTCACTATAAATGAAACATCAGTACTTCATCGTGAGCAGCACATCACTAAACCGCGCCCTGAAACCTTCATCTTTGTTCTGAAATTACTGCGCTCTCAGCTGTTCGATACCTAAGCAGTAAAGGCCTAACGGCTTTCTCACCATCTCAACCGTAATTTCCGTTCTATCTGGATTACAGTTGAGTGCTAGCGCATAGCCATGCAGATAGTCCACCAGCAAATGAAGGGCGTCTTCCGTTTGTTCTGATGTGAGATTCAAAGGGCTCATTACCGCTTCAAAGCGCTCGCTAAACACCTCAACAGGCCCAAGAGATTTCATCGTCAGCAGGGTTTCGAGCAACCCACGATAGTCATTCAATACCGACAGATAACTCACGCTGAGCTGATAAAGGTTCTCTTGCCACACTTGGTTTTGTTGGGGCTGCGCAACTTCTCCTACCAACGACACAGTGATCGATTCCAAGAGATCATTTTTATTCTTGAAGTAATGATATATCGCCATCGCATCCACGCCGAGCTCTGTCGCTAACCCTCGAATACTCGGTAATTTGCCACTTTCACGCATCATACTTTTGGCCGTATCTAAGATCTTCTCTGCACAGAGTTGGCTTGTTCCACTCTTTGGTCGACCTCGCTTTTGATCCTTGACAGTCATAACACCACCTCTTAAACTCAATATTCTACACTGTAGAATATTTTAATTTATTACGGTGTGATTGCCAAGTTCCTGTTCAATTTCGGAGTTAAAAATGTCAAATATTGTCTTTATCGGCGCGAGTCTTGATGGTTATATTGCAGACAAACAAGGTGACCTAGATTGGTTACACGCGATCCCAAATCCAGAGAGCGATGACATGGGTTACAATGCCCATACTGATCGCATTGATGCTTTGGTCATGGGCCGTAACACGATGGATATGGTGTTGAGCTTCGGTATTGATTGGCCTTACAGTAAACCGGTATATGTGCTGAGTAACACCTTAACGGAAGTGCCTAAGGAACTGGAAGGTAAAGTGTTCCTGGTGAAGGGTGAGCTCACTCAGATCATCGAGGATCTGAACGGCAAAGGTATGAACAACCTTTACATTGATGGTGGCGTTACCATTCAAAACTTCATGAAAGAAGACCTGATTGACGAGCTGATCATCTCGACGATTCCTGTCGTTCTTGGTGGCGGCTCCCCTTTGTTTGGTGACTTAGTTTCTCCTCTCGACTTTACACTGAAAGGCGTCACGACTTACCTTGATGAGATTGTACAAACTCACTACTTGCGTAAGCGTTAAGCTGCTGTTCATATAACGGTTATGTAGCGATCAACACCGAAAACATTGTTCACGCTGGATAACCTTTATCGTCCCTACACAAACCTCCCCTGAAGTAGTAGCATTTGTCGTATCTCATTCTTAAAGGTATCTGGGTCTTATGAAGCTTTTAGTCGATCGCACTGGTGAACAGTTTTTAGAGATTCTGGAAGAATCAGGAGACAAATTGACGGTTCAATTCATTAGCAATGAAGGTAATCGAAAAGGTAAGCCATTCCAAGATAGCTTGAGTGGCTTGTTCCTCACAGGCTGGAAGCCTCGCACCACCTCAACTGCCATTGGCCTTGAGCGCTTTAAACAAGGCATGCTGCAAGACCCGAAAGTGAGCTTTGCGCTACACCAACTCTACCCACTCGGCCGAGATGTAAAGTTACCTTCTGGAGATATCGCCACAGTCGCAAGTTATGCAAATACTCACAGCGATGGCTACTACATGTTTGTGCGCCTTAATGACGAATTGACACGCCTAAAGATGACGCCAGAATGGGAACTGCTTCCTTCTGTTGTGAGATTAGCACTACCTTATTACCCTGCCCCAAGAAGCCAGCAAGAACTCGACAACATTGATGACTTTGATGCTTGGGCTGGCGGGTTTTAATCTTCATTCACCTACGCCCTATAGACTACAAACCTCAATTTATTATCAATTAATTTTTGATAATAATTCAAACGTAGCGCGGTTTATCGTTTTGACTATTCCTACTATTATTTATCCATCGACACAGACTAGGGTTCAACAAGCATAGACCCGCTCTTGAGCTAATAACCCCTGTGGCAAAGAACAGCACCACCTCGGTGAATCAAATAATATAGGTAATGAACATGACTCAACTGACTATCATCGCAAACATCGTCGCTAACGAAGACAAAATTGAATTGGTTAAAGCAGAACTGCTAAAGCTGATTGATATCACTCGTGCTGAAGAAGGTTGCATCAACTACGACCTTCACCAAAACAACGAAAACCCTGCGCATTTCACTTTCTACGAAAACTGGACGTCTCGCGAACTTTGGCAAACACACATGGGTAATACTCACCTTGCTGAGTACATGGCTGCAACGGAAGGTTGTGTGGCGTCATTCACACTGAATGAGATGACGAAAATCGGTTAGTCATTGACTGCGCACATTAACAAACAACAAAAAGCCCGTTCGGAATACCTGAACGGGCTTTTTCATTGAACTTGATATTCCTAAGCTACAGACTCGCTCAGTGTAGGCTCAAGCACTGTCTTTTGTTGTTTCTGCCATTTATCCACGACCAGTGCAGCAATCATGTCACCTTCAACATTAACTGCCGTACGGAATGTATCTAACGGACGTTCAATAATCAGCAGAATCGCGATCGCTTCCAGTGGTATACCTGCGGCCAATAACACCAGCTGCATGCCAGACATAGATCCAGATGGCATACCCGGTGCACCCACAGAAGAGACCATCGCCATAATAAAGATCATCACCAAGCCAGAAGTCGTGAGGTCAACACCAAACAGTTGAGCCAAGAAGATTGCTGCAACACCTTCGAAAAGTGCCGTACCATCCATGTTCATCACCGCGCCAAGTGGCAACACCATGCTACTTGTACTTTGCGATACGCCGAGCTTTTCTTCTGCGCTCTGCATCGCCAGTGGCAAAGTAGCAGAGCTTGATGACGTTGCGAACGCCATCGCCATCGGTGCCGAGATACCTTTAAATAGGGTGCTATTGCGAATCCCAGTCATCACCTTCGCAATAGTCGGTAAGACAATCGCTCCGTGAATCAAAGTCAGCACAAACACGAGCAAAGCAAACAGTGCCAATTGCTCAAACAGTGATTCACCACCACGAACGGTAAAATCGAGAACAATGGCGAAAACCGCTAGCGGAGCTAAACGAATTATCCAACCAACAATGGTATTGATGCTCTTGTTCAAGCCATTAAGCACTTCAAAAATCGGGTGTTTTTCTGGTAATGAAGAAAGTAGAGCAATACCCAACATAAATGAGAACACGACAATCGCGAGCAAGTTACCATTGGTTAACGCCGCTACTGGGTTCACGAGTGCCATACTAAAAAGCTTGCTGGCAATCGCAGCGCCACCTGCCGCATCTTCGCTTATAAGCTGAACGTCGTCTCCAATCGTAGCAACGCTGGTTAAAGGCTCCCAAGCAGGCAACAGCAGTGAAGCACCCAAGCCCAAAGAGATGGCTATCAACGTCGTGAAGCTATAAAAAAGTACGGTATTGCGGCCAATTTGCTTCAATCGAGTTATCGAGCCAATGCTTGTTATGCCCTGCAATAACGAGAATAAAACCACTAACCCAACGACCATTTTGAGCAAGCCGATATAGGTAGTTTTGCCAAGCATTAAGAACTGATACCACCCCGTTTGGGTAATGCCAGAGGTTGAAGCAATAAGTTGTGCAAAAAGCCATGCAAGCAAAGCTGCTAGCATTAACTGTAGAGGTAAAGAGTGGCGAAGTTTAGTCAACATAAGGACAATTCCAGTAACCCTGTAGGACAATTCAGATACCTTTATTAAAGGGAACAACCTTTAATAAAAATATTCCTTGGTAAAGCATGCCTAGGAAAAAATAAAGTCCGCTAGATTTGATCTAACGGACTTTAAGAAAACCAGATGAGGTTTAAGATTTAAGGCTATTTATCCATGTGTAGAACAGTACGGATAGACTCGCCTTTGTGCATTAGTTCGAATGCTTCGTTTACGTCTTCAAGACCCATAGTGTGAGTGATGAACTCTTGTAGTCCGAACTCACCCGCCATGTAACGGTTTACGATTTCTGGAAGTTCAGAGCGGCCTTTAACACCACCGAAAGCAGAACCTCGCCATACACGACCTGTTACTAGTTGGAACGGACGAGTTGAGATCTCTTGACCTGCACCTGCAACACCAATCACAACTGATTCACCCCAACCTTTGTGACAACATTCAAGAGCTTGACGCATCACGTTTACGTTACCGATACATTCGAATGAGTAATCAACACCACCGTCTGTCATCTCAACGATAACGTCTTGGATTGGCTTGTCGTAGTTCATTGGGTTGATGCAGTCAGTCGCGCCAAGTTGTTTTGCTAGCTCGAATTTGCTCTCGTTGATATCAACACCGATGATTTTGCTTGCACCAGCCATACGAGCACCGATGATTGCAGAAAGACCGATACCGCCTAGGCCGAATACAGCAACTGTGTCGCCTTTTTCAACTTTAGCTGTGTTTAGTACCGCACCCATACCAGTGGTTACGCCACAACCTAGAAGACAAACTTCCTCAAGAGGTGCTTCTTTGTTTACTTTCGCTAATGAGATTTCTGGAAGTACTGTGTACTCAGAGAAAGTAGAACAACCCATGTAGTGGAAAATTGGCTCACCGTTGATAGAGAAACGGCTTGTGCCATCTGGCATTAGGCCTTTACCTTGAGTTTCACGAACTGCTTGGCAAAGGTTAGTTTTACCAGACTTACAGAATTTACATTCGCCACACTCAGCTGTGTAAAGTGGGATAACGTGGTCGCCAACTTCAACGCTTGTTACGCCTTCGCCAACCATTTCAACGATACCGCCACCTTCGTGACCAAGGATAGAAGGGAAGATACCTTCTGGATCGTCACCTGAAAGAGTGAATGCGTCAGTGTGACAAACACCAGTAGCAACGATACGAACAAGTACTTCGCCAGCCTTTGGCAGTTCAACGTCAACCGTTTCACGCTTTAGCGGCTCACCCGCTTTCCAAGCAACCATAGCTTTAGATTGGATATGAGTTTGACCAGGTTTGATTTCGATAGTCATGTGATATTTCCTATATTAGCCAGTCAACGTTGAGCTTGTTGGTTATCGCTCTCTCGTTTTGTCGGGGCTAGTATAGGTAGGGATATCAGCTTTGATAATCCCCTGTTTTTGGAAATAATTATTACGTATTAGTAATAATAAGTGGCGAGATTAACTTCGTCTAACTGTGAATCAAAGGGTTAGCCTAGGCTGAATAAAATCGATAAACGCAGAGATACGCTTAGATACCGACGATGATTTGTAGAACACCGCATTGACTCGCTCTCGGTCTGTATCATTCAGCTTCAAATGTTCCAATACCGGAATCAATCGCCCTTCAGCAATATCTTGCTGCACCATAAAGCCAGATAAACAAGCGATACCATTACCTGCTAATACCAATTGGCGCACAGTCTCACCGTTGCTTGCTGTCATGGTTGGTTCTACGAAGTTTTGGTTTGGCAGTGGCCAGTGATTCAACACCTTGGCACCAGTAAAGCCAACAGTATGATGACTAGAAAGCTCTTCGAACTTTTGAGGGATTCCGCGCTTAGCAAGATACTCAGGGGAAGCCACCATATAGAGAAGACTCTTCCCCAATGGCCGAGCGTGGAGTGTGGAGTCCGTTAATTTTCCTATGCGTATAGCGACATCGGTTCGTTTCTCGATTAAATCCACAAATCCTTCATTTGAGGTTAGCTCGAGCTCGATATCAGGGTAAGCCTCATTAAACTCGCCCACTATCGGCACTAACTGGTGGAACACAAATGGGCTAGCGGCATCGACTCGCAAACGTCCTTTTGGTAATTCACCGCGCGATACGATTTCCTCTTCAGCACTCTGGATCATCTGCAAACCCAACCTAACAGAATCAACAAACTGTCGCCCCTCTTCCGTCAGTTCAACTCGACGAGTGGTTCTATTGAAGAGAGAAACACCCAACTGACTCTCAATTCGACTGACACTTCGAGAGACGCGAGCCACTTGGATATCGAGCGTCTGCGCCGCTGCAGAAAAGCCACCGCTATCAACGACAGTAAGCATAATTTCTAAATCATCCGATCGCGTTAACACGGGAATCTCCTACACCAAGAACAGAATAACTATTGCATTTATAACAAAAGTAATTTGTTAATCACACTGTTTTTGGCAAAGGATATTTCTCTCATAATCCTCGCCAACAAAACGAGCCAGTAAATCGGCTCCACTTTAAGAATAACCTTTGAGAGAAATAATCATGCCTCTAGCTTTACTTGCATTGACGCTCAGCGCCTTTGCCATTGGAACCACAGAGTTTGTTATTGTTGGCTTTATACCAACGATGGCGGCCGACTTAAATGTATCACTGCCATCAGCGGGATTATTAGTGAGCTTGTACGCTCTAGGCGTTGCGATTGGCGCGCCAGTACTCACTGTGTTAACGGGAAAATGGAATCGCAAAGCAGTGCTGCTAACCGTAATGTCTCTGTTTGTTGTCGGGAACTTACTGGCATGGCAGGCTCCTGGCTATAACACCTTGATTGCCGCACGTATTCTCACCGGCCTTGCACACGGTGTATTCTTCTCGATTGGCTCAACCATCGCGACTGGATTGGTTTCAAAAGACAAAGCCGCGAGCGCAATAGCAATCATGTTTACTGGATTAACGGTTGCTCTAGTAACAGGCGTGCCACTAGGTACTTATATTGGCCAGACTTTTGGCTGGCAAGCGACCTTCTTGATCGTTGCTCTACTAGGCTTAATCGCTTTGATTGGCAGTGCATTATTAGTACCTAACAACCTAAAACAACCACCAGCGGCTAAGTTATCAGCTCAACTAAAAGTTCTGACTCAGCCAAGACTGTTATTGGTTTATGCAATCACAGCACTGGGATATGGCGGCACATTCACAGCCTTTACCTTCCTTGCTCCAATACTTGAAAACGTGTCGGGCTTTGATTCCAGCTCTATCAGCCTAATCATGTTGGTTTACGGAGTTTCCGTCGCGGTAGGTAACATCTGGGGTGGTAAGATGGCTGACAAAATGGGACCAATCAAAGCGCTGACGGTTATCTTTTCTGGTCTAGCTGCGGTACTGGTTGTGTTTAACTTCACGGCAGTTAACCCATACGCATCAGTGGCTACCATTTTGGTTTGGGGTGCATTCGCATTTGGCAACGTACCGGGGCTACAAGTGTATGTTGTTAAACTGGCAGCGAAATACACACCAGACGCAGTAGATGTGGCATCTGGACTCAATATTGCAGCTTTCAATGTCGGTATCGCTGTAGGCTCTTGGGGCGGAGGCTTGATTGTTGCAGAATCTGGATTAATGAACACCCCGTGGGTCGGCGCTGTGATTGTTTTAATTGCTCTTGGATTGACTCGATTCAGTGGTCTATTAGACAAGAAGCAGACTCAACAAGTCGCTACATCTAACATCTAACATCTAACATCTAACATCTAACATCTAACATCTAACATCTAACATCTAACATCTAACATCTAACAAGAATAGAAAAAACAAAGCCCGAATCTAAGTTCGGGCTTTATCATTTAAATCTGATGCTTACTCGTTATCGATCGCTTTCAGAACCTTACACGGGTTACCGACCGCAACCACATTATCTGGGATGTCTTTGGTCACCACACTTCCAGCGCCAATCACGCTGTTCTTGCCAATGGTGACGCCGGGGCAAATGATGACACCACCACCAAGCCAAACATTGTCGCCAACGTTAATCGGAGTACCGAACTCAACGCCGTCTTCAACTCGGCCTTTCACATCGAGTGGGTGGCCTGCGGTAAGGATTTGTACATTAGGACCAAGCAGCACATTGTCACCAATGGAGACTTCAGCCACATCTAAAATCACGCAGTTAAAGTTGGCGTAGAAGTTCTTGCCCAGCTTGATGTTCGAGCCGTAATCACAACGAAATGGAGGTTCTAAATGCGCATTTTCACAGCCCGGAATCAGCTCTTGAGTTGCTGCTTCCCACTCAGGTGTGTCAGGAATACTGTTATTGAGTCTTTGAAGCACCTTACGACATTCGATACGAGCTGAATAAAGCTCTTCATCCCAAGCCTGATATGGTTCACCTGCTAGCATTTTTTGTTTTTCTGTTTTCACGTTACTTACCTACTCTTTCACATTGCTTACCTAATAATGGTCAACACATCGACCAAAAAACGCAATATCGCACATCTAATAAAACGGAGTAAGCAAGGTTTGAGCTCGATTTCAGAGATGTGTAGCCCATCACTTTTTGTAGGCTAACTATGAAATCTACTCTCTGTTAATTGAGCTTAAATACGCTGAGCGACTGAATCACGAATCACTAAACTGCCCGTCGTATCTAAGGCTTGTGCTTTCTCAGTTTCACCGACGATTTGCAGAATCGCTTTTTGCGTCATTTGCTCTAATGGAACACTCACCGAAGTAAGGCTTGGCGTTAAAAATGCACCGACTTTGCTGTTATCAAATCCGACAATAGAGATGTCTTCAGGCAGTGAATATCCCAGTTCAGTTAACGCCTTAATCGCACCAATCGCCATGTCATCGTTTTCAGACAAGATCGCAGTGAAGCTTGCTTTGCTTTTTACCAGAGCCTGAGCCGTGTGATAGCCGCTTTCCATCGTCCAATCACCTTGAACAACCTTGGACTCATCCAATGCAATACCCTGTTTAGTTAGCACATTTTGATAGGCTTGGTAACGCAACTCATCAGTCGAAGAACCGGCTTTACCACGAATCACAGCAATATCGGTATGACCCTGCTCGATGATGTGTTCAACCATCAAACAAGCGCTCTGATAGTGGTCGGTGGTAATAGCATGATTGGGCTTCGACGGCATTTCTCGGTTAAGCACAAGAATTGGCGTATCAGTACTTTCGATGATCTGAGCTATCTCGCTTTCTGTTAGACATTGCGGATAAATGATGATGCCAGCGCATTTCATATCGAGTAGGAAATTGATCGCCTTTCTTTCGTCTTCAGCGCTGTGTTTACCATCGGTGATCACCAATTGGTGGTTCGATTTTTCGCTGTAAGAAGCGGCGTGATACATCAAGGAAGAGAAGTAAGGTCCGTTGAATAGCTCATTAGTGATAACAAAGCCTATGAAATTGGTCTTCTTGGTCGCCAATTGCTGAGCTAGCAGGTTTGGTCGATAGCCTGTTTCTTGAATCGCATCAAATACCTTTTTCACCACATCTGGGCGCACGATATTCTTGCCGTTTAAGACACGAGAAACCGTCGACTTTGATACACCCGCGCGGTTCGCGACATCAAGCATTGTGACCATTTACTTCTTTTCCTCATATAAAAAATTAGCCGACATAAGCCGACTAATTTAATGCTAATTCATATTGCGTATAACTTTATATTACGTGTAACTACGCAGCACAACGCATTCTAAATAGTGGCACCGTTAGATGCAATCACACCTTTATACCACTCAAACGACTTCTTGCGTTTGCGCTCTAAAGAACCGGATTGATCGTTGTGCTTATCTACGTAAATGAATCCGTAGCGCTTTTTCATCTCACCAGTGGTGAACGACACCAAATCGATACAGCCCCAAGGGGTATAACCCATCAGGTCAACGCCATCAATCGCAACCGCTTTTTTCATCTCTTTAATGTGGTCGCCAAGGTAAGCAATGCGGTAGTCATCATTGATGCTGCCATCTTCTTCAATGGTATCAACCGCGCCAAAACCATTTTCAACGATGAACAATGGCACTTCATAACGCTCATAAAGAGAAGCTAAACAGAAACGCAAACCTGTTGGATCAATCGGCCAGCCCCAGTCGCTAGACTGGATGAACGGATTATCAACCGAGTTTTCATGGCCGCCGTCCATCGCTTCATCAGTAGATTGGTGAGAAGACGAGTCCAAGGTGTTCGACATGTAGTAACTAAAGCCTAAGTAATCGGCTTTACCCTCTTTTAGGATCTGCTCATCTTCAGGCTGCATTTCAATATTAAAGCCTTTGATGGCCCAATCGCGTTTTGCGTAGCTCGGGTAGTGACCACGAACCATCACATCCGAGAAGAAGTAGCGATCACGCATCGCTTGCTGTGCCGCCATGATATCTTCTGGCTTAGAAGAACGAGGGTAAAAAGGCACCATCGCACACATTGCACCGATCTGAAGCTCTGGGTTGATCTCGTGACCTTTCTTCACCACCAACGCACTCGCAACAAACTGGTGGTGAACCGCTTGATACATAGCCTCTTGCGGCTTTTCGCATTGCGGGAACTTCACGCCAGAGCATAACCAACCGAAGATGTCTGCTGATGTATTCATTTGGTTATTGATCTCGTTAAAGGTCATCCAGTACTTCACTTTGTGCTGATAACGCTCCATCACCGTGGTGGAGTACTTAACGAAGAAGTCGATCACTTTGCGATTCATCCAGCCACCGTATTCTTTGGCTAGATGGTAAGGCATTTCAAAGTGGCTCAGCGTGACAACAGGTTGGATATCGTATTTCAATAGCTCATCAAACAGGTCATCGTAAAATTTTAAGCCCGCTTCACACGGCTCGGCTTCATCACCATTCGGGAAAATGCGCGTCCACGCGATACTAGTGCGGAAACACTTAAAGCCCATCTCAGCAAATAACTTAATGTCTTCTTTGTAACGATGGTAGAAATCAACCGCCACTTGGTTTGGGTAGTTTTCACCGTCGATCACACCATCGGTGATTCGACGTTGAACACCATGAGCGCCTGCCGTTAACACATCAACCACACTCACACCTTTACCATTCGCATCCCAGCCGCCTTCTAGCTGATGCGCCGCAACCGCACCACCCCATAAAAAATCGTTTGGAAATTCGTTATTCATACCATTACTCGCTACAAGTTGTTCGTGAAAAGATCGGGATTAGAGAAGCAACCTCAACTCTGAAACCGATTTCAATAAAAGCAAAGATACACATTGAAACCGGTTTCAACAATGCCTTTTTGATCTTTTTTTGATCCAAAAGATAAATTTGGCGCGTTCGAAAAAGTGAAAACCGTGTTTGACCCGTCTACCAGTGTAGGCTTTATGCTCAGCACCCATTCATCAAGAGGTGTGTTATGTCTATTCATCGTTCCTTCGCAGTGCCTCGTCCGCTGCTTTCATTTTTCGACGGACTATCCGATCCCGCAAAAGGAATTGCACTCGCTTTAATCTCAAACGCGCTGTTTATTTTAGTCGGCGTGATTGTGCGAGAGCTCAGCCAGACCATCGATATTTTCCAAATATTGTTATTCCGGCAGTTGGTTTTTGTCACCCTACTGATGCCTTCTATCGTCAGTAATATGAATGCGATGCTCAACCCTAAGATGGTGTCGATGCATGTATGGCGCGTCACTGGAGCGTTCATCGCGCTATACTTTAGCTTCTTAACCGTGAGTAACATTCCATTTGCCGATGCGACGGCGTTAGGCTTCATGAAGGTATTGTTTGTGGCGGTCATTTCCCGTCTGTTCCTACAAGAAAACGTTGGTTGGACACGAATGACAACCATATTAGTCGGATTTACTGGGGTGATGTTGGTTGTGCAGCCGACCCTAGAGAGCGAATCTCTGTTCTACGTTGGAACAGGCTTGGTGGCTGCGTTAGGCGCAGCAATTGCCGTTATCTGCGTAAGAAAAATGGCGAATATCGAATCTAAGGTTGTGGTGCTGGCTTATCAAGCGATCTTTGTTGGAGCCGTCACCCTTATCCCTGCGATCATTGAATGGCAATGGCCAACATGGTCTGAACTCGCTTTATTGGTGTTGGTCGGCGTGATTTCTTCCATCGGCCAATGGTTTGGCGTCACTGCCTACAAGTGGGGAGAAGCGAACGTGGTATCGAATGTCGAATATTCACAAATGATCTACTCAATGATTCTTGGGTATCTGCTATTCGCAGAATTACCAAACAGCTTGGCGTTGATTGGCGCAGCGGTGATCGTTTTCAGTGCGGTTATGCCCTTTGTAATCAAGCGAAAGAAAGCTCAGTAATTCACGACTTAATTTGCCCCTTCACATTTGATAGGGGCTATTTGTTATCCCAACATCAATGCTGCTCGAAATACTGGTCGTGTTGTGATTTAGCTGATTGGTCTTGAGTGCCAGGATAGAACTGTACGAGCGTTTGATCGGCTAAAGTGAGGTGAATCCAACCCTCTTTGACTCTCAGCCAATTAGTACCGCTTGTCTCATAGACGATAGGAAAGCTGCCCCAACCTGATTCTGATACTTGCAGTTCTTGGAAACGATTAATCGGGGTAAGTTTGTTGCTGTTGAAGTCAGCATTGGAATAAACCAGCATAGGCTCGATAGCGTCGCTTGGCTTAAACGTATAACAGCTGACAGACTCTGAAGTACGGTCAAACCATTGGTAGGGCTGTGCGCTTGTTAAATCATAAACGGTGCAGTCATTGAATTTAATCGCCCACTCTTGATGAGCTTTAAAGCCGAGGTAGCCTATTGGCTGTGATGGTTCAGGCTTAGGGTCAGTCTCTGGCTCATAAACCGGTTCTGAGGTAGCACATCCCATAAGCCCAAGACTAAAAAGAAAAGTCACAGCACGCTTCATCATAGTAATACCTCAGTTCCGTTCTTAGATGAGTAACTCCATTAAGTCTCTACATTAAACGGTAAGTTCCAAGCGATTACCATCAGGATCGAGTACACAGCTCTCATAATAACCATCACCGGTTCTTCTTGGCCCATCTAAGCGCTCATAACCCTCTTCAACTAAGCGGCTAGTCAGTTCATCGACTGCTTGCTCTGAACCCAATGAAATCGCCATATGAATGAAACCAGTGAATTGGTCATAGATGTCATCTTTCGATTCAGGAACCGAATCCATTTCCATGATCTCTAAGCGGCTACCACTCTCAAAAGACAAGAAGTAAGACGAGAAACCTTTGGTTGGGTTGTGGTATTTCTGGTTAGATGTCGCACCAAAGTAATCTTCATAAAAGCGTTTAAGTACTTCGAGTTGTTTGGTCCAAATCGCGATATGTTCAATCTTCATTATTATCACCTAATGTTTACGTATGACACTAGATTACTCGCCAAATAAGGAAGGATAAACAGAACAGAATGCATCAAAGATGTTCCTATTTAAGGAACGGTTGAATTAGCAAAATAACAACAATTAGCTGCACAGTATTAACATCTAAGTTTGTGTAATACATAGCTTTGATCCATAGTCGGGTTTTTACACAATCCGAGATTTACACTGTGAGCTTTTTAAAACTGATCATGCTAGCTGCAATATGGGGAGGCTCGTTCCTTTTCATGAGAATTGCGGCTAACCCTTTAGGCCCAGCAGTCCTTATTGAAGCGCGAGTTTTGTGCGCAGCAATCACCCTACTCTTGGTTTCTTTTTATCTGAAAAGGAAGCTCTCTTTTAATGCCCACGCTAAGCACTTTTTCATTCTTGGGTTGTTTAACACCGCGCTTCCTTTTCTGTTTTTCGCTTATGCGGCTCAAACACTCAATGCGTCGACCCTTGCCATTCTTAACTCCACAGCGCCAATTTGGGCAGCGATCATCGGGGCGATTTGGACAAAAACGGCGCTTGAAAGCAAGGTATTACTCGGATTAGGTATCGGCGTCACAGGCGTATGCGTATTGGTCGGTTGGGATGCGATGAACATTGGGCAGGAAGCAATTATTCCTATTTTTGCCGCAGTTATGGCGGCGTTTAGTTACGGTATTGCCTCTAACTACACCAAGACAGCGCCAAAAGTAGAAGCCTTCAATAACGCGCACGGCAGTATGTGGGCGGCGGTATTAATCGTATTGCCATTTGTGTTCTTCATTCCGATGAGAGAAGCCCCCGATCTCACGATTACCACGTCGGTCATCTTGTTGGGTGCTGTTTGTACCGGGCTAGCGTACCTACTTTATTTCAACCTCATCAATGAACTTGGTGCGCCTTCGGCACTGTCAGTCACCTTCTTGATTCCAGTGTTTGGTATCCTTTGGGGGAACTTATTCTTAGATGAAGCGATTGGTATCAACACAGTGGTTGGTTCAATTCTCGTTATCACAGGTACTATGTTGGTGACGGGCTTATCGCCAGCTCAGATGATCAAAAACGCGCGTGAAAAACGCCGACAAAAAGCGAGTTAGACTCGAATCAATTCCGCCTTTAAAGCAATAAAAGTGGAACAATCAGAGACAGAAACGGCCTCATTTTCGAGGCCGTTTTTATTAGTGTTATCTAGAGATTTAATTGATTGCAGACTTGTTCATGTACTGCTGAATTTTGTTTCGCAACCATTGATGAGCCGAGTTCACATCGGTTCGCTTATGCCAAATCATATATTGCTGCATTGGAAGAATTTCAAACGGCTGATCTAGCACTTGCAGTTGGAAGGCTTCTGCAAACTGATTAGCAAAATCACGCGATGTACTGCCTACGCAATCTGAGCCCGACACCAATACACACATGGTCATCAGCGAGTCACACTCGGCGCTGACCTTACGTTGCTTGAGTGGCGACTTGGTGAAGTAATCCGCCGTATACAAACGAGTACGACGCATCCGAAAAGTAATGTGCTTCTCGTTGTAATACTGCTCTTCGTTGACCGAGCCATTGATTCTAGGGTGACCTTTTCTCGCAATGAGTACCAGTTCATCTTCAATCACAGGTTGTTTCATGTAGCCATTCACTTGCGGGTAGTGAACATCAATCGCTAAATCCGCCTGCTGCATGCTCAAGCTCTGCAATAACTCTTCTTCGTTATTTGGCACCATATTGAACTCGATTGAGATATTACCCAGCGTATCATCTTGCTCGACAAGAGGTTGAAGCTTGGTGAGACCGATCTCGTTAACCAGAATACGAAACACATGATGCTGCTGATTATCGAACTGCTTTAGCGTACTGACCGCGCTGGTTATCCCTTCTAAGGCAGGTTCAACTCGGATTGCCAATTGCACTGCCGCATTGGTCGGAGTGATCCCGCGCCCTTCGCGAATAAAGAGATCGGTATCCAGTTGAGATTGCAGTCTCTTCAATGCACCGCTCACTCCAGGTTGAGTCATACCAAGGGATTCCGAGGCTAAGGTAATCGACTTTAATCGATACACTTCCAAGAACACGCTCAGTAAATTCAGGTCTAACTTTTCAACATCACTCACGGCTACTCTCCATGTTCGCTTGAGGTCGTATCGAGCATACGACAAGGTTCGGTTTTCAATAGGTCACTGATAAAGCGTACAACACATAACAGTTCGTGATGTGTTAAATAAAGCTTACTTTATTTTTTGCTATATGTGTTAGTCATACAATTTCCTCATCGAAACGAAATTAGAATTGAAGAGGCGCTAATGACAACTTCACGTACTTTCAAGAACGCATCCCTGTTCCTTGCAATCTCTCTTGCATTCCCATCCATTGCAGCGAATCATGACCATGCACACTTTAGTGAGATTGGCGATCAAGGTGGCAAAGACGCGACCGAGATGACGGCACAAGCCAACCAAGAGTTTGCGAAAACGCTGAACTACTCAGACACGCGCGCCTTCGACAATAACAACAGAGGTCTGATCGCAAGCTTCGACCAAGAAACTGGCGATATCATCCGTAACAGCTTCAACTTTATCGAACCCAGTGTCACCAACGCAGACAAAGCGCCAGACTCCGTCAACCCATCATTGTGGCGACAAGCGGTATTGAACCAAGCTGCCGAAGGCCTGTATGAGGTTGTCCCAGGTAAGGTTTACCAAGTTCGCGGTGCCGATTTAGCGTCTATCTCTTTCATCCGCAGTGATAACGGTTGGATCGCTTATGATGTTCTACTTACTAAAGAGTCGGCGGAGAAATCACTCAATTTCTTCCAAAAGAATGTCCCTGAGGGCGGTAATTTACCTATCGTCGCGATGATCTATTCCCACTCACACGCCGATCACTTTGGCGGCGCGAGAGCGATCAAAGAAGCCTATCCAGATGTAAAAGTGTATGGCTCTAAAAACATCACTAAAGAAATCGTAGATGAAAACGTATTAGCAGGTAACGCAATGTCTCGCCGTACTGCTTATCAATATGGTGCGACACTGAATCGCCATGAACACGGTATTGTGGATGCAGCACTCGCGAAAGGCTTGTCAACTGGCACCATTACTTACGTATTGCCAGATTACGAACTGAACCATAACGAAGAAATTGAGACGCTGGTTATCGACGGCCTAGAGATGCAATTCATGGATGCCTCGGGCACTGAAGCCGCCTCTGAAATGGTGACGTATATCCCAAGCATGAAGGCACTTTGGACGGGCGAACTGACTTACCAAGGCATGCACAACCTTTATACTTTGCGCGGCGCAAAGGTGCGTGATGGTTTGAAGTGGTCTAAGAAAATCAACGAAATGTTGGTGACTTGGGGCGAAGAAACCGAGGTGTTGTTTGCTTCTCACTCATCCCCTATTTGGGGCGAGCAAGAGATCTCTGATTACCTAAAGATGCAGCGTGACGCGTACGGTTTTACTCACAACCAAACCCTTCGTTTAGCGAATAATGGCGTAGTTTTGCAAGACATCGGTGACGAGATCTACAAAGTGATGCCAGACAGCATTCAACAATCTTGGCACACCAATGGTTACCATGGTACTTATTCGCATAACGCTCGCGCCGTGTACAACATGTACCTTGGCTACTTCGACATGAACCCTGCGAACCTGAACCCGCTACAAATTCACCCGGAGTCGGTTAAGTTTGTGGAATACATGGGTGGCAGCGATGCTGTGATTGAAAAAGCGCAAAAAGACTTTAAACAAGGTGAATACCGCTTTGTCGCAACGGCATTGAACAAGGTTGTTCAAGCTGAGCCAGAAAACAAAGTCGCGCGTGGCCTACTGGCCGATACTTACGAGCAACTGGGTTATCAATCTGAAGGTGCAGGTTGGAGAAACATCTACCTGACAGGTGCACAAGAGCTGCGTATCGGCACACAACCCGGCGCACCGAAAACAGCATCTCCAGATGTCTTGGCGAACATGACCATCGAAAATCTACTCGACTATTTAGCAGTAAAAGTGGATTCATTGAAGGCGCAAGACACTCCCTTCACCATGAACATTCAGCTGCCTGACGTGAAAGAGTTCTACTATGTAGAGATGTCGAACGGCAACCTAAACAACATTCAAGTGAGCGAACTACAAGAGGCTGACACCACACTGATCATCAATAAATCAGACGTGTCTGACATCGTGTTGAAGAAAACCACACTCAATCAGCTTTTAGAAAAAGGACAAGCAGGCGTGAAAGGTGACAAGTCGTCTTTGAACAAGCTGTTGTCTTCACTAACAGAAGCTGACACCTCTTTTGAGATTGTCCCACGTCCGAATAAAGGCGAAGAAGTAGACGCTGAGCTATACCAAGATTCTGCTGTGCACGCTCATTAAACGCCCGATACATTAAACCTAATAAAAACAACAAGCAGTTAGCTAGAAAAAACGTTCTATAAAGAACATAAAAACAAGCCCCAACCTTTGGTCGGGGCTTTCTTGTTTATTGCATCGTAGTTGGGTGATTTACTGCGTTTGACCGTTTACTTCACAGTCCCAATAAGATGGCGAACCATAATACTGAACAAAATAATCGATAAAGACACGCACCTTAGGCGCAAGCAATTGAGCACTTGGGTATACCGCCCAAATCGCAGCTGCATCTTTTAACGGGTAATCTGGCAGCACCTCGACCAATGTACCCTCAGCTAGCTGTTTGTAAGCAATCCATGACGCGCACATCGCAATGCCCAAACCATCAACACACACATCCCTTACCGCTTCACCATGATCGACGCGAATCGCACCCTTTTTCTTGATGGTGACATCGCCTTCTGGCGTATCGAATGTCCAACCTTCCAAACCGGTTTGATTAATGCATTGATGCTGCTTGAGATCTTCTGGCGTTTCAGGATAACCATGAGCTGCCAAATATTCTGGCGACGCACACAGAATGCGTTTGTCGGTAGAAAGCTTACGCGCGATCAGACTTGAGTTTTGTAGTTCAGCGTTACGAATTGCTACATCGAAACCACCATCAACCAAGTCGACGATTGAATCACTCAGTGAAATATCGACCGACAAATCAGGATACTTAGCTAAGAAGCCTTTCAACGCGGGCATAACATGCATTCGACCAAACGATGATGGAGCCGATATTCGTAATACACCTTTTGGCAGTTCGTTACCGGTTCCGACCGACGCAACACCCGCCTCCACACTCAACAAAATTTGTTTAGCATGAGGGAGAAAGGCCATGCCCTCTTCAGTAAGAGACACCTTTCGCGTGGTGCGATGCACAAGACGAGCACCAAGGCTCTCTTCCAGCTTACCAATATGAATACTGGTAACCGGAGGCGACAAGCCCAACTCTTGTCCTGCTTGACTGATATTGTGCGTCGATGCGAGTCGCACAAACAATTTTAGATGTTCAATATTCATCAATATTTATTAGCCTGCGCTGAGTGCACACTGCTTATTGGCTGCAGCGGCACGAGGAATAATGTGAGTTTTAATATAGGCATTAAGCTTAAACCATGCAAAAGCGCCCGCTAAAACATTGGCGATGGTCGCTGCGATAACCGCATTGATCATATCTCCGGTTAGCGCCCCTAGCCATATCGCAGGAATGTAGAACACAAACAGACGAGAGAAGGACACACTCAACGCTTTGCGAGGCACACCCAATGCGTTAAACACCGAAGCCACCAACATGCAAAGCCCCAGTGGCCCATAGCTAAATGGTATGAACAGCAAGGTCACTTCAAACCAGCTTCGAATGCTCTGCTCTTCTGAAATCACAGGAATAATCCAGCTACTAAAAATGGCTAATAATGCCGCCATCGCGGTGTGGAAAATCACTAGGAATTTAGCGGTGGTATTCAATAACTCCGGGATTTTACATCGCTGCTGCGCACCTAAGTAACGGCCTATCATTGGAGGAATCGACATGGTCAAAGCAAGTGAGAACACCAACATAAAGCTCTCGACACGTGCTAACAGGCTCCAAAAAGCCATCTCACTTGTTCCGATTCGAGCAATCAAAAGCACAGAAACGAATGCGCTTACCGCAGGCAAAATCTGATTTGCGGTGGTAGGAATGACCGTCTTAATTAACTCAAAGCTATAGCCTCTGATCTGGTCATTGCACGCACCATTAAAGTCAAACCACCCTTTACCACGTGATTTAACTAACATGTAAATCGCACCGAATGCGTAACCAATGCTGGACGCTATTGCTGCGCCTGCAATGCCCATATCCAAGCCAAAGATCAGAATAGGGTCGAGAATCAGGTTAATCACACTGGCAGCTAAAAACATGCTGCCTGTCGTTTTGGTATCGCCGTTCGCTCGATAAACACAGGTTGCCAAATAAAGCGCTGCGACAGTCAGTGCACTGAACAACCACAGCGGCCAATACACATTAAAAATCGACAACATAGATTGGTATTGCGCCTCAGACACATCATTAACGAACGATGCAAAAACAGAGTCGCCAAAAACCACCAATCCGATACAAATCAAGGCAATGATAGTGACACCAAAGCCAACTGATAGCGTGGCGATTGAGGTAGATTTTCGCTGTTCTTTTGCCCCCACCGCCTGAGAAATAATAGACGTTGCCGCCACACCAATCCCAACTTGAACACCCGTAAATGCCGCCTGAAATGGCAACGTAATACCGTGAACCGCTAGCTCATTCACCCCTAGTTGACCGATAAAAATCGAGTCGACCAATTGCACCATCATGATCGCAAACACACCTAACGTCAGGGGCAGCGTTTTATCAATAATGGTTTTCAAAGTCGCGGATCGCATCAACATAGGTCGGTTCACTCTCATCTGTTGTGTGGGGCATTAATGGCCTAGTTGAGCAGTATACGAAGCCAGAGTGAAATAATAAGAGCGCTAAAGGCTGAATGAGTTTTTAGTTTTGGTTAACAATCGAATTGGTAAGCATCACCAAAACAACAATATCAAAATAAACCATTGAATTTTAGATATTTTTCAGTCAACGAATCACTCTTAATAATTCGTTAATAGTGTTTCGTTTAATGGTTAATTGTTGGTTTGAGCATCCCTAGCTAGCCTGAATTTAGGCCGCATTCACCACCGAATAGGCTGAAATGAAATCTTTCAGAAGGAATATGGAAATGGCATATCAAGGTTATACAACGTTTAAAGCTCAAGCCGAAGATGGGATTCTTACCGCCACTTTTGACTTCGGTACTGTGAATGTTCAAGGGCAAGAGATGCTTGCCGATTTAAATGGCTTAGCGATGAGACTGGAGCGCGATCGCGACATCAAGGTTGTGGTTTTCCAATCAGCAAACCCTGAAATTTGGGTCTGTCACTACGACACCAATTTATTAAAAGACATGTCGACAGAAGCTGTGTCTCGTGAAGAAGCAAAACTGCTCGACCTGCAATCTGTGTTAGAGCGCATCAGCAAACTCCCGCAAGCTACCATTGCCAAACTTGAAGGATTCGCACGAGGCGGAGGCCACGAATTTGCACTGGCGTGTGACATGCGATTCGCTGCCCGTGGTAAGTATAAATTCATGCAAATGGAAGTAGGCATGGGCATCCTTCCTTGTGGTGGTGGCGCATAACGTATGGCTCGCCAAGTTGGCTTAGGTCGCGCACTCGAAATCATCCTGAGTGCTCGAGACTTTGACGCAGATGAAGCGGAAGCGTACGGCACCATCAACAAGGCGTTAGAGCCAGATGAGATCGGTGAATACGTTGATACGCTAGCGAAACGAATTTCAAAATTCCCTGCTGAATCGATCAACGCATGTAAGCAAGCGGTGTACGAATCCATCGACAAGCCTATCGAAGAAGCACTAAAAGCGGAAGCATACTGGCTGTACCAAGCAACCAGCAAAACCCCAGCGGTTAAGCGTTTCCAAATTGCCGATGAACAAGGCTTAGAGCACGATATCGAAAACCAACGTAACTGGGAAACTCTGGTTATGAACGTTCAAGACATCAAATAGCTCGTTCACTTCTCTTATTTGGGTCAGCCAAAAGCTGACCCATTTATCTTCAAATTAGCCATTTTTTGTCCCATAGACTCACATTTGAGTCTTCAGCCTGTGAGCCAAATGCAACTATGTGTCATTAATCTTTGTTATAACGTTGTTCAAACTATTTTTTGAAGGATCAAAAATGCAAAAAATAATTCTGATCACAGGAGCCACAGATGGCATTGGTTTAGAGACCGCAAAAGCGCTGACTCAGCAAGGACACCACGTTCTCATTCATGGCCGCAACCCAGCCAAAGTCCATAAAGTCGTGACGGCTTTATCTCGCCTGTCTAAGAACGCCATCATCGAAAGCTACGTCGCCGACCTATCGACTCTCTCCGATGTTGATAAGCTCGCGACCCAAATCAAAAGCAACCATAAGCGACTCGATATACTCATCAACAACGCTGGCGTCTACAAGGTGTCGGACGTCACCACTCCTGATAATCTTGATGTGCGTTTTGTGGTCAACACCATTGCGCCCTATCTACTGACACAGAAGCTGCTCCCTCTTTTTGATGCGACAGGTCGTATCGTAAACCTATCTTCAGCAGCCCAATCATCCGTAGATTTAGACGCGCTAACCAGCCCAAATGCAGGCGAACTGGATGGCCCGGTTTACGCCCAAAGTAAGCTCGCACTAACGATGTGGTCTATCGAATTAGCCAACTCCTTATCTAACTCTCGATTAGAGAATGGCCCCTCCGTTATCCCTGTGAACCCAGCCTCTTTTCTCGGCAGTAAGTTAGTAAAAGATGCTTATGGCGTTGATGGTAACGATCTGGCGATTGGTGCAGATATTCTTTGTCGTGCTGCACTGTCAGAAGAATTTGCCAACGCTTCTGGGAAATATTTTGACAATGATTCTGGGTTATTCAAAGACCCTCACGCTGATGCTTTAGATCCTGCCAAAAACCGGCAACTGGTCGCGGTGCTTGACCAATTACTCGAAGAGAAGTTGTGCGTAGCGCACTCGTAATGCTCCGCTAACACATTAGTAGATAGCCCCCAACAAATAGCCTCGAACACCACCGAATCCGAGCACACAGTTCTTCCATTTCAATAAAGAATTGTGTGCTTATTCGATTATTAAAATTTCTTTAATACTGATTCCCTGCTTTGCCCAATTATCACCCAAGATGCAGATTGTTAGACTTGTCCCCGTCGAAACAATACAGGCTAAGGCCGAGGAGCATTTATGCGTTTTGAAGGCAAAGTTTATCGTCCTTGGATGGAAGCAGAGAGCGTACTCATCCAGACAACATTAGGCTGCAGCAATAACCAATGTACCTTCTGCACGATGTTTGATGATAAGCGTTTCAAAGTAAGAGACATCAAAGACATCTTTGAAGATATTGATGCAGCAAGAAAGATCTACCCGCATGTAGAGTCTATCTTTTTAGTCGATGGTAACGTGATGGCAATCCGAACCGAGATGCTGATTTCGATTCTGGATTACATCAAAATCACCTTCCCAGAGATCAAGAATATTTCGCTGTACTCAGGTTTCAATGACTTCCGTCGCAAGAGCTTGTCTGAACTGAAAGAGATTAAATCAGCAGGTTTAAGCATGGCGTATTCAGGTTTGGAGTCCGGAGACCCAATTGTGCTTGAACGTATTAAGAAGCGTATGACACGTGAGCATGCGATTGAAGGTATGAACCTAGCTCGTGAAGCAGACATAAAAGTATTGGCTTCATTTATCTTTGGTCTTGGTGGCAAAGAGCGCTCTAGAGAGCATGCGATCAATACCACCAGCCTGCTGAACATCATGCAGCCAGATGCGATTGCACCTATGGCTTTGGCGGTTCAACCTGGGTCGGTATTAGAACAAGAAGTTAACCGTGGCGAATTTGTTTTACCAACGCCATTACAAATTCTGGAAGAAGAGAAGTACTTACTCGAAAACCTAGAAGACTTCGATTGCTACTACTGGGGCGACCATGGCAACAACATTTCACCAATGCGTGGCATGTTGCCGCAAGCTCGCAAGCCGTTTCTTGATAAGATTAACCAAGACATTGCGCATAACCCGATCACCAAACAGAACGTGATCCAGACTTTTGCTTGGTAACCAGTACCTTTAAGTCATTTAGAGCAGCCACAAAAAGGGCCAGTATCAACTGGCCCTTTCATATTTTATCTATGACGCTATCTACCGAACTATCTTGAGCCGATCGCTCTAACTAATTCAGCAATTCCATCCCAATCACCCTTATCCATTTTGTCGGTAGGAACCATCCAAGTTCCACCGCAGGCAACGACTGATTTTAGCGCTAAGTAAGAATCTACGTTAGCTGGGCTCACGCCACCTGTCGGCATAAAGTTAACTGGATAAACAGCCGTAAATGCTTTCAACATGGAAACACCACCTGATGGCTCTGCAGGAAAGAACTTAAGTGTTTTAAGCCCCATTTCCATTGCTTGCTCGACTAGGCTCGGATTGTTAACCCCAGGTACAATCACAACGCCACGCTGCTGACAATATTTTACCGTTGTTGGATTTAAGCCAGGGCTCACAATAAAATCAACACCCACGTCAATCGCAATATCCACCTGCTCTGTTGTTAATACAGTGCCAGCGCCAATCAATAACTCAGGGTAGGCTTCACGCATCAAACGAATCGACTCTGCTGCCGCTTCAGTACGAAACGTCACTTCTGCGCAAGGTAAACCATTTTCAACCAGTACTTTGGCAAGAGGTACCGCTTGGGCAACGTCATTAATGGCGATAACAGGAACAATTCGAGTGTCTCTGAGTCGCTGTTCAATTGTTTTCATTATTCATTTCTCTCACTATCAAACAGACCAATTAAGACAAGTCGCTGCCGTTGCTTGCGATCACTTTTTTGTACCAATGGAACGACTTTTTAGGAATACGATTTAACGTACCATTACCTAGGTTGTCTCTGTCTACATAAATGAAACCGTAACGCTTACTCATTTCCCCTGTCGACGCTGCGACCAAATCAATACAACCCCAAGGCGTATAGCCCATCAGTGGCACGCCATCTTCCATTGCTTCATGCATCGCAACAATGTGCTGACGGAGATAATCGATACGGTAGTCATCGTTCACCTCACCCTTGTCATCTAACGTGTCACGAGCGCCTAAGCCATTCTCAACCAAGAAAAGCGGTTTCTGGTAACGATCATATAGGGTATTCATCGTGATACGAAGACCAGTAGGGTCGATCACCCATCCCCAATCACTTGCCGGCAGATGAGGATTTTTTATTGACTTAACGACGTTCGCTGCACTCGTATTCCCTGCATTCATATCAGCAGAAGCGCAACGTGAAGCGTAGTAACTGAAAGAGATGAAATCGACAGTATTTTTCAGGATCTCGAAATCTTCTTCTTGTGTCTCTAGTACCACACCTTTGTTATCAAAAACTTTTTGAGCATAAGATGGGTAGTAACCACGCGATTGAACATCGATAAAGAACAGGTTCTCGCGATCTTTCTCCATCGCCATAAGCACATCTTCTGGCTTACATGAATATGGATAGAAGTTACCGCCTGCCAGCATACAACCCACTTGGTTTTGCTCATCAACTTCATGGGCAATCTTTGTTACCAGAGCGCTTGCTACTAGCTCATGGTGGGCAGCTTGATATTTCACTTGGTCGTGATTTTCGCCTTCTTGGAACAACAATCCAGCACCAGAGAATGGGCTTGCCAGTAAGATATTAATTTCATTAAAGGTTAGCCAGCATTTCACCAAGCCTTTGTAGTTCTCGAAACAGGTTCTCGCGTAACGGCCAAAGAACTCAATCATCTTACGATTACGCCACGAGCCATACTCATTAACCAAGTGCATTGGCACATCGAAATGGCACAAGGTAACGAGCGGCTCAATACCGTATTTCTTACACTCTTCAAAAACACCACGGTAAAAATCTAAGCCAGCTTGGTTCGGCTCTAGCTCATCACCTTTTGGAAAGATTCGGCTCCATGCGATTGATACGCGGAACACTTTAAATCCCATCTCTGCCAGTAAGGCGATGTCTTCTTTGTAACGGTGATAAAAGTCTATCGCATTATGGCTTGGGTAGAACTCGTCTTCGCTGAGCGCCACCTTATCAACCTGACCAAGCTTAATTGACATACGGTTCTCACCGTAAGGAATCATATCTACGGTTGTAAGGCCTTTACCACCCGCTAAGTGAGCGCCTTCAGACTGGTTTGCGGCAATAGCGCCACCCCACAAGAAATCTTCGGGAAATTGAATGTTTGACATCGAATACCTCGGAAACAATAAAAGTCACCTTACGATGAAGTAAGGTGACTGAATAAATTAATCAATTCTAATTAAGACGCGGACACTACTGTCGGCTTGTCTTCTGCCTTGCCAGTTTCTTTCTTTGCTGGCTCTGACGTTGCTTTCTCATCGGCATCATCTTCTGGAACATCTTCAAAGCCTAGAACTAGAGTTAGAACAAATGACAGCACAATAGACAATGCGATAAGCCCGAACACCCAAACGATACTCATCGGGTCATTCACATCGAAGAACTGAACGCTCGTAAACAAGCTTGGCGCTGCCATCGAGTGACTCGCAAGGCCACCCATACCCGCTAATGCACCGACGATGAAACCAGTAATCATTGTTGCGATAAGTGGGCGTTTCAGACGCACAAGCACACCGTACAATGCAGGCTCAGAGATACCTGCGAAGATAGCTGAAGCACCCGCGGCTAATGACGTCTGCTTTAGTGCGCTGTTTTTAGTTTTGTAAGCAACAGCTAGACACGCGCCACCCATACCAAGGTTGGCACCGATCTCTGAAGGCATAACCATACCTTCACGACCTGTTTCAGCAATCGTTTGAATAATCGTTGGTGTAAACACGCGGTGCATGCCAGTCAAAACAAGTAGTGGCCATAATGCACCCATGATAGCAACCGACAACCAACCTAGCGTTTCATGAATTGTGTAAACAAGCGCTGAAAGTGCAGTACCTACCCAAATACCAAATGGGCCGATAAGTACGATAGCAACCGGAGCTGCAATCAATACGATCAACATAGGTTTCAGGAAGTTTTTAGTCACAGCAGGGGTAATGCTATCTACCCAACGTTCTATGTAAGAAAGAGCCCAAGTCATCACAAGTACAGGAATAACCGTGTAGGTGTATTTTACTGACGTGATTGGGATACCGAAGAAATCAACGTGCTTGCCTTCTGCAGCTTGCGCCATCAATTCCATAAAGTTCGGGTGGATCAAGACACCGGCAATCGCAATGGAAAGAGACATATTGGTCTTGAATTTGATCGATGCAGAAGCGGCAACCATAACCGGTAGGAAGAAGAAAGCACCATCACCAATCGCTTTCAAGATAATCAAAGTTGGCGCATTTGGCTCAACCCAACCCAGCATCTCAAGTACCATGGCGAGCAGTTTGACCATTGAAGCGCCAATGATTGCAGGGATAAGAGGCGACATGGTGCCAACCAGTGCATCCAACATTTTCGCACCAATTGACTTAGCCGTTAGCTTCTCTTTTTTAGCAGGAACCTCTGACTCAGATACAGTGGATAGCTCACAAAGCGCCATCACTTCTTTGTATGCATACGATACCTCGTTACCAATGATAACTTGTACTTTGTCTCCATTATCAACAACACCCATCACACCTTTCAGTGCTTTTAGTTTGTTGATATCGACGCCATCTTGGCTGTGTAAAACGAATCGTAGTCGAGTCATACAGTGTGTTAGGGCAGCCACATTTGTCTTGCCCCCAAGATGCTCAACAACAGATTTCGCAATTGCGCGGTAATCGTTGGCCATTTTATCCCCCAAAGATCTCTTTCCAGTGATTTTTAAACGCGAATATAGTGAGATGTGACTAATTTTCAGTCAGTAGGATGCAAAAACAATCACAATTGTTGTGAATTGTTGTTTTGTGTCCTTCATCACACTTCCTTAAGTTACCGGTAACATGTTACCGATAACACTTATAAGATAAAGCCATATTTACAAGCGATGTTCAAAATTGAGATCACGCGCAAATTTGTTAAGAGGATTGAGTTATGGCTGGTAGTAGTGTCATCGTCATGGGTGTCAGTGCTTGTGGGAAAAGCACGATAGGCGAGCAGTTGGCAAAAAAACTTGGGCGTAAGTTTATTGATGGTGACGACCTTCATCCTCGAGCAAACATTCAAAAAATGGCGTCGGGCCAACCTCTTAATGATGATGATCGCATTCCATGGTTGGAACGTGTTCGTGATGCAGCGTACAGCCTAGAAAGTAAAAATGAGCACGGCATTATTGTGTGTTCTGCGTTGAAGAAGAAGTACCGGGACCAAATTCGCGAAGGGAACAAAAACCTCACCTTTCTCTTTTTAGATGGCGATGTAGACCTGATCTTGCATCGAATGCGTCAGCGCCAAGGTCACTTCATGAAAGAGAACATGATTAAAAGCCAATTCGAAACATTAGAAAGACCCGATCACGAACCAGATACGGTTGTAATCAGCATTGATGGCGATATTGATGACGTTGTGGACTGTGCTGCGATTGTGCTTTCAATGACTGATGAGGCAGAAACAGCATGACCCTTCCAACCATCCAAGCGGTGACTCAACGATTAATTGAACGAAGCAAAGAGACTCGTGAAGCGTTTCTAAACCGAACCCAGCACCAAGCCTCTGCAGGCAAAGGTGGCAAAGGGCTTTCTTGCGGCAACTTGGCTCACGCTGTCGCGGCTTCTTGTTCCGATGAGAAACGATCCATCCTAGATCTGACTAAATCTAATGTGGCGTTAATCAGCTCTTACAACGATATGTTAAGCGCCCACCAGCCTTATCAGCACTATCCTGATCAGATCAAAAAGGCGTTAGCTAAGTTCGGCCACACGTCTCAAGTAGCAGGCTGCGTTCCCGCGATGTGCGACGGGGTAACTCAAGGGCAACCAGGAATGGATATATCTTTGTTTTCAAGGGATTTAATTGCTCAATCGACGGCTCTTTCGCTTAGTCACAACGTATTTGATTCGACCCTGTTACTCGGTATTTGTGACAAGATAGCTCCAGGACAATTGATGGGCGCGCTCTCTTTTGCACACCTACCAACCGCCTTTGTCCCGGCAGGCTTGATGGCAACGGGCATCAGCAATGATGAGAAAGTACACGTCCGCCAAGAGTATGCTGCAGGTAAAGTAGGTAAAAATGCCTTACTGGATATGGAGTGCAACGCTTATCACTCAGCGGGCACCTGCACTTTTTACGGCACAGCTAATACCAATCAGCTGGTGTTTGAAGCGATGGGGCTGATGCTACCGGGCTCTGCGTTTATTCACCCTTACTCTGAATTGCGCGCATCACTGACTCAGCATGCCGCCATTGAAATCGCCTCGATGACACAACAAGCTTCAAATTTCCGTCCACTTTCTGAAGTCTTTACCGCTAAAAGCTTAATCAATGGCATTGTTGCCCTACTCGCATCAGGTGGCAGTACCAACCACAGCATTCACATGGTCGCGGTAGCACGCGCAGCAGGATTTATTCTGACTTGGCAAGACATCAGCGATCTATCCGATGTGGTGCCTTTACTTGCTCGAGTTTATCCTAACGGGCCTGCAGATATGAATGCATTCCAAGCAGCAGGAGGAGTACCCGCTCTGTTGCGCCGTTTAGATCAAGCCAACTTACTACACCAAGATGTCACACCGACCTTTGGCTCATTTGAAGATCAAATGAGTATTCCAGAGCTGGAAAATGGAAAGCTAACTTGGAAAAAATGCGAGCAGTCAGCAGACGCAGAGGTAATTGCAGGTCCAGAACAAGTATTCCAAAGCACAGGCGGAACGCGCGTCCTTTCAGGGAACCTTGGCAAGGCAGTGATTAAGGTGTCAGCTGTTGCAGAAGAGCAACGTGTAATCCAAGCGCCTGCGGTAGTTTTTGATTGCCAACATAAGGTAGAAGCTGCGTATCAACGAGGTGAACTCAACAAAGATTGCATTGTTGTGGTGATAAACAATGGCCCAGCAGCGAACGGTATGCCTGAATTGCACAAGCTCATGCCGATTCTAGGCAACATACAAAAGCAAGGTTTTAAAGTGGCTCTCGTTACAGATGGTCGCCTTTCCGGAGCCTCAGGGAAAATCCCGTCTGCGATTCATGTCTCTCCGGAGGCTATTCGAGGCGGAGCCATTGGGCTTATTCGCGAAGGTGATATCCTGCGCTTAGATTGTGCGAGTGGTGAACTCAATAACCTCAACGACATGCAGTCTCGCCAAGCGAGAGTGTTTGAGGTAGACGCCAACCAACAAACCATGGGGCGCAACCTATTTAGCGTGATGCGCCAAAGCGTTTCGAGTGCAGAACAAGGGGCGAGTTTTATCGTCTAGCTTTGTTATCGCTTAAATGTAAAAGCAAAAGGGGCATCATTTCGATGCCCCTTTCGGTTTCCACGATACTTGGTTAAACGCTTTCGCCATCAGTGATGCGATAGCCCATATCCACTACCGTTTCCGCGACTGGCTCACCTTTCAATCGGGCAAGCACTAGCTCGGCACTTTTCTTACCTATTTCATAACGTGGCGTATCCACACTGGTCAGTTTTGGGCATATCGTTTGACCGATATCTAACGCGTTATAGCCCACCACAGATAGCTGTTGCGGCACTTGAATTCCACGTTGCTGGGCAATGAGCAAGGTACCTATCGCGATGTCATCATTGGTGCAGAACACACCATCTAGATCTGGGTAATCCGCAAGAGCACGATCAAGCAGCTCCTCAGCCAAAGAGAAGTTTGAGTGCTGTTCAGTCAATACGTGCTTAGGCTCTAATCCAGCCTCATGCATCGCTTTGTCATAGCCTTGCAAACGCAGCTTAGTTCGCGCATCCAATCGAGCGCCAAAGTAAGCAATAGAGCGCTTACCAGCTTCAATCATTCGCTTCACGACGTGATAAGAAGCATCGATGTGGTCTAAGCCGACAACCATATCAATCGGATGTGTTGGTAGTTCCATCGTTTCAACAACAGAAACACCTGAATTATTGATCATCTGTAACGTGCGAGGGGTGTGGTGGCTTTCCGTCAATATCAACCCATCAACTTGATACGAAAGCAGCGAAGCAATTTTTTCCTCTTCTTCCACAGCATCATAGCTAAAGTGAGCGAGCAACGTCTCGTAGCCGTTCTCTTTGGTAACCGTTTCGATACCTTGAACAAACGCAGCAAAGATTTGATTTGATAAAGAAGGGAGCAAGATACCGATCGCTTTACTTGACGACTTCGAGAGCATGGCTGGCGCTTTGTTTTCGATATATCCCATTTCTTCAATAACCGCAGCAATTTTCACACGAGTTTTGGCTGCAACTGAATCGGGGTTACGCATGTAACGAGAGACGGTCATCTTAGTGACGCCTACTTTGTCTGCCACATCTTGAAGTGTGGTTCGAGTTTTCTTGTGCTGCTCTGTCATAACTATTTGAACTCTTTATTATGTTACAAGTAACATTATAAAGTTTCCGCTCCCTCAACTTCAACCCATTCGTTCTCAACAATACATAGTTTTGGAATTTTTCGTCCCCCAACTAGTTCGTATAGAGTTTAAAGTAGACTCGCACTATGCGTGCTTAATAAAGGCTTGGCTTAACTGCTGAAAGAGTGAGTCTACGTCGGGCAGGGGTGTCACATGCGCAGACAACAGAGTATGGACGTGTGGTTCTACAACGGTTGGGTTGCCGCAAATTTGATTGTAAAAGTTCACGGGCGCAACGATGTTCTCTAAGTCGACATCTAATAGAATACAAGCTTGTGAAAGTACGATTTGACCGCCTCCTCGTTTCAACAAAACACGCTGAGCAGTACCCACTATTTTTTGCTTATTGATATTGAGGTTGTAGTCGCCATCACAATAAGAACCGGGGGTTGCGTGCACATCTACATCAACGCCTAACTCTTTAAAAAACAGGGTTAAGACATGGCACAGATGTAAATACGCTTTTTGGATGTTGTAAGCTTCATCACGAGGCCAATGGTAAATGTGAGATAGGTTAATGATTCCCGGCAATTGGGGAACGGGAGCGCCACCCGTTTTACGCGAAGAGAGTTGCCAACCTTGTGACTCGAGTTGCTTTCTAGACTCTGCCGTCACTGGCCACTTTTTACCTCCAGGCAAGACAAGTGTCGGCGTTTTTGCTTGCCAGAGCATTAAGGCTTGTCCAATCTCACCAGCCTGTATTTGCTGTAATAGCTCATCTTCTTTTTCAAACGCACGATCAACATCAATGTGCGGGTAACGTACGAGTTTATTTGTTAACTTCAATGCACTTTTCCTCTACAGATTGTGGTGACCAATCATTTCACGTTCTGAAATGGTTGATGATAGATAAGAGTATAGGGGATGGAAACAGCGCTAAAAGTTAGTTAATGGCGCCATAGTGTTTGTTAGTTGCCCATCTCAGAGGCTAGTGCTAACATTTGTACACACACTAATAAAGGAATACATCATGGACACTAGAATTCAATTTCGTGTTGATGAAGAAACAAAACGCCTAGCTCAACAGATGGCTGAGAGCCAAGGCCGTACGCTGAGTGGTGCTTGCCGTGAGCTTACTGAACAACTCGCTGAGCAACAAAGACAAACATTATCTCACGATGCATGGCTAACTGAACAAGTAAACCTAGCATTTGAGAAGTTTGACTCAGGAACATCCGTTTTCGTTGAACACCAAACGGCTAAATCTCGAATGGAAGAACGCAAAGCCAGAATCCGTAATCGAGGTAAGCAATGATTTTATGGGAAGAAGAGTCACTCAATGATCGTGAAAGGATCTTTGAGTTTATCTATGACTTCAACCCTGATGCGGCAGAGAACGCAGACAACCTCATTGAAACAAAAGTAGAAAACTTACTTGAACAGCCTCTAATGGGTGTACAGAGAGACGGCATTCGTGGACGATTACTTATAATTCCTGAGATTTCGATGATCGTCTCCTATTGGATCGAAGACGACATTATCCGAATTATGCGCGTGCTCCACCAGAAACAAAAGTTCCCTATGGATTGATTACTTCCTCTGGCAACTAACTCCTGCATAACACCTTCTCTACCATATAGATAAGCCCAAATATACCACTTAGAAACCTAGAGTACCGAATGTAGCAAATCGTGTTGATGCGATTATTAGTTGCATACTCGATAGATTCTACCGGCATCATGCCTATTTACTATTTCTGCTGGATACTCGAATCGACAAATTAAACTAGCTGAAATACATGTCTCTTGCAAAAAAGCAAAATCGATCATCTGATCGCCATCAATTATTGAGTTATTAATATCAATAATAAAATTACGCAAGTCATCAAAATTGATCGCTTCAATTGGCAGGTTAATGCTAATGATTGTTGGCCAGCCAACACTTGCTAACTGATCTTTAGAAATACCTAAACGTTCAAATACCGCGATTAACCTCTCACTACCATAAATTGCATAATGGCCTGCAAATTCGAGCATGAATTCATCATCTAATGCTAAATAAAGACACCCAGAACTATAATCGAGTCCATTTAAAACGTTAGTAATTGCGTTTTTAGATATGCTTATATTTAATTCAGTTAATATCTCACTAGCATTATTAATTAAGAGCTCAGTACTACCAACCTTAATACCATGATTTTTATAGCTACCTTCGTTCATCGGCCTACATAAATGGTAAGTCCTTATGGCTGAATAAGCATTAACAAATAGATCAATTAAGGTGTCTACATTTTCTTCATAGGCAATATACCTTTGCCCAAAAGCTTCCGGCAACGGTGATTTTTCTTTCCAACTATAAATATTACTCATAACTCTCCCCTTCCGAGGTTCTACCACAATTATGTGGTACTTAAATGCATCGGAGGCACCATATCTGATTATTCTTATTTCTGCGGTATCGACTTAGCTAAAAACCACTTTAGCCTTCATGCCGATGACCAAAATAGTACGGTCATACTTCATAAGTCAGTAACCCACTCTAAGCTACTGACTAAAATAGCAAATATGCTAATCATGCGTATAGGTATTGATGCGTGTGGTGGTGTACATTATTGGCAAAGAACGATCTAAATTATGCCGTGGCCATCTCCAAAACAGTCCGACACCTTTTCTCGATAACACAGGGTCTTGTAGCTTCTGTCTAACAAGGTTGTCTGATATGGTGACGGCAGAACTTCAGCAATTGTTTAGATAGTATTGAATATGAAAGCACTAACCATACTTGATGGTGGCATGGGTCGAGAACTCAAAGAAATTGGCGCGCCATTCTCACAGCCTCTTTGGAGCGCTCAAGCGCTAATTGAAGCGCCTGAATTTGTCAGCCAAGCGCATCAAAACTTTATCGATGCAGGTGCTGAAATCCTGATAACAAACAGCTATGCGTGTGTCCCTTTTCACTTGGGTGAAGAGCTGTTCGTGCAACGAGGCTCTGAGCTAGCAAAGCTTTCTGGCGAACTGGCTAAAGCAGTCGCTGACAGTGCAACTCACACAGTTAAAGTTGCAGGTGCGATTCCGCCACCGTTTGGCAGCTACCGACCAGACTTGTTCAAGGTAGAAGAAGCGGCGCCAATCATTCAAACCCTTTACGATGCACAAGATCCAAACATCGACCTTTGGATCGCCGAAACCATCTGTAGCCTGCAAGAATTCGAATCCATTCATACGGTACTTAAGCAATCAAACAAGCCGTGCTACTACGCTTTTAGTTTAGAAGACACCAAGGGCGACTCTGCCAACATTCGTTCTGGTGAGAGCGTAACAGACGCCATCAAATTGGCCTGCCAATCAAACGCGAAAGGCATTATGTTTAATTGCTCGGTACCGGAAGTAATGGACCAAGCCATCATCGATGCTAAACAAGTAATTGATGAGTTAGGCTGCGACCTAGACATCGGTGTCTATGCAAACAACTTTGCTCCCATCAGCAGCGAACATGAAGCGAATGACATGCTTCAAGAGATGCGCGAGTTAGATGGCCAAGGTTACTTAGCTTACGCAAAACGCTGGCACGCATTGGGTGCCAATATTGTCGGTGGTTGCTGTGGTATTGGGCCAAAACACATTCAGGCCTTGGCTGACTGGAAGCATTCGATACACGGCTAGTCATGCACGGCTAGAGCAAGCTTATTAAAAATAGAGAACAGGTTGAGAAATCTGTTCTCTATTTGTATTGGGCAACTCTAAGTACACTTATTACAAAGAAAAGATTTGGAGTAAGTAATGAGCAACACGCAACGCAAGATTAAATGGGGCATCGCTGGACTAGGTAACATCGCTAACCGCTTTGCGACTGCACTCACCGAGCATTGCTCACATGGCGAACTCTACGCAGTGTCAGCACGAGATCACTCAAGAGCTACTGTGTTTGCTGATAAATTTGGTTGCGACAAGGCTTATGGATCTTATGAAGCCATGGCTCAAGATCCAGACGTTGAAGCGGTATACATCGCCACGGTTCATCCTTACCACAAGCCTTTAGCTGAACTGTTTCTAAGTCATAAAAAACACGTACTGGTAGAAAAGCCTGCTTTCACCAACCTCGGTGATTGGCTAGAGATGAAAGTCCTTGCAGAGCAAAATGGTGTGATGCTGCTTGAAGCGATGAAGACCGTCGTGTTCCCTGCTTATCGTGAACTCACGTCATTCTTAGCCAACAACAAAATTAAGATTGATTCGATAGAAGCCAGCTTTGGTAACCATCACAATTATGATCCCGATTTGTTTATCTTTAACCCGAACTTAGCAGGTGGGGCAACGCTGGATGTTGGCGTCTACGGACTGTGGTTTTTCTACGATTTGTGCCGCACGCTTGGAGTTACACCTTCCAGCCCTCAAGCAGAGATGTCGAGCCTTTATGAGGGTTCTAACGTTGATACCGATTCCTGCTTTCAGTTCTCTGGCGAGATCAAAGCCACCATCTCAGCATCGACAGTGCGCGATCTTCCACGCTCAGCTCGATTAACTGGACCAGATATCACCATCACGATTCAAGAAAAATGGTGGAACCCAGCCTACATTGAAGTCGAATATCAGAATGACACCTTCACCATTGAGCACCCAATTCAAGGCAATGGGTTCGAATATCAAATCGAACACTTCTCACAGCTGGTGCTAGAGGGAAAAACGCAGTCTGATATTCTAAGCTCAGAGGTAAGTGCTCAGGTGCTGGATACCATGGAGAAAGCACTCATTGATGCAGGCTACCAACATTTAACTCAACCTAACCTTTAGGACTTCGAATTGGGCAACCTTAAGCGCAAGCTTGAACTGTATGAAAAGATATTTCAGGCTTTTGGGCCTGGAATATCGCGCTGCCAAGTCAGCCAATTGGCAGCGTTACTGCATGTGAGTGAACGTCACGTTCAAACCTTATTAAAAGCAATGACAGCGCAAGGCTGGATTGAATGGCAAGCCAGTTCGGGGCGCAACAAAAAGGCGCAGCTTACGTGTCTTATTGAGCCGATGGAAGCCTGTTACCAATACGCCCAAAGCCAAGCAGATTCAGGCCATATTGAGCAGGTGTTTAACACCTTAAGCTTCAATGGCCGCAACGCTGGTACTGAGTTGCAAGCCTTTCTGAGCAGCAACAACCATTCAACACAGAACGTCGCGTATGTTCCCTTTCACCGAGAACTTGAAGCACTCCACCCTCAGCGTGTGCTAAGGCGTACTGAACGTTTCTTAGTGATGCAGATTTGCCAACGCCTCACTGCAATTCAACAAGGCAAGTTGAGCGGTGATTTGGCTTATCATTGGCAGTCTAACGAAGATGCTACCGTTTGGCATTTCCAAGTTCGTAATGGTGTTCAATTCCATAACGGTCGCACGCTTGAAGTCCAAGACATAGTACGCTGTCTCTCCTCACTCTCTAATAGCAAACTCTGGCGTCGATGCTATCAACATATTGTTGACGTGTCGGCTGTCACTGGCGATGTGATAAAAGTGACTCTGGATGATCCTGATTGGCATTTGCCTCGATTACTGGCTAGAGCAGAGGCTTCAATATTTCAGCACACATCAGACGATAAGCTAATTGGCTCAGGCGCTTTCGCGTTGGAGATATTCTCAAGCAAGATGCTGAGGTTAAACCGCAACAACGCCTATTCACACAGCACACCGATTCTCAATCGAGTCGAGCTTTGGGTTTATCCTGAATGGTCACAAACTAAGGCATGTGCGCAAAACCAAGTGTGCGTCAAAATGCCAGAGAAAACGGTCACGGTGAGTGGAGTGAGCGATTCAGCTCTACAAGATTGCGGGTCAACCTTCTTTAAGATTCAAAACCCGAAATTGTCGAAAACCACTCGTGAGTTCACCGTTGAAGACACCTCTGAATGCCAAGCACTTTTCGAGCAATTGTCTGTATCTGGCGATCAAAAAACCAGTGTCGAATATGGGCATTACACAGCGCCCAAAGACATTACGCTGTGCAGCATTATTGATGAAAACGACACCTTCTCCTCATGGTTAAGTTTCTTTACTCGTTTCCCTTTTGAATACTTATCTCTAGCCGCAGAGACACTAAATACGATTGAGAAAGGGATAACCTCAATTCGACGCGAGCCAGACATCGATCGAGCAATGAATAGGCTGTTAGAACTTAGACATTGGCTCGATGAAACCGGGATTGTGGTTGAACTCAAACAGGAGGCATTTAACTTGGAGGTATCAGAAAAGATACAAGGAGCTCAAGTGAATGGATTCGGTTGGTGCGACCTCAAAAAGGTATGGATTAGTCATATCTGAACCTCTCCTTGATAGTGATAAATCATTAGGCACAAAGACTTATCTTTAACACTCCTATGCCAATAGCAAACAACGGGAGTGTTAGATTACGATGGAAACTCGACTCAAATTCAATAGACCCATTAGAAGGTAAATCATGAATCGACATCTAAAAGGCTCAATACTGTTTCTCTGTGCATTTTCATTTAACAGCATGGCAAGCACTGAATGCGACGCGCTCACAGGTTGTGAGAAGAAGTTCTGTGAGATCGAATACCAAATAAAGAAAGCGGAACAGTACGACAATCAATACAAAGTCGAGCGATTGACTACAGCTTTGAAAGCTGCGAAAGAGAACTGCACCAATGAAGGTTTGAAAGACGAACTCCGTGAAAAAATCGCATCCAATGAGGAAGATTTGGCCGAGTACAGAGCCGACTTAGAAGAAGCCAAACAAGACGACAAAGCCGATAAGGTCCAAAAGTACCAACATAAGATCGACAAGGAACTGCGCAAGATCGATAGCTTAAAGCAGGAACTGACTGAAATCCCCTAAACCGCTGTTGCGATCAATTCAAAACTAAATACAGTCAGCCAAAAACAAAAATGGTCTTACTGATTCGTAAGACCATTTACAATCTACTGCTGAAAAACAGTGTCTAGAATTAACATGGCTAAGCATCAACTCCTAGGTATCAAAGCCCTAGGCCACCAGCTTATCCTGCCAATGCTAGTTCAGACTCTTTATAGATGCGGTTAGCCACTTTGAATGCCGCTGGTGACATCAGTGTTTCTTTGCATCGCGCTTTAAACTGCTCAGTATCAATCACCTGCTCTTCCAATAAGTATTTCAGCTCACTTAGGTAGTTGGCCTCAAACACGGCTTGGCCAAGCGGTGTGCATTCGTATCGGCTCGACTCTTGGTATCCAATAACCGTCAGCACCGATTCCGGCATTTCCCAAAACTTGGCAATGGTGTAGGTCAAACGAATAGAGTAACTGTTCATCAAACGCTTCAGTGCCAACGAATTCGGCGGAACAGAAGGGTCTACATGTTTGAAGGCTTCTACCATCATTTGGAAGATGATCATCTTGCCTAGGTTACGAATCAACCCAACAAAGTAGGCTGTGGCTTGGTCTTCTTGAGCTTGCGACTCTTTCATCAACTCCTTAGAAAAAGACGCGGTTTGGATGCTGTGATTCCAAATTTTCTCACCGAAATGACGCCAGTAAATGTTATTGCCCGGCGTAAAGTTCTTCATGTAAGAGTTCACCACGCCTTCAATTAGCCCTTGTGAACCCATGTTTAGGAAAGCGGTTTTTAAGTCGGTAACTTGTTTTTCACTGCGCTTATAGAAGGCACTGTTAGCCAGTTTAATCACATCGGCTGCCATGCTTGGCTCACGCTCAATCACCCTTAACAGAGCCTCGACATCAAACTCGTCGTTCTGTAGTTCACCCATTAATGTGGTGACAGAGGCAGGCATTACAGGCAACTCATTAAGCAGCGCTTTCGGAGAACGAATCAAGCGTTCGATTTGGCAAGCCACAAAGTCACAAAAGGGGTCAGACTCTGTTCTTAGGCGTGATTCTCCAAACAGATAATCAAGGAACTCTCCATCGTGAAGGCTTATCGTTTTATCGACAATTAATGATGATGGCTGAGCAGACGAAGGCGGCATAAAGATTGAAGAGCGAGGCGTGACTTGCTCTGCTTTAACACTTTCCTGCTCAGAGGTCCTTTGTTGGGAGATAGCTTGTTGAGAGATAGCTTGTTGGGAGGCACTTTTTGAAGAATAACGTTGCTTACTTTGATTAGCAACGAAAGGGGAAAATAGTGCCTGTAATACCCTTTTAAACATCAATACGGCTCCTAGATGAATACAACATAAATCGGGATATATAACGGCGGTGATTATCGCACAGGCAACTCATAAACCATACAGTGATAAATGAATCATTAATCTTTCAGCTGTATAGGATCTGTTACTCAACGATTTGTTAGACCAAGCCCCAAGCATTCGCCAGAAACAAAAAGAGCGAGCAAATAAAGCTTTCTCGCTCTTCCATCAATCTAAATCGTGAAACTGACTAAAACTAGCGCTCAGCCACTTCTAATACGATCTTGCCTACGTGTTTTTTCTTCAAGAACTCGTCTTGTGCAGTATGGATATCAGCCAATGGGAAAGACTCCGCGACAATTGCGCCGATCTGCTGTTTCTCAATACGATTAACCAGGTTTTGGAATACTTGCGGTTCTAAAACCGTGCAGCCGAAAAAGCTAAGGTCTTTCAGGTACAGAGTACGAACATCAAGCTCGACCATCGCACCACCAATCGCCCCTGATACAGCATAACGACCATGCGGTTTTAGAACGTCAAGAAACTCTGGCCACTTGTCACCGGCAACCAAATCGATAACCACATGCACACTGTTTACACCTAATGCTTCCACCAAATCAGCATCACGAGCAACCACTTCATCAGCACCTAATTCAAGTAACTGTTCATTCTTGCTTGGGCTGGTAATTGCAATCACGTAGGCACCGCGCGCTTTCGCCAATTGAATCGCTGCCGAACCCACACCGCCCGATGCGCCAGAGATAAGCACGCGATCACCTTCAACCACATTCGCGCGAGTCAGCATGTTCTCTGCCGTCGAGTAAGAACATGGGAAAGACGCTAGCTCAACATCCGACATAGAGCTGTTCACCGCATAAGCGTGCTTCGCTGCGACTTTTGTGTATTCAGCAAAACCACCATCGCACTCAGAACCGAAATACCATGGCTGTGGTAGATCTCGTCCGTACACTTCGGTTAAACAAGGTTCGATAAGAACACGCTCACCAATACGATCATCAGAGACTTCATCACCGACCGCTACGATAAAACCACACACGTCAGCACCTTGGATTCGAGGGAACTTTAGCGCTTCACCCGACCAGCTTGCGTCGTCTGAATCGTCGCTTTTTGAGTACCAGCCGATTCGTGTGTTGATATCGGTATTGTTAACGCCAGCTGCCATCACTTTGATCAGCACTTCATTAGGTTCGATTTGAGGTACAGCGATATCTTCGCGGTAGCCAAGCATTTCTGCTCCGCCGTGACCCAACATCTCTACGCCTTTCATTGTTTTCGGTAGTTCGAATTTCATCGTGTTTCCTCGAGTAATTTTGTAACCATATTCTGTGCTGATACCACCGCTTCTTCGCCTAATACTGGCCACGCGCTTGATACGCCTTCATGAAGTAAAAACAGTGGTGTCGCGAGATCATCTCGCAGGCTCTGCTTGCCTATAAGCAAACGAACTTGTTCTTTATGCTGCGTAACCGCTTGGTTGATAAGCTCATTATCCGGGAACGCAGCAATCGCATTCATCGACATGCACCCATGCGGCGCATACTCTTCTAACCATTGTTGGAGCTTGTTGAAAATATGAGTGACAGATTCCAATCCAGCCTCTGGTGACGCCTCCAGTAAGAAATCGAGATAGCGTTGGTGTCGGTATTCCAACGCACCAACAATCATCGCTTCTTTTGAAGGGAAGTGTTTATACAGGGTTCTTAGGCTCACACCGCACGCGGTTTTCAGCTGTGCAACGCTCGGCTCAGCAAAACCTTGTTGGCTGAACGCTACTTCAAGGCTTGCTGCAATCTGTTCTCTCAACATAGTGCTCTCTCAATACCCGACAAAGGGTAGAATGATTGTTCTACTTACAGGGTAGAACGATCACTCTACCCATGTCAACATCCTAATTTACGAATCAATAAAATGAAAAATTCCGCAGTCAATAGAATGCGGAATTTATCGATATAGATGAGCGGTTTACCGTTTAGGCTAGAGTCGACTGCGTATCGTCACCAACACAGATAACGCGCCACAAAGTACTAACACCACGCCTAGATCTTGGAGCATACCTGCTAAAGCGAGCCCTGAACCAATCAAGGTGTAATACATCAAACCAAACAGTGCGCCTGCACTTCCTGCTTGAGATTGATAGCGCACCAACGCACGGCTCAATACATTAGGGATCGCGATTCCAAACGCCATAACCACCAACATCATCGGAAGCAAGAACCAGATCGTGTGTTGTGAGAAATACACACCCACCGCACCTAATGTTTGGAGCCCTGCCGCTAAGCAAATCAAAGAGATTGATGATACTTGTCGCTTCAAGAGCGCTTTGTTAAGCAAACTTCCCAACAAGGTTCCGAACCCAAGCACGACACCACTATAGCCAAACTGTTCGATGCTGAATCCAAGCTGTAAGAACGTGAATGAACCCAGTTGGTAATACGAAAACAGCGCAATATTGAATGACGCAACAAGCAGTGCCGACATCCAAATACCACCGTCTTTGATCATATGAAGACTGAGTGATTTTAATTGTAACGGCTGCTTAGATTTCTGCGTTTCCGGCAAAGACCACAAACTGTGTATTAGCAGCGCCAACACCATGATTAACAAGGCAGTAAACACATATTGATGCCCGCCTGCTTGGCTTAATTGGCCACCCAGTAGCAACCCGATGATTGGGCTAATCGACAACCCCATGCCCATGTAACCAAATACCTTGGCTAGCTCTGTTCCACTAAAAGCATCTCGAAGCATGGTTTGAGTGACGACAGAGCCAACTGCAAGTCCGAAAGCCCCCATCGCTCTTGCTATCATCAACCACGCAAAACTGTCGGTTTGCATGGCAATAAGTGCAGAACAGGCGAATAGCCCCATCCCCAATAACATGGTGGGACGACGTCCCCATTTATCCGCTAGCACGCCCCATACCACTACACCCACCGCAAATGCAGAGAAGTAAATCGATAGGGTTTGAGCGGCTTGTGTGTAACTGACATCAAAGGATTTCGATATTGAATCCAGAGTCGGGCTATAGATGGTTTCTGCGATTTGAGGGAACATCAACAACAGCACTATTTGCCATAAAGAAGGTTTTGTTTTCATCATTTTTCCAAGACCAGTGAACTTGACGCGAAGTCTAGAGGAAACTAACCTTGGCTCGTTAACAACATTAAAACCAAAAACAACAAGATTGGGACAAATGGCATTAATTAGTGAGACCATTGAGTTTGATGCAGACAGCTTACCCGCGCCTGTCATTGGCATTGCCGCAGAACTAGGCAAACATGACTCGGGCATACATCATCACGTTAAGGGGCAACTTCTATATGCTCCGCAAGGCTGCATCAACTTGACCTTAGAAAACGCCCTTTGCATTTTACCGCCGACCAAAGCCGTGTGGATCCCGCCCTATACCAAGCATCGAGCCCAGATGACTAATGTGGTTGCCTATCGCTCGCTCTATTTCGATAGCAGTATTTACTCCTGCCCGGAGGCCATTGAGATTGTGGAAGTGAACGAGCTTTTGAAGGCGCTGATCAATAAGATGGCCTTTTGGGATTGGAACATTACACCGGAGCAAACCACCAACACTGCCAACCTATTCTGGGAAGAGTTTTACAACGCCAATCAGCATTCATTTATCTTGCCGCTACCCACAGATCGCCGCTTTAAAGGCTTTTGTAAGCAAGTTCGAACTACTTCCTTTCTTGCCCCTGCATTATCGACATTAGCGAACTCAGTTGGCGCAAGCACCAAAACGATTACCCGATTATTCAAAGCCGAAACAGGCATGACCTATCAAGAATGGCGACAACAGTGGCGCTTATTTAAAGTAATTGAACTGCTATCAGAAAACCGACAAGTCGGAGATGTGGCGCATCTGTTAGAGTTTTCATCCAACAGCGCGTTTATTGCCTTTTTCAAACAACAAACCGGACAAACACCACTGGCTTTTAACAAGCAGGGAGCGTGATTGTTGTAATCCAAACTCTTTGATTTCACTTAGCTCAGATACAAAAAAACCAGAACTTGGGTTCTGGTTTTTATTTAGAGATATTAAGTTAATCAATTAACACCAACGAATCTAGAATACCCTTTCCGCTGTGGATTCCGCCTTCGTTTTCGCTGGCTGGCTTACTGCGGATCAAGTAACCCGCGTAGCCTTCCAGTTCGGTCACTGGCTTCCCTTGGTAGTAAGCGGTGAATAGGCCGACTTCGCTGACTAAGTCTGTTACGAGTGTTTGCTGAGTATCACGCACTGCAATAGTCGGCACGTCACGTTCATGTGGGTACAAGCGCTGCATGAGAGCCCATGCATCGTACTCTTCTGGCTTAAGTTGGCTCAATTGCTCGCTGATATCGTCACCGAATACACAGTGGCCACCGCCCTCACCTTGGTTTTTCAGCACCCACTCATGCTTGTTCGCTTGCGTATTGAACCATTCAATCGACTCACTGGTGATTGGCTTCATATCGGCTAAAACACTTTTCACCAATTCCGCTTCTTCTAGCGTTAAACCCCAACGGGCGTATTCTGATGCAGACATCATGGTCAGAAGCATTTGCATGGTTTTACTGGTTGCTAACTGTTGGCTGAAGGTGGCATTCACAGAGACATGGTGTTGTTCGATGAACAAACGCGTCTGACTTAGCGTATGACAGCAAACGGATTCATTAAGCTCGGGCGCCCAGTAGTCTGAATACTGATAACCCGCTCTTAGATACACAACATCGACTGCGCCGATATCTTGCAGCAATAGGCGTTGGTTATCGCCCGTTGAAAGCTGAGAGCTCAATTGTTCAAAAGTACGACGAACCGTGCGAACACCCTGCTTTTGTAGCTCGACTTCAAGTAGATGTTGGTCATACACGTTGTCTTCGTTCTTCTGTACCACCATCAAGAAAACCGGTTTGCCTTGCTCATTGAAGTCCGCTTTAACTTGCTTTGCGGCCGTTGCAATACCATAAGCTAGTTGGGTTAAACCTTGGTTCCCTGCAGGTGTTGCCGACGGGTCTTCCAGCCAGTTCTTGTACGTTTCTGGCCATTGGTTTTGCATGTACGAGTGAAATTCTGTTGCTCGTTGGCCAAAAGGCGCCATACCTGCTGCAATACCATTGAATTCAATGACTTTTGCGCCATGTTGGCGATCGTCCATAAAATCGGTTCGCATCAATAGCAATGGCTGACGAGCTGGATTCAAACGTTCATCTGCCCTGCCATGAGCTTGTTGATGAAGTGCCATCAAGCGACCGAAAAATGGATCGGCTTGCGCCATATCACTCAATGAGGACTGCAGAAAATCATGGTCTTCCGACACGTTGCTGATCAGCTTAGTGATAAGCGGAGTCACTCGGCGCAAGTGTTCATAAACCTCGCGTTCCATTGTCATTGGCGCAATACTGAAAGGACAATGCCTAGCGGTATTATCTGACTGGCGGAACGCAACGCCGTGCATGATCGCCCACTCACAGGCATCTTCAATAATCTGTTGTGATAACGGTGGAATTGTCATATCTCATCTTACAAATAAAAATAGCACCCAGAATAAGACGAAGCTTAATCCCAAAAGACGAAATAAAGTGAAACTTTTTATCAAATAATTACATTTATTCTTTATTTCAAGGACTTATATAGCTGAAACATCTCAGCTATCGAGTCTGTTCGATGATCAGGTCACGCAACCATTTGTGGCTCGGCTCTGAATCGAAATACTTGTGCCACAGCAAGAACAAGCCTCCTGGCACCAAATCGACCGGAACGGGCTTCATCACCAACTCGCCGCTATCAATGTAATCGCGTACCGAGTTATACGGATAACACATCAACAGATCGCTCTGCTTACACAGCTTGATGGCACTGGTGATGTCAGACACGTTAGCGGCTTTGTTGATTTCAAGCTGCTTGGAATTCAATACTTCCATCAATAGCCAGTCGCCTGCTCCGCCCGTCACCAATTGTATGTGTCTATATTTTAGAAAGGTGTCGAGGTTCCACTCTTCTTGCAAGGCTGGATGGTCATTACGCATCAAGCACACAGAATAATCCAAGCACAGCTCAACGTAATCCAACTCATCAGGGATACATTGCACGTGGGTAGAGGCACGTTCATCCAATTCGAAAATACCAATGCCAAAATCTACTTCGCGCTTTAATAAACGTTTAAAGCTGTCGCTGCTCCACGTTGAACTGTTGATGGTAATGTGCGGTGCATCAGCAAGCGCTGTCGGCATAAAATGCGGATAAATCGCCGTGTAGGCAGTTTCGACAAGGTCTATAGTGAAGGTACGTTCACTGTCTTTAGGGTCGAAAACCTCGGGAACGGTCAGCTTTTCGATCTGCAGCAAGATTTGGTGGATCTTAGGCGCTAATGCGAGTGCTTTAGGGGTTGGGAATAGCCCTTTGGATTCGCGCTCAAACAGCGGATCATCAAACAACGCTCTGAGCTTGGTGAGCTGTTTACTTACCGCAGACTGGCTCAAGAAGAGTCGCTCTGCCGTTTTACTCACACTGCGTTCTTCGATCAGAACGTGTAAGCAAAGCAGCAAATTCATATCGCATTTAAGTAAGCTTTTAACATCTACCATGATATTCCCTAAATTCAGGTTAATGATGATTAATTGTCACTTTAAATCATATCATGGTCTTGGTAAATTTAGCGCATGTGAGTTAACACGCTCAAAGAATAATAGAATTAAGGAATACTCATGGATTTTCTAGCACTACCAAAGATTGATTTACACTGCCACCTAGACGGAAGTGTTCGCCCAGATACGATTATTGACCTAGCAAAACAGTACAATATCGAACTACCTGAAGATCGCGATGCGGTTGTTCAATCTCTAACTGTGCCAGAAGATTGCAAAAACCTAGACGAATACCTAGCTTGTTTCAGCCTGCCACTGCAAGTAATGCAGACTGAAGAAGCAATTGAACGTATCTCTTTTGAGCTTTACGAAGACGCAGCACTAGAAAACGTTAAGTACCTAGAAGTTCGCTTTGCGCCAATCCTGCACGTAAACAAAGGTCTGTCTCTTGATACGATCATTGCAAGCGCAGTAAAAGGCATGAAGCGTGCTGAAGAGAAATACGACATCAAGGGCAACTACATCATGTCTGTACTGCGTATGTTCCCTAAAGACTCTATCAAAGACGTAATCGACGCAGGCAAACCGTACCTTGGTAAGGGTGTTGTTGCGTTTGATATCGCAGGTGGTGAGAAGCCAGGTTTCTGCGCTGAATTCCCTGAATACACGCAATACGCTATCGAACAAGGCTACCGAGTGACAGTTCACGCTGGTGAGCAATGGCATGGTCAGAACGTTTACGATGCAGTCACTATGCTAGACGCTGAGCGTATCGGTCACGGTGTTCACATCCAAGGCAACGAAGATGCGTACAACATCGTTAAAGAGAAGCAAGTTGCACTTGAGACTTGCCCAACAAGTAACGTTCAAACTAAATGTATTCACCAATTCAGCGACCACCCAATTGCTGAATTCAAAAAAGACGGCATCGTTGTAACGATCAACACAGACAACCGTACTGTGTCGAACACAACCATGACTAACGAAGTGAAGCGTGTGTGTGAAACATTCGGCTTAACAAAAGAAGATTACGCTGAAATCTACAAGTACTCTGTAGAGAGCGCTTTTGCTTCAGATGAAGTGAAACAGCACCTAATGGGTTTCGTTGAGCAAATCTAATTTGGCAAAGCGCGCCTTTTTCTGAATAGCAGGGCTCGCTTAGCATTAGTGATTAAAGGCACAAAATAGGAAGAGAAAGGCTGAGGCTTTTCTCTTTTTTTATGTCTGTATATCCGTATGCTAATACCGATATTGATTCGGAAGAAATAAACAATGAAAACAGAACTCGAAAAAATGCTGTCTGGCGAAGTTTTTGACGGTGCCGATCATGAGATTGACCAAATGCGCACTCATGCAAGTAAAGCTCTGACAGATTTCAATCAATGTTCCGACGACGCTCAACAGCCGAACCTTCAAGCAAATCTATTTGGCAAAATCGGCAGCAGTGTTGTGCGTCCTCCTTTCCATTGTGAGTTTGGTAAAACCATCGAGATCGGTGACGATACCTTCATCAATATGAACGTGGTGATGCTTGATGGTGCAAACATCAAGATTGGTAACAATGTTCTAGTGGGGCCAAGCGTTCAGTTTTACACCGCTTCTCACTCTCTAGACCATCTAAGTCGTCGTAAATGGGAAACCTTCTGCTTTCCAATTATCGTTGAAGACGATGTATGGATTGGCGGAAACTCAGTCATCAACCAAGATGTCACGATTGGTGCTCGTTCAGTGATCGCGGCTAACTCTGTGGTCAACAGCGACGTACCGCCAAACTGTCTATACGGTGGAACGCCAGCCAAGTTGATTCGATACTTGAACACTGAGCAGCCAAGTGACGACAGCGAATAAGTACGAATCAACAAAGCAACAAAGCAACAAAGCAACAATGAATAACAAAAGAGGTGATGTTTTTAATTAAAAATCACCTCTTTTTTGATTAGTTTACCGTGTCTCTTCTATCGAATGGACTTCGTTCCATGGCTTTTTCATACTCACTTTTCGGGCCACTCAAATACGTGGTTTTGACGAATTGTTCCCAATCATAAAACAGCGATTCTATTGGCTGGTCGGTAAGCAGTGAGGGATCCCCATTGCTCTTAATGAGATCAATAAACGCCTCTTCTCCCCATGACCGTTCAATAAACTCACCGACCGTATAGCCAAGTTCATACACCGCCGAGCTACTGTGCGGATTGTTATATAAGTCCTGAGCCAGACCGTCGAAACGGCGACTGATGGCATGTCTGTTACTCATGTGAAACCAATAATCTTCAGACTTATAGATAGCGATGGCTTCCCACAACCACCGTGGATTATTTGCAAAATTCGGATTCACTTGCAGAGTCAGTAAATGTACAAACTCATGTAGAGCGGTTTTATGAATTTCACCACCAAAATAGAGCAACCTAATCTCATTACTCTTAGGTTCGATATACCCAGTAGAGAACGCATATCGATGCCCGATGCTTCTTTCTTGCTCGTCTAAATAGGCCTTTTGGTTTCGCCACACCCTAACGGTGACTGGCGGCATAGAATCAAGCTCGAACGTTTTCATTAAGGGAGTGCGGTTAATCAATAAGGTATTATGGATGCTGGGAATAACAGAGGGCGACGTTCCATCGTAAAGCACATATTTGAACTGTCCTTTGTCTGATTCGTAGCAATCATCACATGCTTGAACACCACTAATTTGAAGCGCGACAGCTACCACTAATACCAGTATCGATATTGCTAAAATAGAGAACGTAACGATTGACTTAGATGAGTATCTTTTCATTTTCTATATCCTCGAACGAAGACATTATTCAAATGAGTGTCACTGTTTCAAATTGACACCCAAGGCTTGTAAGCTATTTTCACATTGAACTGCGTCGATAAACTGAATACCAGCCATGCCTTCAGCCTTAGCCCCTTCAACGTTATAGGGCATATCATCAATGAAGACAGTTTCTGAAGCTTCAAGACCATTATTAGACAGCAGTGCTTGGTAAATCTCAGGCTGCGGTTTAAGCATGCCCAATTCAGCGGATACCGCCGCGCCATCAAACAGCGGCCAAAATTCATAGGTTGATTTTAGGTATTCAACTATCTCGACTACGTTGTCGGTAAGTGCATGCACACCATAACCAGCACGCTTTACACGCTCGACAAGATCGACAGAACCATGCAATAAGATCTGCGTTTGTTTAACGTAATAGAACAGGCGATCACACTCTAATGGAGATAAATTGAGTTCTTGTTGATAGCGAAGTTTAGCCTCATTTTCAGTCAAAAAGCCTTTGTTCAAATCTAACCAGATCGAGCTTTGGAAAATCGAACGCGCTCGGGCTTCAGGGTCGGCGATACTTCCAAACGTTAGTTGAGTAATTTCCAATGGCGACCAACGCACAATCACATTACCCACATCAAACACGACATTTTTGATTTGATTCGAACTCATAACCTGCTCCTCAATTAGTCACATAAAATAGCAACAACACAAACATTAAATGCCGCACCTTAAAGTTCATAATCTTGTTTTACAAAATGAGGACTGAAATCACAATATGTCGCCGAGCAGGCACAAAAAAGACCATCATAAAGATGGCCTTTTTCAGTATTCGTAAGCTTAAATCATTAACACAAATCAGCGTCAGACGAGATAATCGTCGGCGCTCCGGCCGAAGCATTCGAGCGATAAATAACAACACAAGTTTCGCTTTCTTCAGCATTGGCAAATGAATAAACGATAACTTCGTTTAATACTGACTCTGTATGAGAACCAAGTTGCTTCCAGTCACTGTTATCACCGAGCAGTCCTTGTACTGCCGTTCCAATACCAGTCTCTGAGGCTGTGGGATAACCATAGTCAGTCACAACACCTTCCACTAAGGTACTTTGACCATCCGACACTGGAAGGTTTTCAACCCCTGCAACTGCTGCCTTACCGTAAACAATCGAAGCTGCGCCTTCCATTGACGCTTTAAGGCCCTCTAATGCCGCAGCTCTAGCATCGGATTGAAGACCTAAGAACCTGGGCGCCGCAATCACAGAAAGAATGCCAAGTACGACAACGACGGCGACAAGTTCAATTAGAGTAAAGCCACTTGTTCTTCTCATCTTAAAAATCTCATATTCTTTATGGAACGGGAGACAGTATATATTCAAGCTTGATTAAATCATACCGTCAATCATTCCCATTACTTGGTTTTTCTTCTACCCTTCTGCCATTGATAAGGTGTGATGCCGTTTACTCGCTTGAACGCCCTAATGAATTGCGAAGCGTCGGCATAACCTAAATGAAGCGCAACATCAGCTATTGAATAATCTTGCTGCGAGATCACCCGCTTCGCGAACTCGATGACTAATGATTCTTTGATTGCCTTGTAAGTGGTTTGTTCTTTTTTCAATGCTCTTTGGACCGTGCGTTTTCCTATCTCATTCAATGCACAAAATGTGTCTAAATCGATGTCCATGCGACCAATATAGGGCGCCAGTGCCTCAGCAACTTTGCGAGCATTAGACATGGGTTTGGCTCTAACTGCACTAAGTACACCAACCGTATCTAACGCCGCGTATTGAATGCACGTTTGCTGTTGCCCAAGGTATTGAGGAGTCTCGGTTTGGATTTTTAACTCGCTTAACGCCTGCGAATTCGCTGTCTTCAAATCATATCGAATAGGTTTCCCAAGCTCAGCATAGTGTGCTTGTAAGTAGGCGTGAGTATAAGCGATAAGAAACAACTCAGATTCAATCTGACTAGCAGACTGCATTGACGTCTCGAATGAGACAACTAATCCCTCCTTACTTTGCTCCACAGATAGCTTTTCAATGGGGAAAGTATCAAGGAAATCTTGCATCGAAATAGTAGAGAATCGAAGTTCTTTGGCTGCTTGAGTTGCACTCTCTAACAGCACAGTAATGAACTTATTCGGGCTTAGGTTAGCCCTAAGGCGCTGTAGAAAGAGAACTAAAACCTTATACGGAACATAGCTAGCCGATGACGTATCCATACTGAACGGAAGTTTCACTTCTAGCGCCAGATCAGCAAGCAATGCATGGCGGAGAGCAAGCGAGTTATCTTCTCGCAAACATCGCTGAAAGTGGTTCACCACACGCTTATCAATCAGCGGAATATCAAGCCCCATCCCTCTATCCTTTTTCATATTAGCCTGTGACGTGAAATGCACATTTTCATTTCAGAGCTTAGCTACAATTATCTCAAGTTAACAAGGCTTACTTCAGGTTTTCACTAATAAAGTGAATCACATAGCTAACAAGAGCAGCTTTGATCGCAAAGTATGACAAGGTTATCGCTTTTTAATCATGTCGTTATACCGTCAGGGACTACTATTAAATCTAGGCATAAGAATAAATGGATTTAAGCCAATAATTGAGAGGTTTTCATGTTGAAAAAGATTACGTTAGTAGCGGCGAGTATCGCCCTGACTTGTGGTGTTGCCCATGCCAGTGTTGAGAGTAAAACTTGGCCAGCTTCGGACAAGGCCAAAACATTCGTTCAAGACACGATCGTGATTGGTATGCTGGCAAGCCCATACGGCGCAGGTTGGAAGGATGACCAACAACTATTGGATTATTTCCAAGATGCTCGTGATGCAGGTATTACAGGGCATGAATACACGATTACCGCTGCTGACCACAACTTTGATGACTTCTTGTTTCACCATCATAAACACCGCTCTGCGATGGCAAAACAACCTGACAATTTCATCATCGCGCATTCCAATAATGATATTGAAAAAGCGTACACCGAAGGCAAAACCGCCGTGCTTTGGAACAGCCAAACCGCGACCATCTTAGAAGAAGATGTCACTAAAATGGCGATTCTAAAAGACATGGGCTTAAAAACCATGATCTTGGCTTATAACGACATTTTCAGAACAGGTTCAGGACAATTAGCCGCATTTAACGGTAGAGATATTGGCCTAACACCTTGGGGAGAATCTGTAATTGATTCGATGGTCGAATATCAGGTCATTCTCGATCTCAGCCACACAGGCTCAAAGACAGCAAATGACGCGATGGATTACATGGAAGAGAAGTATCCTGGGACTCCATTTGTTTACACACACTCGGTACCTGCTGGGCTTTATAAGAGTGAACCCGATGCTACGCCACAAGGTTGTTACCGTGCTATCCCTGATGATGAAGCGTTGCGTGCTGCTAAATCAGGTGGCTACGTTGCCCCAACCTTTACCGAGTGGATGATGGATGGTATTTGGCCTGAAGATATATCTCCTGTTCAAGCCGCAGATATGATCGATTACTACGTAAAATTGGTAGGTGTTGACCACGTCGGCATCGCGACAGACGATATGTTTTCTACAGCAATGGTTGTGGATTTCGCCACCAAGAACGCGAAAATGTACGACGATGGCGGCTACATGATTGAGGCGTTCAACAAAGGCGCTACCGGTAATGGTGAACTGTCGAAGATCCTCGCAGCCATCACCGACGAGCTTTGGAAACGCGGTTACAGCAATGACGATCTAGCCAAGATCTACGGCGGCAATAAGATGCGAGTTTATGCTCAAGTGTCAGAAGGCGCAGACCCTGACGAATTCCAAAAAGAGTATGCAAAACGCCTTAAAGCGCTAACCAAATTGAGAAATGAAAACTTGACGATGTAGCTTGTTAGCCTAGTCAATTTCTAGCTAGCACAACAGACATGAAGCACGCCGATAGTGGCGTGCTTTTTTATATCTATATAACTCCAATTACGTGCGTCGCGCCTCTCAATTACCATCCCCAACATGGCCTTATATGTTATAATTACTAGCTATTCAGAGCGTGCTGAATCCTTGATTTAGTTCACTATTCTTTAGCCACAGTGAATACACTTTAACGTTATCGAGCTATGAAAAAATACGAATTAGTTGTCCAAGATATTGTGAGTAAAATCTGTCAAAACAGTATCAGCCATAAGCTTCCAGCAGAAAGAGAGCTCTCTGAAATATATGGGTTATCTCGATTTACTATTCGAAAAGCGCTAGCAAAGCTAGAAGCCATTGGCATGGTGACATCTAAGGTGGGTTCGGGTTACTTCGTTAACACCGCTCTGATTGGTACTCCTCTCGTGTACAACTCAATCACAGAGAACAGCTTTGAAGAAATCTCTTACAAAAAGATTCAGTTAAACAAAGCATTACCCGATAATCACGAGCAGCAGATTTTTTCCTTAAACGACAACGAATATATTTGGAAAATTAGGCGCCTTCGATTGATCAACAATAAAGTGGTTCAAATCGAAGAAGCCAAAATACCCGTCAGTGTATTCCCTGAAATGAATGCTGAGATCATAGAGAGCTCAATTCAAAAGCACGCTTTATCAAAAGGGCTGCAGATCGACAGCTATTTAACGACTTATCAAGCGATCAATGTTTCTAAAGAAGATGCTGAACTGCTTGGCTGTAAAAAGAATGCGGCAGCGATGAACATCACCAACCGAGGTTTCTTAGCATCGGGCGAACTGTTTATCGTCAGCGATATCATCGACATTAATTACCAATGTACGTATCACACGCCTTTTAACAGTGAAAGCATGAGTTACCGAGATAAGAAGTAATCTTTCAATTATATTTATAGATGATTTAATTGCTTTCTGGATTAATCACTAATATTAGTTAACTTTTAATATCATTAATTTAATAGTACTAGAAATATAGTCATTGATATTACGTAATATTTGGTAAAGAGATTAAATAAAAAATGGCCGCTTATAGCGACCATTTGATATTAAAAATACGAATTAAGGGGTATGGATTGCGCCATCAGGAAGGCGACTTTGTGTCCACTCGTGGGGGCGATACATCACAGGAAACTCCGCGGCGACTTCTCGGTCAATCTCGACACCAATACCTGCGATTTCAGATGCGTATAAGTAACCATTGATTGGCTCTGCCGCATTAGGGAACACCTTATGTGTATTCTCATTGTATTCAACATGCTCTTGAATCGCCGCATTGTGTAAATGCACGTTCAAATGCGTGTTTACCGCAGCGCCAATTGGCGTCATATCTGGCGGACAGTGCCATGCAATACGAACACCGAAGTTCTGGCATAAGTGTCCAAGTTTAAGAGCTGGCGTAATACCACCGATTTGTGAAACATGGCAACGGATGAAGTCGATTCGACGATTCGCGATCAGAGACTTCCACTCTTCAGGGTTATTAAATAACTCACCTAAACCCAATGATACTGAGCTCTGACTACGAATATTGTCTAACCACTCGGTTTGATTTGGCGGAAGAATATCCTCAATGAAGTACGGCTTATATTGCTCGACTTCCTTCGCAAATTGTATTGCCTGATTTGGGAAAAGACGCTCATGCACATCGTGAAGGATATGGAATTGGTTACCATATTTCTCTCTCAGCGACTTAAACATGGTTAGCGTGTTGTCCATGTACTGATCTTGATCGTAGTACGAACCTTCAGTCGGGTTTTGAGTGGTATGTAAATCGGTTGGAACACCGCCATAGAAGCCAAGCTGACAACGAATGTGCTTGTAGCCTTTGTCTAAGAAACCTTCAACCAACTCATAAATGCCTTCCATGGTATCGCTAGTCGCGTGCGTGTATACAGGAATAGCATCACGAGACTTACCACCAAACAATTGGTGCAGAGGCATGCCTGCTAACTTAGCTTTAATATCCCACAGTGCCATATCAACACCAGAAATTGCATTATTGATGACAGGGCCATTTCGCCAGTAAGCGTTAACCATCATCATTTGCCATAAGTCTTCAATATTATTAGCGTTTTTTCCAATAAGAATAGGTTTTAAGTATTCATCGACCATTGTTTTTACAGCAAGTGGTCGTTGTTGGAATGTCGCACAACCAAAGCCAGTCACACCTTCATTCGTTTCAACTACAACGGTAATTAGGTTGTGTCTGTCTGGTTTAGTAATAATACAATGGATGTCAGATATAATAGTTTCTTTCACAATTAAATAACCTAAACTTAAGTCAACTCCTATTATCTAACCGCTTTAAAAATCACATTTCAAGCGCTAATTTTCGCCCTAAAATAATTGGTACGTTAAGTGTTTTTTTTTGATAAACAAAACATACCAATTGGCAAAAAACGGTGAAAAATTAATTTTTAGGATTTTAAATGTGATTGAGATCTCTTTTTACTCCGTTGGATTTAAATTGGTTGTCGTTATGATTTCTCGAGTTAAATATATTCCAATAACAGGTGTAGTATGCAAATGGTAGAAAAGAGTGATGCCGTTGTGAATAACTCTAAGTCATCATCGAAGAAGAAAAATTTCAAAGAAAATATACAGTTATTAGTCACTGCTGTTGGTGGTGAAGACAATATCGTGAGTATCACGCACTGTATGACAAGGTTACGATTCAAATTAGCAGACGAGTCTCTGGTAGACGAAGAAGCGATCAAGCAGATTGCGGATGTGAAAGGTGTGGTACTTCAACAAGGCCAAACCCAAGTCATCATCGGTGTTAAGGTAGAAAAGTGGTTCAACGCGCTTTCCAATACTCAACAAGCTGACGCGACTCCGGCCGATGAGCTAGAGAAAGGCAAGCTATTCCAAGGCGTTATGCGCATTGCTGCATGTATCTTTGGTCCAGTTGTACCGGCAATCGCTGGCGCTGGTATGTTGATGGGTATGTTGATGGGTCTGTTGTCTGGTCTTATTGCAACCAATGTTATCTCTGAAACTTCAGACACGGTTTACTTCTTCCGTTCAATTTCTGTCGCTGTGTTCTTCTTCTTACCTATGCTGGTTTCTTTCTCTGCCGCGAAGGTATTCAAAGTAAACGAGTACATCGCACTTGCGGTCTCCTCTGCCATGCTAGCGCCATTGCTTGTCGATAAAGCATCTATGTTAAAAGAAGCGGGCGCGGCTCCAGAGCTGACCGTTCTTGGCGTGGTGCCTATTGAGCTGCTTAACTACGGCGGTGCGATCGTTCCTGCGATTCTAGCAATCTGGTTACTATCGAAAGTGACTCCGTTAGTTGACCGTCTAGTACCTTCCTCTGCGAAGCCTGTATTTACACCACTGCTGGCCTTTACGGTCACTTCAACCATCACACTGTCTTTTGTTGGTCCTGCAGGTATCTGGCTAAGTAACGGCGCGGGTTGGGTAATGAATTCACTACTGGAGATCTCCCCGACATTAACGGGCTTTGTGTTTGGTCTAACTCGTCCTATTACGATTGTGTTTGGTATTCACCACAGCATGACGCCAATCAGCCTCAACAACTTCGCACTATATGGTAAGGATCTACTGATGCCTATCATGTGTCTGAGTAACATGGCGATTGCGGGTGCAACTATGGCTATCTGGCATAAACAGCGCAAGACGGTTTCTAAAGAGCAATCTTCAATCACAATGGGTTCAAGTGTTACTGCAATTCTGGGTATCACAGAACCAGCTCTGTTCGGTGTACTCACTAAATACACCAAAGCGATGATGACAGCGAGTTTAGCGGCAGGTGCGTTCGGTGCTATCTCGGTAACAATCGATACGCACTTAACAAGCTATATTCTTTCTTCTGTATTCAGCTTGCCTGCTTACCTTGCTGGCGGTACGCAAAACTTCATTCAAGCGCTGATGGGCGTGGTGGGTGTATTCGCACTGTCTTTCGTTCTAACAATGTTGTTCGTAAAACTAGACAACAAATAATTCCCTTACCTATTCATTGATTTAAGGATTCACGTGGCTACCTCTTGTGTAGCCACGTTTCATTATTTGATACCTAGCAAACTCACTCTTCTTAAGGTCACACAATGAGCCACATTGCAATTATCGGCGAATGCATGATTGAACTGAATGGCGCGCCATTTGGCACCATGCAACAAAGCTATGGCGGAGACACGCTCAACGCAGCGGTTTACTTGAACCGAAGTGCCACCAGCTATGCTAACCAGACAGGCCAGCCTGCAGTACGTACAAGTTACATGACTGCGATTGGTGCTGACGCCATTAGCCAACAGATGCGAGAACGCTGGCAAGATGAAGGCATATCAACAGATCTTGTACTTATCGACGAGAAACGCTCTCCGGGCCTGTATTTGATTCAGCTGGATGACGAAGGGGAAAGAACCTTCTTATATTGGCGCAACAACTCCGCTGCACGCTATCTAGTTCAACACCCTAATTTCGATGAGATCTGCCAATCACTAAACGATGTGGATATGATCTTTTTCAGCGGTATATCGCTCGCAATATTGCCACAAAGCGATCAAATCAAGTTACTAGAAGTCATCCAAAAACTGCGTTCAAGAGGCGTCACTATCGCTTTTGACAGTAACTACCGACCAAAATTATGGGAATCAGAAAGCGCGACCAAAGAGTGCTATCGACTGGGTTATCAAACCACAGATATCGCCTTGGTTACCTTTGATGATGAACAACAACTGTGGGACGACCAAACACCTCAAGACACAATCGAACGACTGCACAAACTGGGCGTAAAAACCATCATTGTTAAACTCGGTGCTGAAGGCTGTTTGGTGAGTGAATCTCCAGCCCATACACCAAGCCTAATTGAAACCACACCAGTAGAAACCGTAGTTGATAGCACCTCAGCAGGTGATTCATTCAATGGCGGATTCTTGTCTTGCTATCTATCTGGCGGCTCTATTGAACAAGCTTGTCATCAAGGTAATGCTCTGGCGAGATTGGTCATCCACCATCATGGAGCCATCATCCCTAAAAGCATTACCGATACACTATTCACAGCTAATTAAGAAGTACACTATGTCTACAATCAACGACCAACTGCAAGCCCTTAAAGTGATTCCTGTTATTGCCATCGATAACGCAGAAGACATCATTCCACTAGGTAAAGTGTTAGCAGAAAATGGACTGCCCGCAGCAGAGATTACGTTCCGTTCAGGTGCTGCGGTTGAAGCGATTCGATTACTTCGCCAAGCACAGCCAGACATGCTTATTGGCGCGGGAACCATCTTAAACGGTGAACAAGTACTCGCAGCTAAAGAAGCCGGCGCAACATTCGTTGTATCACCGGGATTCAATCCAAACACTGTCAAAGCATGCCAAGAGATCGGCATCGATATTGTTCCAGGTGTTAACAACCCAAGCACAGTTGAAGCAGCATTAGAAATGGGACTGACAACGCTCAAATTCTTCCCAGCAGAAGCCTCTGGTGGACTCAACATGGTGAAATCACTCGTTGGGCCATATGGCGATATTCGACTAATGCCTACCGGTGGCATCACGCCATCTAACATCGATAGCTACTTAGCCATACCTCAAGTGTTAGCTTGTGGTGGCACTTGGATGGTAGACAAAAAGCTCGTTGCAAACGGCGAGTGGGCCGAAATTGCCCGCCTAACGCGTGAGATTGTTGAGCAAGTGAATCGTTAGTAGATAACGCTCAGGAAAGAACAAACTCTCTTGACTCCACAACAACAAAGGCCACAGCAGATGCTGTGGCTTTTGTTTTTGCTATGAACTGACGAATCAATTAGTTAAGCAGCCAATAGCTCACTGGATTGTCAGGGCACTGATAAGGACCACACTCAACAAAGGTGGCGATAGCATTGAGTGCAACCACGACGATGGCTAACAAGCACGCCACACGCCCCAAGTTACTCATCTTATAAGCTTCTTGCGACTGCTCTTTGTTGGTCAATATTAAAATGACGGCAACCGCTAATATGGTCGCAGCAAATAATACGAAAGCCCAAGTGTAGTAGTGCATCCCAAAGATAGGACTGCCATAGCCGGGCGTACCTGGAATCACATGTAATGAGACCTGTCTTAGCGAGGTAGCGACACCGTATAAAGCGCCAATCAAAACAATGCCATAGTGCCGAGATTGAGGTCCATAAACCACATTCAACATAAAACCAAATGCAACCATTATAAAGCCGATACGTTGCAATAAACACAGTGGGCAAGGCAACTCATGAAGAACAAACTGAAGGATAAAGCCTATCAACAGAACCGCAGTCATGCCGAGTAGGCCAAGCGTATTTAGGAGCGTTAACTGATTTCGATTCATGTTAGCTCCTTACAATAAGATGGGTAGAGAATCAGTCGCATGGTGATTAAACCAATACAACCCAAGGATCACAGAGCCCGCAAAAAAGCCATAAGCCGCGGTCTTCTTGTCGAAAAAGGCGCATAGCATCGCCACGAGTAATAATAGAAACAGTAAAGACATCATAAGAGGTATTCCCTCGCCATTTATCAAGTTCAGTCATATTGAACGTCAGAATGAATATCCACACCTACGCCCTAAAGCATTCAACATCGGCAAATCTATGGATTACGGATTTAAAATCATCAGCTTAATACTTGTTAGTAAGCTCTAAGCTGTCAAGTTTCCGTAACTAACAGAGCGCAGCCCCTACTCAACCAAGCAAGTAACACGCCGTTTCTAGCAAAGTGAACACCGCTCAACATCAGGCATAACCGCAAACAGAAGGTAGATATTACGATTGACTACACTTAGAACGTTGACTGACGCTCAAATAGTAAATGGCCGCACCATAAAACAAAAAACCTAGCGAATAGTCGCTAGGTTTCAATAATAAAAACGAGATATTGTTAGCTTACTTCAGAGGGTCGTTATCGGGTAATGCATTGTGTAGCCATAACGCTAGTCGCTTCTTAATATTGGCCCCATCAAGCTTGCTCTCCGGGAGAGGAGTGATCTGATTAACCTCAACAAGGAACAAGTACACCGCTTTAACCTTTATCGGTTGAGATGAATCCGGCAAATCAAAACCTTGTAGTTTTGCCATCTTAAAACCGACTTCAACTGCTTTTTTTACCAGCTTATCTTCATTCATGATCTTCGCGGTTTTCGACATGTCATCTCCATCATCTTTATCGAGTGAATATTGAGTATATCAAACAGAATCTTAGACAAGATTACAGTGATCCCAATTCAGAAAAATCGTTCCGATAAATAAAGTAAAACGAATTACAGATTCAAATCAAATACCAACCTAATTGACATTGAAAGCATGAATAGTAATACGCAAAAAGTCTCTTAATAGAAGACTCAATAAATGAGATCCTCAGTCAAGAAACCAAAAATCGAACAAATTTTGACTTATCATTCCAAAAGATACGGAATACTATGAATAATCATATAGATAGTGCCAATTCTATCAATGAGCGATAACTTTATGTTATTTACAAAACACCCACTAGAGAAATAGAATAAACCCACTAATTTTATACTGGTGTTAAAAATGCGTTACCTATGGGCTTCATTCTGTCATAAAAATCCAATTCCCGGACGAATAGTTCATGTCCTTGTTATGTTGATAGCATTAGCTTCTATCGTTGTTCCATTGATATCAAAAGACGCAACAACGATCTTAGTATCACTAGGTGTCGCTCTAATCTGTTTTGTGCTATTTGTCTTCTTTGCACTTGCCGACAAAATGCGTTCAGGTATGCATTAATCATCCAGATATTTGCCAAGCATTGTCTTTTTTAATTTCATTATAAAATGCTGGCTACCAGATACGGATAAGCCCAAAGTTATTAGCTTTGGGCTTTTCTTCTAGCGACTGTGGTTGATTACAACCGAGTGATACGACAACCGAGTCTTACAGCGTCATATGCAGAATTGGAAATGGTTTTCCCATATCATCAAGTGGAGAGCGTGATTCAATTTTGAACCCCATGTGCTGATAGAAACCTACCGCTTGTGGGTTTTGCTCATTTACGCCAACTTTGGTGGCTGCTAGCTGCTCAATCGCATGTTGCAACAACACCGTACCTACTCCTTGCCCTCGAACTTCATTCAAAACAAAAAGCATCTCGACTTTTGCATCATGGACACCCACGAAGCCAACAATCGAACCGCTTTCATTTTTAACGCATTTCAAAGAAACCGCAGGGAACGCATGTTCCATGATGATAGGTTTAAAAAACTCAATATCTTCTTCTGTAATAAAGTCATGAGTTGCTCGGACTGAATTTTCCCAAACCTTAAGCATTTCTGCGTAATCTTCAGGAAGCACATTTTCTATAGTCATAGTTTTCTCTGGATTGAACTGAATATAAACATGTGCAGCCGCAAGGCTATAGTGTAACAAGCGTTAGTTATACAAAACAACACTGTTCACTATTGGCTTTCCTAGCTCCACCCACTCTATTAGTCAGGCATCACAACAATGCCCATAGTTTCAAGCAGTTGCTCTTGCTGCCAAGCCACAATTTTAATTCCAGAAGTATCGACCTTACGAGGGTCTAAACCGTCTAACTCAGCATGGCACAAGTTCGCTCCTTGCATACTGAATTGTCCCCACACATCTTCCGAGAATACACCTCGGCTGAGATCTGACTCTTTTAATGATGCGCCAGCAAGGTAAGTGCCTATCCAACGGTTCTCAAATAACTCACACTTTTCTAAGCAAGCTTGCTCCAAGTTGACGTAAGACAGATTACAGCCCGTGATATACGCCGAGCAAAAATACATCCGGTTACTTACCTGATTGGCGAAGTTAGTGCGGGTAAAGTTGGCGCCTTTTAAATCACACTCACGTAGCTCTATACCGTAGCAATTGGCGTTACTGAAATTGGCCATGGCGAGCTGACAGTTCTGAAAACTTGCATCACGCAAATCTGCGACATCGAAGTGGCAGCCCTCGATATCACCTTGCTCGATGAACTTACAATTGATAAATGTTGCATCGCGTAAGTTTGAACGCCTGAAGTCGCATCGGATAAAAGTGCATGCGGTAAATGTCATTTCAGACAGGTCTTGATGAGTAAAACTGTGTTGATGATAAGTGCTGTTATTGGTGTCCATTTAGCCCCCTAAAGAAATTAAGCTAAGACTACCATTGTGAACTTCAGAAAACACCAAATTAAAAGCTAACAAAAACAGCAACTTAAAGCACACCAATTTAGCCATTTTAAGGACCCAAACTGGCAATTTAAGGGTGCTATTTCCTGTTATTAGAACGCGCTTATATTGAAAAAAGTTTTGTTGCTTAGAGGGCTAAATAGAAGATAAAGCTATTTTGACGAAACGAGGCAATTATAGACTAAACCCTAACGCTCTAGACTGGACGGTTGGTATGCATCTCGCTACACTAATCATCATTCTCGGCATAAAGAGTAAGACCAATGAAAGACATGCGACAAGCTATGCTCGATGCAGGGTTTAGCCTTATTAATGAACACGGATTTGCTGGCGTTGGTCTGATGAAAATCATCAACCAAGCAGAAGGGACCAAAGGTTCTTTTTACCACTACTTCAAATCCAAAGAGCACTTTGGCGAGATCCTTCTAGCCAACTACTTTGATGATCACCTAATTAAGCTTGATGACTTTTTGAGTGATGAGACTCTATCTCGTCGTGACCGTGTTAAAACGTACTTCGAATTCTGGTGTTCATCGAAATTGACTGAAGACTTCAATATCCAATGTCTTGTGGTCAAGCTAGCTGGTGAAGTATCTGGGTCTGCTAATCCGTTGCAATCAACCATGGCAGAAGGTGCGGAAAAGATCATTCTGCGTATGGCTAAGCTATTCGAAGAAGGCAATGAAGCGGGTGATTTCAATATCGCAGAACCTGAAACGCTATCTCGCACGCTTTATGGCTTATGGCTAGGCTCAACGCTCATGGCAGCGATGCAGCGCAACCGTTCGATTCTGAACAATGCCATGGAAGAGACATTGCTCGCGATGAGTTCAAAAGATTAACCAACTCCTGCACGCTAAGAGGCTCGCTTTATATAGCGAGCCTTTTGCTTTTCAGGCTTGTACGTTTTCTACCTAGACTTATTCTTTTTCTACCTAAGCTTTTACTTATCACGTGATCGATTCGATTATCCCATGCGCGGCGCTATGTTATTGGCTTTTAGCAAAGCATTGAGCACCGGGTCGATATGTTGAAAGAATGTGAGCCATCCTTCACATAGGTAATTTAGCCCTGCCTCACCATCACGACTGTTGATAATTCGGTTCTTGGGGCACTCACCATGACAAGCAAATTTAAACTCACAAGTTTGGCACTGTTTAGGTAGTGACTTTTGCTTCGCGAATCCAAAAGTTTGCTGAGCGGGTGAAAATGCTAGCTTCGATAGTGGCTTATCATGAAGATTGCCCAACTGAAACTCAGGAAAGACATAATGGTCGCATGAGTACACATCGCCATTAGGTTCAACCGCTAACCCTTTGCCGCAGATTTCACTCAAGGTGCACATGGTACTGTCTCTTCCCATCCACACACCGACGAAATTTTCAAAGTAAGGCACAAGCACTCGGCCAAAATCGCGTTCGAACCACTCGTCAAAAACCGTCGAAAGAAACTCACCCCATTGCGTAGAACCCACGCTCCAAGGCTCAACTTCACCAAAAACAGGAATGATCGCTTGTTGGTTGCTCAACCATTTATTGTTGGAGTGAGCCTCGCGCTTATCCACCACAGGGATGAACTGCAGCTGCTTTGAACCTACTTCATCTCGCAGAAAACGATAAACCTCTAACGGGTATTTGCCCGTCACATCGTTCACACAAGTTAAGGTCGCAAACTCAACGTTATGTTTTTTTAGATAGCAGATTCCGCGCATGGTTTGGGAAAAAGTGCCTTTGCCTGCGCGATTTGTACGGTAATGATTATGTAGATGCTCGGGGCCATCAATGCTCACACCGATGATAAAGTCATTGTTCTTGAAGAACTCACACCAATCATCATTCAACAAAGTGCCATTGGTTTGAAGGTCGTTGCTGATCTTGCTGTGGCTAGGGCAGTATTTTTTCTGAAATGCCACGACCCTTTCAAAGTACTCAATGCCGAGCAGAGTTGGTTCTCCGCCATGCCAAGAAAATATGATTTCCGGCGTGTTCTGCCCCTCAATATACTGCTTGATATACAGCTCTAACAGCGCTTCATCCATCACGTATTGAGATCCTTTTGGGTATTCAAGCAACTGCTGTTTCTCTAAGTAATAACAGTAGGTACAACTGATATTGCACACGGCACCAATGGGTTTAGCCAACGCTTGAAGCTTACTGTGCGCCTTGCCATTAAATTGCGGAACCGAACTCAGATTTGATAGTGATAAGGTCGTCATGAAGAATTCCTCGATGTAAAAGATATTGTATTAGCCAAAACAATTCGTAATTCCTTTACACGGTGTTCATCGGCCAACCAAGCCTGATGGTATTAGGTTGGCCGAGAAGTTTGTTTCCTCTATTTCACGTTCTCAAACGGGTTCCACGCTTCATCCACTGGGACGATATTTTGCGCTTTTTCGTACTCTTGATACTCAGCAACCATCTCAAGGAACAAGTCTGGCATTTGATTTCTCAAGTCATGCTGCTCAGCCGGATCCTGTTTGGTGTTGTACAGGTGCCATTCACTGTCACCGCCCATGCCTGTAGAGATTCGGATGATCTTGTAATCCCCTTTGAGCAAAATGCCGCTGCCGAACAACTCAAATGGAATCGCATTATCGGCACTGTGCACCTCTGCCGTTTCGCCCTTAAAGTAAGGCAGCAAGCTCACACCACTCATCGGGGCCACTTCACGACCTTGATACTCTGTTCCTGGGTGCTCTACATCGGCGATTTCAAGAATGGTGGCTGCGATGTCTTTTACTTGTGACAAATCATCAGTTTGAGTACCAGGTTGCAGCGCTTGATCGCCCTCTAAGAGTGCTTTCGCAGGCTTAACAATAAACGGCACACGAATACCGCCTTCAGCCGTGTACGCTTTATACCAAGACAAACCACCGGTTGATGCACTTGCCCACTCAGGGCCTAATGACACGCTGGAGTTGGCTTTACCTAGGTTTTCCGTCGAGTTGTCAAAGTGATGCGCCGTCCATGTGCGAATCAAATCACTGATGTTTTCACCGGTAATGTCCGCGGCTTCAGGCCCGTTGTCTGCCAGATACATGATGTAAGTATTGTCGTATTCCCCAATCTCTTTTAGGTAATCGACAACCTGACCGACTTGTTGGTCTTGCATCTCCATCATGCCCATTGCCACCGCCATCTTCTTGCCATACCACTCTTGTTCTTTATCAGACAAAGAGTCCCAAGGGCGACTTAGTGCATTACGACTTGAGATATCGGCATCTTTAGGAATAACGCCCATCTCCTTCATGCGGTCAAAGCGGTCTTCACGAATCGAATCCCAACCATGCTCGACGTAGTAGTCGACTTTACCTTGATACGCTGATTCTGGCGCTTGCAGCGGAAGGTGTATGGCAGTGAAAGGAAGATAAGCGAAGAAAGGCTTACCGTCGTCTTTCTTACCATCGATCATCTTGATGAGTTCGTTGGTGTAGACTTGGTCTGAGTACTCGCCTTTGTATTTGTCCTCAACCACTTCACCGTTTCTGTAGGTAGGTTCAACTTCAACGCCGGGAATGTCGCCTTTTTGAAGCGCTTCAGCGGTAGCCGCGTTTTTGGCTGGGAACATCATGTCGCGGTTAAAGTGATTCGAACCACCCGCTAAAATGCCGTAACTTTCGGAAAAGCCGCGATCGTCTGGTAAAAATCCATCATCATGACCTAAATGCCATTTACCCGATAAATACGTGTTGTAGCCATTTTCTTTGAGCAACGTAGCTACTGTTACGCCCTTCTTGGTCAGGTAACCTTCATAGCCCGGCTTACCAATCGCGCCCGGATAGACAGCATAATCAAAGGTACCTAGCCCAACCTCGTGGCTGTTCGCTCCAGTTAACATCATTGAGCGAGTAACTGATGAGGTCGGTGATGCATGAAAGTTGGTGAATTTAACCCCCTCTTCAGCAAGCGCCATCAAGTTGGGTGTTTCGACTTCTGAACCATAAGGCTGGGTATCAGCAAAGCCAACATCATCACCGACAATAACAACGATGTTCGGCTTATCTGATTCGGCAGCGAGGGCGGCGCTACTTGCAGCGGCCATCGCGGTGAATAATAGGGATTTCTTGAATGTCTGCATAAGACGTCTCCAATAGCTGTGAATAATTTTTCTATGATTAACTTTTTCTGTGACTAATCTGAGTTAGTGCGCGGCTTGGGACATCCAATGTAATAAGTCGAGCGCAGGGTCATAATCTTGAGCGGCTGCCAAACCGATCCAAGTGACAGCGTCCGCTTGGCTGACCTGAACGCCACTTCCAGAGAAGTACATTAGGCCAAGCTGTGTTTGAGCTTCAGGGCTACCGGCGCTGGCTGCGGTTTCAAACCACTCCGCCGCTTTCTCGTCATTCTGCTCAACACCATCACCGCTCAAATACCGATAAGCGAGAGCAAGTTGTGCTTCAGAGTGTCCTTCATAGGCTTCATCCAACACCTGAACGACATCTCGGTGCTGTTCAGATAAGGCCACAGAGCTTTCGCTGCCAACGCTTGCCTTGGCAAAAAGCAGAACCGTCACAACACCAGTCAGAATCACGGTAGTTAAACGTTTATTGAACATTTATTTCCTCCTCAGGAATAAAGGTCACAACGTCCCTGTCGAGTGAATTAGGTGAAAAGTAGAAACGGCGCGATGATGCACAAGCTCGATAGCAATACGTTTTCAATCTTCATAATTAGTCCTCGATTTACAGTGAGTTTTTGGATGCTTAATCAGACGACTAAATTGATTTTTCTATAATCTGTTCAATCGTTTGTTTTGAGATTGGGTAGAACTGGAAGCAGATATCTTTCTCAATCGCTTGAGCAATATTGCGCTTCTCTTGATCATCAAATTCCCAGCTACTGAAACGCTTCATCGCACCTACTTGGGTTTGGAAGTTGCGTAAGAAATCCAAAACTCGTTGGTAAATCATCTCGTCCGTTCCTGTGCTCTCTAGCGAGAATGCTTGAGCTAATTTAATTACGTTCGGCATATAGAATTCCGGCAGGGCTTCAATCACAACTGGCATCAGTACCGTGTTGGCATCACCATGCGGGATATGGCTAATCGCACCAAAGGCATGGGCGCAGTTATGGATAGGGATGCCACCTAGCGATGAATAAAATGCAGAAATCGCCATGGTGCTTGCCTGAAGTAGATTTCCGCGTGCGGTTAGGTTTTCAGGCTCCTCAAGTGCCACGGGTAAGTTTTCAACAATCAGTTTTGCAGCTTGAATGCCGTAAGCGTCGGTAAAGGCATTGCTCATTGGAGAAACAATGGCCTCAACGGCGTGCGTTAATGCATCCATCGCGGTTGAGCGAGTCAGGTGCGCAGGCAATTTGGTGGTGACAGTCGGATCAAGAATCGCAATGTCAGCCTCTAAACCAGACACCACTAAACTTGCCTTGATGTTTTCATGCTCGTTGTAAAAAACCGCAATCGGAGAAGCTTCAGCGCCAGTACCAGCCGTTGTTGGTACGGCAATATGAGGCACTCGAATGTCTTCATTGTTTGGCCACACTTCCATAAAGCCACCGCCAGCAATCACGGTACGGATATCATCAATCTGCTTATGAAGTGCGTATTTCACGCCCTTAGAAGCATCAATCACACTGCCTCCACCGACAGACAAAATAGCGTCTGCATTCAAGTTATTAGCAAACTCAATCGCAGCGTTGATGTTGTCGCAAGTCGCGTCTGGCGCAATATCGGTGTACACACCAACGAGCTTAGTCGCTTGATGATTTGCTTCTTGATTCATCGCCTGGTTTGCAAACAACTCTGAGAATTGCTCAACAAAGCCCAAAGACTCCAAACCTTTGTCAGAAAAAAGCACGACTCTTTTTGCACCTAAGCGAGCAAACAGAGAAGGGATATTTTCGATGCCGTTCTCTTGAGCGTGAACAATGGTTTTCAGTTGAAAGTTAAAGTTATTGGTAGTCATGGTGTTTACCTCGTTTATGTTTGATGATTAAACAATAACCAACACAAACCGGTCGGTCTAGAGTGTTAATGTCAAAGATATGTCAATTAAGATCATTGAGGATCATTTGTCTAAAGTAAATTACCACCTTCTAAAGAAGGTGGCTTTATGTGAGCCCCCTAAAAGGGGGCCTTTGTTTAGTCCAACGCCAATTGCTGCTGCTCCACGCGCTCTTTTTTCTCTTGATGTCTTACATAGCGTCGAATGATTTCTTCATTAACCCCTACGCTATCGACAAAATAGCCCCTTTGCCAAAAGTGGTTACCCCAGAGTTTGTTTCTCCTTAAATATGGAAATTTACTAAAGAGTTTTAAAGCTATTTTGCCTTTCAATACGCCCATCAACTTGGATATCGATAACTTAGGCGGAACTTTTACTACCAAGTGCACGTGGTCAACTTGAACGTTTAATTCAACGACTTCACATCCAAGTTGATTACAGTAAACGTTTATACATCGATAAACTTCTTTACCTACATTGTTTTTCAAAATCCTAAATCGATACTTTGGTGTCCACACTATGTGATATTGACATCTCCAAAATACGTGGGAAGCTTGATTATATCTGCTCATGTTATTTGTCCTCTTTGACTTCGCTAAAAATCAAGGGAGCATTTAACATGGGTAGAACTACAGGCAAAGCCAAACTGAATGATAACCACCTACTGAAGTAGGTGGTTTAGGGCTGAAAACATCGAGTAGGGTGAGGCGTTACCGCCTCATCCCTCTCACAGAACCGTACGTACGGACCTCGTATACGGCTCATGCACACTTCCATTCAGCATATTGGCTGAACACATGCCCTGTCCTTATTGTTCCAAGATTTACCAATCCTTGGTCATTAAACCATTGATTTGGCATCGCATAGCTTGATAGGGGACTCGCTGCACTGACCCAACTTGTCATTGAGATATGTTGGAACGGCGGCTTATACCCTAACTGTTTTAACCTTCGGTGTAACCGTTGAGGCTTCTTCCAAAGTTTCAACTGGATACTACGAAGTCTTCTTCGTAGCCACCCTGCTAACCTTGAGAACTCTCTGCTGTTATTGGTGATCCTGAAGTATTGACTGAACCCTCTTAACACTGGGTTTAAAGCTTTTATGACTTGCTCAAGTGGCTTACCGCACCCCTCGCTTTGTCAGTCGCTTTAACTTACTTTTGAACCCTTTCAGTTTCTTAGTTTGAATGCGGGTAAATTGACTCCCGATTTCTACACCTAAGAACTTCACGCCATCACGGCTGTGCGCTATATGTGATTTCGTCTGATTCACTGTGAGTTTAAGCTCTCCTTCTAGGATCTTCGTCGCTTGTGCAAGGGCATTCTCTGCTCCTGCCTTGCTACGACAGAAGATGAGTATGTCATCCGCATAACGAACGAGCCTATGGTCACGCTTTCGCATTTCCTGATCGAACGCATCAAGGTAGATATTGGCAATCAAAGGACTGATAACACCACCTTGTGGACTTCCTAGCTCTGTCTCCTGCCAACTACCGTCTATCATCACGCCACTTTTCAGAAACTGTTTTATCAGCTCTAACACGCTGCTATCTGTGACTCGCCTTCTGATGCTCTTGAGGATCAACTCATGGTCGAGTTTGTCAAAGCACTTCGACAAGTCCATATCTACGACGTGCTGTAATCCGTATCGGCGGATAAACATCGTGGATTTGTTGATTGCATCGTGACAACTTCGATTCGGTCTATACCCAAAACTTGATGGGTGAAATTGCTCTTCGAAGATGGGGGTGAGGATATCATTGAGTGCTTGTTGGACAACTCTGTCCCTAACGGTTGGGATCCCAAGCAATCGTACCCCTCCGTCTTCTTTGGGTATCTCTACTCGTTTGACTGGCTGAGGTTTGTATTGCTTGGTTTTGAGTTCAGAGAGGAGTTGATCGAGGTTATCACTCAGATTTTCGGCGTAGTCGCTCAGGCTCTGCTCATCTATTCCAGCCGCGCCTTTCGCTTTCTTTACCTTTTTAAACCCTTTATACAGCCTCTCTTTGTTGAGCAGATGACCATATAAACTGTAATAAACTCGCACTTTCTCTCCTTGGGTTGTGTGCTGTGTGGGGACAAGTGTTTCATGTCCAGTGTGGGTGTTATTTCTCTCTGCTATTCAGCCTTCTAGCTCAATGGCAATTTACTGAAGTGTGTCAGAGTTACTCCCCTATACGGTTTCTTAGCTCAGTATCTTGCTTCCACAATCAATACCCCGATAGCGATTCGGTTTGGGTATCACTGAAAAAAAAACATCTGTTCATCACAGACTTAAAGTGTACTTCCTCCCTTCGCAGCACTGAGTGCTTTTGGCATTTCAGTGCTCCATCAGACTTGATGCTGATGGTCAGCTAAGTTTTCTCCTCCACACCATTACTGGGCTTCTCGGCTTAGCCTTACTCACTACTACGGATTCATCTGCCACCTCGCACCAACACAGCTCTTAGCTTTCGCTTCGAGTTTGTGCTTCCAGACTTTTGGCTGTGGTGTCAGGCTTCCCAGTTACTGCACTGGCTCCCTGTTAACAATGCCACCTCAAGCACAGCATAGGTCTGACTGAGTATAGGGCTTCGCGCTATTTCGGACGCTTACCCACCTATATTGCCGAAGCAGGTTTACTTGCGTTGTGTACTGTTAACTTCCTATCGCTTCCTTCAGACCCTGCCGTTAGCCAGCAACGCCCTTGCGATTCGGATTATCTTCCCCTCAGTCGGGGTGATTCAGGTTTCTTTCAACCTAACGGGTTTGCCAGCTTCGCTGGGCAAACGAAAAAGCCCGCAAATGCGGGCTTAGGAATATTAGATTCAACGAGCTGAACGACAGAGGTTAACGCAAGTGAGCGGGTACCTTTGTTTTATCTCGGTTGAGATAGTAGTAGAGATAAACCAAAGAGTAGACGGTCACAAACGCATCGAGCGCAAACACACCACTCCAACCATAGAACCACTCATAGTCATTAATGCAGACGTTGTATAAGAAGATGCCAACAAACATCGACTTCTCAAATGCGCTGTAAATCATGGTCGAAGTACGCAGCGATTTGTACTTGGCCGAAAACATCAGCAACACACCAATACAGCCAACCATCACACCCCAGTGCTGATAAGTACCCAACAGATACTCTTTGTTTTCCATCATCGTATCGTTGTATGAAAACAGGGTCTGCATACTCCAATCCGGCGCCAAGAAGGTGGAAAAAGCAGTGGCGGTTAAGAATCCGGTGATCATCAAATACGACTTCATGGTTCTTTCAAAAAAACGTTCCAACATAAATAACCTCTTGAATAGTTTCTAAAATAAATAGCTGAATGTCAGGTGTGATTTACTTGCCTAGCATGCTCATCACAGCTGTCTTTAATTCGTTGTCCTCTTTTGCAAACAGATGCTTAACTCGATGATCTAAGCCCGTTTCTAAAACTGTTTTGGCATGGGAGAAAGTGATAAACCCTTCTTTACCGTGATAATTGCCCTGACCTGATTCACCAATGCCACCAAACGGCGCATCATCAACCGCCAAGTGAAAAACACAGTCATTGATACACATTCCACCGGAATGAACTTGGTGCTTAACCTGAGACTGTAAACTCAAATCAAAGCTCATCAGATACAGCGCCAAAGGCCTCGGTTTGCTATTGATGACTTGGAACGCCTCTTCGATATTGAGATACGTAATCAACGGTAATAGCGGGCCGAAAATCTCTTCGTTCATCACCTTGGATGACAAGCTTGGTTCTACAATCAGATGCGTCACCAGTCGTTGACAATCTAAGTTCATCGCGTCGTCATGGCAGGCCACGGTTCGCGTTCCCGCTTGTTGTTCTTCATTCAACAAACCCACGATGCGGTCGCATTGGCGAGGGTTGATTAGAGACGTCAAATTCTCGGAATAGACCCCTTCATCAAACAGCAGTTGGTACTGTTTTTTATATTCCTTAATAAAACCTTCGAGCTTATCTTCAGGCAGCAATACGTAGTCAGGCGCAACGCATACTTGGCCGTTATTGAGGCTTTTTCCGTAAATGATTCGCTCGACTGCAATATCGATCGGCATGTCTTCTGCCACGATAACAGGCGACTTGCCGCCAAGTTCAAGAGTGACGGGAGTTAACGTGTCAGCCGCTGATTTCATCACTTGACGCCCCACTTGGGTTGAACCCGTAAACAGAAGATGATCAAACGGCAGCGCAGAAAACGCAGCAGCAATTTCCACCTCACCCTCAACCAAGCACACCTCGTTGGAATTAAAGACTTCATCCAATAACTGTCTTAAAACGTCATTGGTTGCTGGCGTAAATTCACTCATCTTGATCATGGCGCGATTACCCGCCGCCAAAGCTGAAATGAGCGGGCCAACCGACAACATGATAGGGAAGTTCCACGGGGCAATGATCCCCACAACGCCTTTAGGCTGATAAACCACTTCAACGCGAGAGGTTGAAAGCAAAGGGCCTGAGTGGCGAATAGAAGATGTCGACCAATGTGGCAAACACTCGATGGTGTGATCAATATTACCTAAGCAAGGGAGTATGTCGGCCATCAAAGTATCTTGTCGGCTGCGGTGACCATAGTCCTCACTTACCGCGACACACAAACGGTCTGTGTAATCGATAAGAGCAGATTTCAGCGCAAGCAACTGTTCTATTCTCACCGGCACAGTGGGCATCGGATCATCTGCAAAAGCTTCCTGCATACTCTTCAACGTCGCTGTCATTTGTGTAGCCGTCAATTCATGTTTCATACATCACCTCGTGGTTAAGAGATGCACACAATAATACACAACAAACCGGTCGGTCTAGTGTTATTTTGTCAGAGAATCGTCAATGCTTTCTGAAATAAGTGGCTAGATATTGAATAAATAAGAGGTAGTAAATTTGAAAAAGTGGGAAGAAGAAAAGGATAAAGAAAAGACAAATCAGGCTGATATAACCAGAGAAATGGGGAGTAGCAGGATCAAGAATGGCCGCTTAAAGCGACCATTAAAAACTTTATTAACGTACTGTTTTTAAACAATAAGTCCAGCTAACTAACTAGCTCTTAGCAACGTTAGCAATGCCTTCAAGCTGCAGAACTGGGGCTGCGTCGATGTCTTCCGCATTCATCATTGACGATACGCGTTGCATCGAAGAAAGCAGTAGGCTTTGCTCCCACGGTTCTAGGTTTTGGAATTTTTTAACGAAGTTATCTTGCAGCGGCGGTGGCGCATTGTTTAGCAGCTCTTGGCCTTTTTCCGTCAAGTTCGCATGCACTTTACGGCGGTCAGCAACACTACGGATACGTTGTACGTAACCATTCAACTCTAGGCGATCGATGATCGTCGTGGTTGTGGCTTGGCTTACATTGGTGTGATTCGACAATTCTTTGATTGTCACATTACCCATTTCTTGGATTGCTCTCATTAGAATTAATTGAGGGCCAGTCAAACCATACTCTTTACTCAGCTTCTTCGAGTGTAAATCGATAGCGCGAATAATTTGTCGAATAGCGACCAGGATTTCGTCATGTTTGTCCAAGATGCAGACCTTTGTACTAATATACTGTGAGTGGTTTTACAGCGTCGAAGCGAAGATCTCTCATGAAATCGGAGTCAGGGCCGCTCGAATTACACTGTAAATTGATAAATTACGTCATTAATTTTTCCGCATTGTACTGATGTTCATACTATTCTCAATCTTTTCTATGCCTCTGAATTTGCGCAGGGCAACACTTTTACTCAATGAGTCACGATTTTCGCTCTTATATCGGCTAACAAGGTAACAAAAAGCCAGAAGTCGTTAACAAATAAAAAAGCAGAGCAGTCAAATAGGTAGAGAGATTGTGATGGCCTCACTACCTATTTAATGTTTCGACATCTGACTATTTTAGTTCAAAAGATTAAGCAGCACTGTTTAGTTGAAAATTACCTGTCAGCGCGTTGTAGAACTCGCTGTTATCCAAGATCCCAACCAATTGATTGTCTTCAACCAGCAAAATCGGATGGTTACTGATCTGCTTGAGCTTAATCGCATCACGCATACCAATTTCAGGGCTTGTGACCACGACACTCGAAGCGTTGATAGCCGTTAAGTCGTCAGACTCATTCCACTCAACAAGTGCCAACGTCGGTTCACCTTTTACCGATAAAGCACCTTCACTCTGTTCAATCCAGAGATCTTTAGAATCACAGATCTTCCAGCTTTCATTCTCTTGCGTCAGTGAATCAAGAGGCTGCATTAAAGAGCGACCTTTAAGCACATTCAACGGGTTGGTGTGAGCAACAAAGTCCTTCACATATTCCGTTTTCGGCGTCAGTACGATCTCTTCCGGTTTACCGTGTTGGATCAGTTTGCCAGACTCCATGATCGCGATGTTATTACCAATCTTCAGCGCTTCATCTAGATCGTGACTCACGAACAGAATCGTTTTGTTAAGTTTGCTTTGCAGTGTAATCAGTTCATCTTGAAGCTGGGCACGAATCAATGGGTCAAGTGCCGAGAACGGTTCATCCATCAATAGAATGTCAGTATCCATAGCAAAAGCACGCGCTAAACCAACACGTTGCTGCATGCCGCCAGACAGCTCATGCGGGAATTTCGTTTCCCACTCAGCGAGGCCAACCATTTCAAGCTGTTCACGCGCCTTCGCACGACGAACATCTTTGGCGACACCTTGCATTTCAAGGCCAAATGCCACGTTATCCAATACGGTTAGCCAAGGCATCAAAGCGAATTTTTGGAACACCATAGAAACGCGGTGAGTACGTAAGTGACGCAGTGTCGCTTCGTCGCACTGTTCGCCTAGATCCACCAGCTTATCGCCATCTTTGATTGCCAATGAACCACGGCTGATCTCATTCAAACCGTTTACGGCACGAAGCAATGAAGACTTACCCGAGCCCGATAAGCCCATCAACACGCAGATCTCGCCTTCTTCAACCGTCAGAGAAACATTATCTACGCCAACGACTTGACCAGTTTCATCAATGATCTCTTGGCGAGTTTTGCCTTGGTCGAGTAGCTCGAGCGCTTGCTTGGACTTATCACCAAAAACAACATCAAGGTTTTTAATGGTAATCGCGTCCATTGTCTTTTTTTCCTGAGAGCTAGACATGATTAAGCCTCCTTCTGATTGGGTGTTTTGCACAAGCGATCAAGAATGATAGCGACTAATACAATCGCCAGTCCGGCTTCAAAACCTTGTGAGATGTTTACTGTGTTCAATGCACGAACAACTGGCTTACCAAGCCCATCAGCACCGACAAGAGCGGCGATAACCACCATCGAAAGCGACAACATGATGCACTGAGTAACACCGGCCATAATGCTTGGTAGAGCCGCCGGCAATTCCACTTTGAGTAGCAACTTCATGCGGCTAGCACCAAAGGCTTTACCTGCTTCAATCAATTCTTCAGGTACTTTAGTCACACCCAGATAGGTCAAGCGTATTGGCGCGGCGATAGCAAAAATAATGGTTGAGATTAAGCCCGGAACGATGCCTAAGCCGAATAGAACCAAGGTCGGGATAAGGTACACAAACGTTGGTACCGTCTGCATTAAATCGAGAATGGGGCGCAGTAACGTATACAACCAAGGGCGGTGCGCCGCCATGATGCCAACCGGTACGCCAATTAATACGGAAATCGTTGTCGCCGCAAAGACGAGAACAAAGGTTTCCAGCATTTCTTGCCAATAGCCAAGGTTGAGGATGGTCAGAAGCGCCGCGACAACGAAGATCACCAACGACAATTTACGGTGTAAATACCAAGCAATCGCTGCGGTAATCACGATAGGGAGCGCAGGCGGCATCCATTTAAATACATCAACTAAAAACAGAATAACGGTTTCTAAAAAGATAGAAATAGCATCAAAAAAGCCAGCTGCGTTGATTGTTAACCAGTCAACACCAGCTTCCATCCATTGTCCGACAGGGATTTTGTTTTCCGTAATAAAATTCACAATATTGCCTTTTATTATGGGTGGGCTACTTCAAGCCAATCGATAAATTGGCAAGCCCACCTTTATTATTTATGTAGCTGTTGAGATAGGTAGAACTAAGCTTTAACTTGTTTTAGGTATTCAGTAACGGCTTGAGTCGCTGATTCACCTTTATGCGTTTTTACGTTGTCTAACCAAGCTTCCACTTGTTGTGGATTGCTGTTCAACCATTGTTGCGCCGCTTTTTCAGGCTTCACATTCTGGTTCAGAATCTCTTCCATCAGCTGGTTTTCCATCTCTAGAGTGAACTCTAGGTTCTGTAGAAGCTGACCGACGTTTGAACACTCAGACAGGTAGTTTGAACGAACATTGGTGTAAACATTTGCGCCACCGTAGTTCGGACCGAAGAAGTCGTCACCACCAGAGAGGTATTCCATCTCAACGTTGCTGTTCATTGGGTGTGGTGCCCAGCCAAGGTAAACAATCCATTGGCTACGACGCGCTGCGCGTGATACTTGCGACACCATGCCTGCTTCGCTTGATTCAACTAGGCTGAAGTCTTTTAGACCGAATGCGTCAGAGTCGATCATCAATTGGATTAGGCGGTTACCATCGTTACCAGGCTCAATGCCGTAGATGCGGTCTTTAAATTTGTCGGCATGTTTTGCTAGGTCTGCGAAGCTTTTAACACCTGCGTCGTACACGTACTTAGGTACAGCGAGCGTGTATTTCGCACCTTCAAGGTTGGCTCGAACGGTTTCAACGGTGCCCGCTTCACGATATTTAGCAATATCGCCTTCCATGGTTGGCATCCAGTTACCTAGGAATACATCAATGTCGCCATTGGCCATAGAAGAGTAAGTTACGGGTACTGAAAGCAGGTCTGTTTTGGTTTTGTAACCAAGACCTTTCAGTAGCTCAGAAGTAACGGCAGTCGTTGCAGTGATGTCTGTCCAACCGACATCAGCAAAGCGCACGTTTTCACATTGCTGTGGCTCAACAGAAGCGTTAGCCGCAAATGCAAATGAGCTGATAGCGAGTGTTGTTAACGTTTTTGTCGCCACGTTCTGAATATTTAGAGTCGTCATAATGATTCCTTTTGATCTTTCCTTTTTCTGCTCTATCTCAAACGGATAGCGGCAGTACTGCTGACTTTTGACTTATGATTGGTGTTACTATTTTTGTTATTTTTTAAGCAGTAACAGAGGCTTAAGCTTCTCTCACTGGCTTATTGATTCTTTGCTTTTCTTCCCATTCCGGCGCAATCCACACTGGCACGTCCTGTTCTTTAAGCATTGGTTTACCCAAAATCAGATCAGATGCGCGTTCAGCAACCATGATGGTTGGCGCGTTCAAGTTTCCGTTGGGAATGGTAGGGAAAACGGACGAGTCGACGACACGCAGATTATCAATGCCACGAACACGACACTCTTCATCAAGCACCGCCATTGGGTCGTTATCTGAACCCATTTTGCAGCCACAAGAAGGGTGATAAGCACTTTCAACGTTCTGCTTAACCCACTCATCAATCGCTTCATCGGAAGTTATGTTTAGACCCGGCTGAATCTCTTCACCACGGTAAAAATCCATCGCAGGTTGCGACAGAATTTCGCGAGTCAGACGAATACAGTCACGCCAATCTTGACGATCTTGTTCAGTCGAGATGTAATTGAAAATGATCTCTGGTTTGGCATGCGGATCTGCCGAAGTGATCGCAACCGTACCGCGACTCTCTGGCTTATTAGGCCCAACGTGTACTTGGAAACCGTGACCATCAAAGGCCGCTTGGCCGTCGTAACGCATTGCTGCTGGTAGGAAGTGGTATTGAATATTTGGCCACTTCAACCCTTTGCGAGAACGAATAAACGCACACGATTCAAAGTGATTGGTCGCACCCAAGCCTTTACGAGTCAGAATCCATTCCGCGCCAATCATGCCCTTGCTCACCAAGCCAAGTTTGCTGTTAAGCGTGATAGGTTCGTTACAGTGATACTGGAAGTAAACTTCTAGGTGGTCTTGAAGGTTTTCACCTACGCCATTCAACTCGTGTTTCAGTTCAACGCCCGCTTTTTCAAGCACCGCTTTCGGGCCGATACCAGATAGTTGAAGCAGTTGAACCGAGCCGATAGAGCCCGCAGAAGAGATCACTTCTTTGTTCGCTACCGCCACTTGGGTATTGCCTGACTTTTCAAACTCGACACCAACCGCTTTCAAGCCCGATTGACCCTGTGCGTCTTGTGACTCAAGTAAGAAACGACGAGCCACGATGCCTTTTTTCAATGTTAGATTTGGGCGCTTCAATGCACGGCGCAAGTAAGCGTTAGAGGTTGAGGCTCTGACACCCTTGTCTACCGTCATGTGCATGGTGCCGAAGCCTTCTTGCTGGTAGCCGTTGTAGTCTTGAGTTTCTGGGTAACCGGCATCTTTACCTGCATCGATGAACGCTTGGTAAAGCGGGTTAAGCTCCATATCGTTGCCGTTACATGTACCTACAGGTCCGTTGTCGCCACGATATTCGTCACCCCCCTTGTTCCACGATTCAGCACGGCGGAAGTAAGGCAAACACGCTTGGTAATTCCAACCCGCTGCGCCCTCTTCTTCCCACTGCTCGAAGTCACAAGCGTGGCCACGCACATAAACCATGCCATTGATTGATGAACTACCACCTAACACCTTGCCACGTGGGCAGTGCAGTTCACGCCCGTCAAGGCCCGGCTCTTTCTCTGTTTCAAATTGCCAAGCGTACTTTTCAGTATTCATTGGGTAAGAAAGCGCGGTCGGCATCTGGATAAAAATGCTCTTATCCGTACCACCAGCTTCGAGTAATAAAACGCTATGTTCACCGCTTTCCGTTAGCCTATCCGCTAACACACAGCCGGCCGAACCCGCGCCGACGATAATATAATCGTAGCGTTGTTCCATGTTATCTATTCCCTGAGGTGAGTCAGTAGAGCTAGCTACTTTAAGCTAGCCCATAAAATTGAGTGTTACGCGTTAGGCATAAGGGCTGGCGTAGTCGCCAAGTTCGATAAGAATGCTCTTAGTCTGCGTATAGTGGAGTAGAGTCTCTGGTCCATTTTCACGACCAATACCCGAAAGCTTGTAGCCACCAACAGGCATTTCTGCTGGTGAATCACCCCACGTGTTCACCCAGCAAATACCCGCCTGTATTTGGTGAATAACGCGGTGAGCGCGAGAAAGGTTTTGCGTGAATACGCCAGCAGCAAGGCCGTATTTAGTATCGTTAGCACGGCGAATCACATCGTCTTCGTCAGTAAACTTCATTACCGACATCACTGGGCCAAAGATCTCTTGTTGAACGTGAGGCATATGGTCTTCGCAATCCACAAACACGGTTGGGATAACAAAGTTACCGTTTTCGAGGCCGTTGTCTGTCACTTGATAGCCGCCCGTCAGCAAGGTTGCACCCGACTGTTTGGCTAACTCAATCGCTTCAAGGACTTTTGCAAGGTGTTCTTTAGAAATCAACGCGCCGATCTGAGTTTCCATGTCCATTGGGTTACCAATGATCAGCTTCTCTGTGCGTGTTTTAAGTTGGTCGATGAATGCGTTGTAGATGTTTTCGTGCACATAAACACGAGTACCATTGGTACACACTTCACCTTGGGTGTAGAAGTTAGCGACCATCGAAGCGGAAACTGCATCATCCAATTTAGCGTCATCAAACACGATCATTGGTGATTTGCCACCTAGCTCCATAGTGACTGATTTCAGCGTTTTAGCGCTGTCAGCCATCACGGCTTTACCCGTACCGGTTTCACCCGTGAAAGAGACTTTCGCGATGTCTGGGTGCGCCGTTAGCATTTGACCCACACGGTAGTCACCCTGAACCACGTTGAACACGCCATCAGGAAGACCAGCTTCGGTAAAGATCTCCGCAAATTTGAGCGCGGTTAGCGGCGTTTCTTCTGAAGGTTTGAAAATCATCGAGTTACCCGCAGCAAGCGCCGGAGCTGATTTCCACATCGCGATTTGGATAGGGTAGTTCCACGCGCCAATGCCAGCACAGATGCCTAGAGGCTCGCGGCGTGTGTAAAAGAATTGAGATTCGCTCAGCGGTTGTTGGTCGCCTTGTAGAGTTGGAGCAAGGCCCGCAAAGTATTCAATAACATCAGCGCCAGACGCCACATCCACTTCAATGGCTTCTTGCAGCGGCTTGCCTGTATCAACAACCTCAAGGTTAGCAAGGTCATTGTTTCGAGCCCTAAGGATTTCAACGGCCTTCAAAAGAATGCGACTGCGCTCTACCGCTGTCATTGCTGACCATGCCGCAAAGCCACGCTTCGCGGATTCAATAGCGCGATCCACATCCGCTGCAGAGGCTTGGCCTAGCGTGGCGATAAGTTCGCCGTTTGCTGGGTTGATGCTATCAAAGGTTTCACCAGACGTAGCTTTGACCGCTGCGCCATCAATGTATAACGAGTTCATTTCCATTTGAGATTCTGACTTAATTATTGTTATTAGACTCTACTGGTCTAGTTTAAATGTTGGGTGTAAGTATTGGTCGTTCTAGTGCTGTTCTAGTTCTAACACTACGTTCTATTTGGTAGTGCACGAGTAGAACGTCAGTTGTTTATCAAGGTAATCGTTGATGATGGCGCGCGCCTTCTGAGCATCGATACCATCTGGGTTTAACGTGCCTCTCAGCCATAAACCATCAATCAGAGACGCGATCCCGTGAGCAACGAGATCTGCTTGTTCATGATTCAAAATACTTTTCAATTCAAGGCGTAAATGCGACAGCAAACGTCTTTCATTCACGCGCTGGAGTCTTTTTAGCTTTTGGTCATGCATCGAATACGACCAAAATGCCAACCACGTCTTCGCCACCTTATTTTCTGCTTGGTAACCTTCAAAGTTACCGTCGATGATGGCATTAATCCTCTGCTGGTGAACGTCAGCAGGGAGCGCTTTGAGCGCGGTGGTAATGGTATTGGACAGTTGGCGAAGGATTTCACGCATGGTCTCTTCGATCAGCCCGTGCTTGCCACCAAAATAGTGATTAATAATGCCGGTAGAGACTCCCGCTTCTTTGCTGATCAACGCAATACTCGCGGCATGCAAACCGACTCGATCAATCACCGTCATGGTCGCTTGAACAAGCTGTGGTTTACGTATGTCAGGCATCCCAACCTTCGGCATTTCTTAGTCCTTTTATTTTTTATTGAACGTTCAGTTAAATATAAAATGACAGAAATTTAGTTAGGGTTCAAATGATTATTTAAAACAAACTCGTAACAACACAGCACTCAAAAACCAACAAGTTATTTAAAAACAAACAGTTAAATATCATTTAGGGAACTAACGAAATCAATTAAAGATTTGAGGTGTGATAGTTAATGGTCAAATGTTTTCGCTCAATGAGAACAAAAATCAACCACTTGTCTTCTGAGCCGAAATGGGTGATATACAAAGAATAAGCATCGTTGTTTGTGGTTAAGAAGAGAAAATCGATGGCGAGATTGATCGAGAGCAGGAATGAAAATCAGATACGACAAGAGCACCTTTATCAAATTAGGTGCTCTCATTTTTATCACCAATATCGAGGCAACAAAGCGTGGTTAGTTCAACTAAAATGCCAAGTGGTAACTATTACTCGATTGATCCAGTGAGATCACCCAACTTTGCTCTTGCTCACTGCTGCTCATCGGCACCCAACGAGCGTAAATTTGCTCCCAGTTCCCATTAACCTCTAATTCCACAACATCGATTTGAGTGGGGTACACCGTGGTGATTCTCGACAAAGGGTCAGCGACAACATCACCGTTACTCATGACAAATGCTGACTCAGAGTACAAATGAAGAGCCCCTGCCGTCGTTCCCGTGTAGTCCATCGACAAACTGATCTTCTCACCGATATCGAATGAGAAACCAACAGGCGCCACAATGTCAGACGTACTGATCGCGGCAGGTTGGACTGCAGACGCAGGCAATTGAGCTGGCGTTGGAGACGGTGTCGCAGCTGGAGTCTGCGCAGGTGATGGACTCGTATTACCACCGCCTCCTCCTCCACCGCCGCCACAAGCGCTGATTACGAGTGAGAAGGATGTCATGGTGATTAATTTGCTTATCTTATTCATGGTGCTCTCCTACTCATCTGTCGCTGATATAACTTTGTTGGTGGTCGATGCTTTATACCATTCACCATCGGTTTCACCGCTGTTGGTTACCCATGTAGGGAATGACGTATACGCATCACTGATATCAACCAGTTCTACAGGGTGATCCCATTCGTCTCGAATATTAATAACCCATGGCATGTTATTGCTGGTTTTGAACGATTAAGAGCCCGAAGAGCTATCATCATGACTGTTAAACAAAGCATTATTCATATCACTGGTACCTGAAAACTCTTTTAAGTGAGTTTGCCACGTCATACCCGGCGGGCTTGCGACAAAATCACCATGATACGTACCGTCAGCAGCAAAAATGAACGAGTCATAAGGTGGGTAACCGATGTCGTCTCGAGAAACTGGCGTGGTAAATTCCACATACAATTCATAGTTAAGCACGTCAGCATTTTGTACCCCAGAACATGCACTTTGGGTTCGGTAGAAAACACAGCTTTCTGTAAGTTCACCTAAGTTTTCCAAATCTTCTCTTAGATTTTCTGACACCATCAATATCGTTTCACTCTCTCCCGTTTGCAGAATCGTGTGACCTACAGCGACGCCGTTACGAGTTAGTGTGGTAGACGCTACATTCGCAGGCAAAACATTCGGCAACTTCACTGCATAACCATTCGAGTAGCCTGCACCCATCGCTTGAAGCGTATAATCTACGGTCAAATTTTTGAGTTCTCGTTGACCGTTAAGCTGCTCCGTTACTTGATAACGCCAAACCACATCATTGAAGTCGTAGTCACCTTTTAGTGGCCAGTTATCCTCAAAAGCAATCGTTGCGTAGCTATTCGAACTTGAGTAAACCGATGTCACTGTCACGTCTTCATTGTTCTCTTGAACAAGCACCTCATATTTCGAGTCTGTTGTACCATCTTTGTTAACCCCATCAACCGCAGAAAACGGAGTAACATCAACCGTGAAGATCAAGTCGTTGAAATCATTGTCTCCACTAGGTCGGTAGATATCTTCAAAACCAAGCACCAAGAACTCATTCTCGGTATCAAGGAAAGCAACATTGTGTCTTCTATTTTCAGCGGTCGCCTCTGGATTCAAAGCAGGATAGCTATAGAAAGGCGTTCCCCAACCACCAAGCCAAGGAATGTTGTTATAAGATCCTTCCCAGCCCCAACCATTCGAAATGATAAAGAAGGCCAACGTTTGACCCGCGGTGAGTTGGACATTGAGATCGATGGTATCCCCTTCTTGCATTTCCCCAACATCAGCAACGGATGTATTAGGAAACACCACAACGTGTGCGTTGATGTCATCTTTAGTTGCAGGTGGGTTGTCGGTATCAAAAACAAAATAACCGAGTGTATTTCGATAGCCCGCCCCTTCGTTGAGGAACGTCAAAGATACAGTGGCGTATTCCGCGCCATTTAGCTCATCGTCAATATCAATACTTGAATAACGCTCAGGAGCAATGAATGCACTATTGACCGTACTACCTTCAGGTAGCATCGAATAGACGTTAGTTAAAACATCTTGCGGAAGTGACTCTGATATTGAATAGGTATTGTTGGGTTTACCTTTTGCAGAATAGTTTGACGCATCCGCCCCAGACTCAAATGTTAAGCCCGCAGTGGTCAACGCCAGCGCAACACATGGCATCAAGCAACTAGACAGTATGATTGAATTCCAATTTCTCATTATGTTCCCTCTTCACTAGCCTTAAACGTGTAAAGAGAGATAGAGCAAAGATAGTGCTGGTAATTAATATTTTATTTAACAATCACTTAGATGTTAATACTTATTTATTCTCATTTTGAGAATGAAGTTGAAGTGAAAAAGAAAACACAAAAAAGGTTGATAACGACGGAGTCACTATCAACCTTGCTAAGAGTTAGAACTATCGAGAACTATGCTTTTAGAACTTACTCAATACGGGTAATAAAACCATACTTATCCGAGTCGGCTTTCGTCATCCAGTGCTCACCAGAAGCTGGGGCAGAATCTAAAGTGAAGATGTAGAAATCGATTCCTTTGTCTCCTATCACCTTTTTGAAATAGGTCGCTTGTTGGCGATGACTCTCGTTGGTGTATGGGAACTCTTTAGCCGTTTTATCCCCCTCAGCCCAGCTATGCACACCCACCTGCTTATTCAGCTCAATAGCTTTGGTGGTATCAGCCCGTTGCAGAACTCGTGGATTCCCCGCTGCGAACAGATCCGTGCCACCCGAGAACACCGAACCCGTAGCAGTAACGACTGTCGTCATCTTGTTGTGGTGGATCATGCGCCCGGTGTACATGTTGATTTCGTCATCAGCACTACCACCGATATGATTGGTGAATTTCAACGTCATCTCGCTACCCGGGTACAACTTTACGATATCAAAAAGCTGAGAATAGGTGGATGCACCCAAAGTCGATTGAATTCGCTCAACAGCGCCAGTCTCTTTGAGCACATCTCGGTAAAAAGCATTGAAAGCAAATGAAGTGGTGATGGTGACCGTATTACCATTTTTGGTCTTACTCAGAATCGTCGAACCCAAGCTCGTCACGTATTGCGACAACTCATTTTGGTACTCAAGCTCAACTGCTTTTGCACTGTTCGTTTTTGTTTGGATTAACGTGGTCTCATTAGAAACAGAACGTAGCGCCGCGCCGCAATCAAACACATCCAAACCCTTGCTCTCAGTGTAGATACCGCAGCTATCAAACCCTGCATCAGGAAAGTACAGGTCAACACTTTGACCTAAACGGCTCGCAAGCCTTACTACTTTTTGCTTCTCACTGATGTCTTCAGCAAATTGAATTTGGTCATACTGCACACCGTTATAGGTCAGTTTCATTGACTCTTGAAGCTCTTCTCGCTCTTGATACAACTTACCTAATTTTACTGACGAAAATACGTAATCCGCCTTAGGTTTCACTTGTGCTTTAGTCGCTGCGTTACCAGAACTTGAACCTGAGTTACACCCAGCTAAAATAATCAAAGGCAGTGCCAGTAACGTTTTTCTATAGTTATTCATGCGTCATTCCCAAAATGTTTGATGGGAAAATTCTATTGTTTAGCGCTGAATTGATCTGTCTTGGGAATGTATGAGAATGTCGAACTTATTTGAACAATGTTTTTTATTTCCCTATAAATGCTAATTCATCATTGAACTAACTTATAAAGTGTTTAATCATTCGCTTTAGGTATTTGGCGAAGCATGTGAACTTATATGCAACAGCGTCTAATCGTAATAATTCATCACGACGAAGACTCGCTCACCTAATCTCAATAAGTGAAACGCACGACAAGGCTGATAATGGAATGACAAAACCTAAAATGATCATCGTGGAAGACGATTTGAAACTTCAGAAAATGTTGCAGGACTACTTTGTAGCGCAAGATTTTGATGTCACGGTATTGGATGATGGTAGCGATGCCGCACACACCATCCTCGAGGAACAACCTGACATCGTACTGCTGGATTTGATGCTTCCTGTAACTGATGGACTTACAATCTGCCGACAGACGCGTACGCACTATAAAGGTAAAATCTTGATGCTCACCGCTAGCGATGACGACTTTGATCACGTCGCTGGTTTAGAGACAGGGGCTGATGACTATGTCACCAAGCCAATCAAACCAAGAGTTCTGCTGGCCAGAGTTCGTTCGCTATTACGCCGCCAAGACACCAATACCGCTTCAGTCGATGACTCAGACACCCTTCAGTTTGATCAACTCGTTCTGAAAAACACTTATAAGAAGTGTGAACTTTCAGGTGCGGTTTTATCACTCACTGACAGCGAGTTCGACTTACTTTGGTTATTGGCAAGCAACCCAGATACGCCGCTATCTCGTGACTACTTGACGCAAACATTACGCGGGATTGAGTACGACGGAATAGACCGGACGATTGACAACAAGGTCGTACGTCTAAGGAAGATTTTGGGCGACGACCACACACCAGCAGAGAAAATTCAGACCATTCGCGGTAAAGGCTACTTGTTTGTTTCAACCGCCTGGCATTAACTTCGCTCAGTACGAGCGTAATGAAAGAGAGCGATTATGCGACGTATCTTTTTGGAGTCCCTATTAGGGCTGTTAGTTTGCTTCATGGGCGGCATTGTCGCTTACGAAATCTGTGTCTATCAGCTCAATACTGACTACGAATATGTTCTGCAAGATTATGAAGCAACAGCCCACCAGCAACTCATAGAAAACATCGCAAAAAATCAGGGGCTTGAAGCGGCTCAACAAGCCATGAACCAGTTTGTCGAAACCACTCGAAATAAACTGATTACGTTCAATCCAAAAGATGAAATACCAAGCTCTGTTTCAGAGTTCTTCTCGACCAACCCAAATACCTTTATCTTTCACGATGATGAGCGTGATCTTTGGTTTCGCTTAGCAAGCAGTGACAATACCTATCATTACCTACCCAACAGCGAAGCGTTCGTTAGGCAAAAAATAGAATTGGAAGATGACCTCATCTGGTTGTTTTTCCTAGCCAGCTTTATCTTATACGGCGTATGCCACCTATTTATCATCTTCCGCCGAGTTAAGAAGCTTGAATCGGCGACGCTAGCCTTTGCAGAAGGGGATCTCTCCTCGCGAGCCGAAACCTCAAGTGGCATTGCAATTGGCTCACTCAATAAGTCTTTCAACCTAATGGCAGACCGTATTCACCGACTGATTGAGAGTAATCGCTCGCTCACAAATGCGGTCGCCCATGAGCTGCGCACGCCGATATTCCGTATCCAATGGCAAGCTGAAATGCTTAAAGACACACCGCTCAATCAGTCTCAACAAAAGACTGTAGAAAGCATTGTGGAGGATACTGAAGAGATGGAGAAGATGGTCGACGAGCTATTGTGTTACGCCAAGCTAGATAGCTGCGACCTCGAAAATTTGCAGCAGCCTGTCGAGATAAATGACTTTCTTGGTCACGCAATGACACGTTGGAATAAAGATACTGAGCTCGATATCAACCTATCACTGCCACACCAACCATACGAGATTCTTGCGGATGAAATACTGCTGAACCGCGCTCTAGATAACCTCGTACGCAACGCCATGAAATTCGCACGCTCTCAAGTGTTAATTGAAGCCAGCGCGCATCAAGAGCAACTGCAGATAGCTGTACATGATGATGGCGATGGTGTGACTCAAGAGCATCAGGCTCGCTTGTTTGAACCGTTTTACGTTGGCGATAAAGCGCGTAACAAAGCCAAGAGTGGCCATGGTTTAGGGTTGTCTATCGTCGAGAAGATCTGTGCTCAACACAACGCAACCGTGGAAGTGGGTCAGAGCCATGCCTTAAAGGGTGCAGTATTCATCATAACCATTCAGCTATGTAATAATTCAGCTGACAAACCCATACAGTAACGACAAAACACCTCTGGAATAATGTTCAACATCGGTCGGGAGATGCTGTCTCCCATGAACTTATTAAATCTAGATAATCATGCCACTGCCTTTGTGCCTTGCCATCTAGGTTCCAATCATTCTTAGGGTATTTTTATGAAAAAGTTATTAGTTGTTTTAGGCATTGTTTCTCTAGCAGGTTGTTCAGGTATCAGCCACAACGAAGAAGTTTACACAGCGCACGCTGAGAGCTTCAACATCGTAGGTTTCCAAGTTCCTGGTAACACACAAGATCGTGCAATGGAATTGGTACCTGAAGGCGCTACGGTTGAAACTATTCGCTCTACAAACTCTGACACAAGCTCTGTTCTGGGTATCATCAACCGTATTATCGGTATCGACTACGTTCAAGTTGGCGGTAAGAAGCAGTAATTCGCTATCGTTGCATACTTAAGTTACGCGCCTTAAATCGTAGCCTGTACAAACTAAGTTCATCTAAGCCAGTGACCTCGTCGCTGGCTTTTTTCATCCAACCGGTTTTGTGCTCTGTGCCAAAGAACTTCTTAATTACCCAGCCCTGTTATAACTAACAATTCGAAATAATAAGCCAGAAAATCTTCGATTTATCATCAAAATATCCCTTAAATTCGCTTAATAGCCTCTCGCTCAAACTGACACGCCCAAATCGTTGTTCCTTCTATCAACCCGAAACTCGTTAATTGAGGCACAGATCAATTTGCACAAAAATCTTAATTTCCAAGAATAATTAACACTTGATAAAAGTGTCATGATTTTATAAATAAAACCTATGAGTGCGTTCAAAAATAAACAGAAATGATAACTATCTGTAAATACGATAAATATAAGTTTCATGAATAAAAGAGATCATTGCCATGCTACTAATTAATCAGATCGAATGATGTAAATTCGCTGTGAGAATTTTGTTACTTTTTCTTTGATTTTACATGGAAAGAGAAAATAACAATGAAAATAAGAAAGCGTTTAGTTGCCGTTGCTATAGCCAGTGCTATGTCTTTGTCAGTGCATGCAAATGAATCGGTTCAGATTGATCAACCGATCAACTTTACTAACTTTTCTGGGTTAAACACCCAGCTAGGTGTAAGTAATGCTTCTAGCTTCAAGATGGTTAAAGAAGTAAACCTCAAAAAGCGTGGCATCTACAAAGTGAAGATCCAGCAAAACATCTGGGGAACGCCAGTATGGGGGCACTACCTAAATGCAACTCAAAGTGTTCAAGGCGGTGCACTTAAATCCGTTCAAGGCCGCTACCTTAAGACAACAACCCTAGAGCGTTCTTTTGTTAAACCCTCCATCAACAGCGCTCAAGCGATTGAACTGGCGAGTAAAGATCTTAAGACTCAAGGCTTAACCAGCAAATCTCTAGACAATGTCCAACATGACTTGTTTATTTATCAGGGCACATCCAACCAAGGATCAGGTAAACAAGGCATTAGCACACAAGGTGCGGACAAAACACGCCTTGTTTACGTTGTCTCTTACCTTGTCGAAGGCAGTGAGCACCCAACTCGACCATTCACCATGCTCGATGCGCATACGGGTGAAGTCATCGACCGCTGGGAAGGTATTGCACACGCTCAGATCGGCACAGGCCCTGGTGGTAATGAAAAAACAGGCATGTACGAGTACGGTACCGACTACCACTACCTTGATGTTCAAGAAAATGGCACAGAGTGTGTTATGGAGTCGGAAAATGTTGTCACGGTTAACCTAAATGGCGCGACAGACGGCGACACCGTTTACAGTTATGAATGTCCTCGTAACGAATACAAGTCTGTGAACGGCGCATTCTCGCCACTGAACGACGCACACTACTTCGGTAACATCGTGTTCGACATGTATAAAAACTGGTTCGACACAGCACCACTCTCTTTCAAACTCATGATGCGTGTTCACTACGGTGAAAACTACGAGAATGCATTTTGGGACGGCAAGGCAATGACCTTTGGCGATGGTGAAAGCTTCTTCTACCCACTGGTAAGCCTAGATGTATCAGCGCACGAAGTGAGCCACGGTTTCACAGAGCAAAACTCAGGTTTGATCTACGCAAACCAATCGGGCGGCATGAACGAAGCCTTCTCTGATATGGCCGGTGAAGCGGCTGAATACTACATGAAGGGCACTAACGACTGGATGGTCGGCCGCAATATCTTCAAAGGCGAAGGCGCACTGCGTTACATGGACGACCCATCACGCGATGGCTCTTCAATCAACAACGCATCTGAATACTACGATGGCTTGAACGTACACTACAGCTCAGGTGTGTTCAACAAAGCGTTCTACCACCTTGCAACCACGCAAGGCTGGGATACTAAAAAAGCGTTCGAACTGTTCGTGTTAGCCAATCAAATCTACTGGTCTGAAAACAGTGATTTCTGGCAGGGCGCTTGTGGCGTGAAGAACTCAGCAACCGACCTTGGTTACAGTGCCGATGACGTGGTTTCTGCGTTCAACTTAGTGGGCGTATCCCCTTGTGGCGAGCCACCACTTCCGCCAGAACCGGAATATCAACGTCTTGAGAATGGTGTTGAAGCTGCAGTTGCTGGTGAAACAGGCTCAAAAACTTACTTCGATATCGAAGTACCAGAAGGCCAAGACAAGCTGACGATTGATCTTGCTGTTTCTACGGGTGACCCAGATATGTATGTCGGCCTAGATTACGCACCAAGCCCGCAAGAGAATATCTGTAAGAGTGAAAGCGTGACTGACGAAGTGTGTGTGATTGAGAACCCAACTTCAGGTCGCTACACAGTGAACATTCTAGGCTACTCAGATTACGCAGGTGCAAATCTAAAAGCATCGTACGAATCAGGCAACGCTAACGTACCGCCAGTTTCTTCTTTCGAACATACGGTTGTAGGCAAAGAAGTAGAGCTGCGCAGCACAAGTTCGGATAGCGATGGCCAAATCGTTTCTTACCAATGGAACCTAGGCGATGGCAACACGCAAACAGGTGAAGTGACTCGTTATACCTATGCTGAAACTGGCGACTACGTGGTTACCCTAACCGTGACTGACGATGCAGGTGTTGCGACATCAACAAGCAAGTCGATCACGATTGAAGGTGATTCAGCGGAAGGCTTCCCACTAAAACTGAAGTTTGGTAACAAAAAACCGAACGGCAAGGCTCGCGTTAAGCTGGCATGGGATTACGACACCAACGACTACTTCGTGATTAAGCGTAATGGCAAGAATGTCGGTGCGACAGACTTCAACTCATACGTCGACAAGTTCCGTCACAACGGCACAGTAGATGTCGAGTACCAAGTGTGTACCTCAAGCGATATCTGTTCAGAAACCAAGCACTACCGTTTCATTAAAGCACAGTAATCAATAGCAAATTCAGGGCTCCGAAAGGGGCCCTTTTCTCTATTGTCTGTTTAGCGCATGAAACATCTACACAAAAACATCCACGCATTACACAAAAATCACACCCATCAAGATAACAATAATCACCATAAAAAGGACGACAAATGGCTATTCAAAAAAGCATGCTAGCTTTGGCTGTACTCGGAGGTTCTCTAGCCTTAATCAACAGTACTTCGGCTTACGCATCCCTAGGCATCACACCACCAGCGAACCAAGAGGTTTGGATCACCACCGATGCTGACGCACAGCATATAATGACTCAACATGGCGCAACAGTTTACCCAAGCGTGACGGGAAACAAGCATTCCATCGTCGCGAAAATCAACCAGAAAGAGCTCGCTAAACTATCCAGCCACATGCACGAAGAAACCCACCGTTGTGGTGGCTACATGGTACACGAAGACAAAGCAAGCGCACTCAAAGCCGCAGCGATGCCACTGACAATGAGCACCTTCGAAAAGCCGGTAATCAGCCATCAAGACACAGTGAACGACCTACTCGCTCAGATCGAGCCGAACAACATGGTCTCGACCATTGAAAATCTAACCAACTTCACCAACCGTTTTTATACTACTTCTACTGGTGTTGCTGCTTCAGATTGGCTTTTAGAGCGTTGGGAAACAGAAATTAAGGATGTGCCGTATGCGTCTGCACGCCAGATCACGCATGCCGAATACCCACAGAAATCCGTTGAAGTGACACTGCTTGGCGCTAAATATCCTGAAGAGATCGTCGTGGTTGGTGGACACCTTGATTCGACCGTTGGATCTTGGACAAGCGAAGGCACCATCTCACCGGGAGCCGATGATGATGCGTCTGGTATTGCAACGGTAACAGAGTCGCTTCGCCTGATGATCGCCAGTGGCATTCAGCCAGACAAAACCATTAAGTTCTATGGTTATGCTGCAGAAGAAGTAGGGCTACGTGGTTCACAAGATGTCGCCAATGCATTAAGAGACGAACAAGCAAACGTTGTGTCGGTACTGCAATTAGACATGACCAACTACAACGGTTCGGCGCACGATATCACCTTCATCACAGACTATACCGACAGTAACTTAACCACCTACTTAAGCGAGCTGATCGACACCTATGCCAGCGACATCAGTTACGGTTTCGATGATTGTGGCTATGCCTGTTCTGACCACGCCTCTTGGCACAATGTTGGCTACCCAGCCGCCATGCCATTCGAGAGCATGTTCAATGATTACAACCCAAACATTCATACTCAGCACGACACGCTTGAGAACTCCGATCCAACAGCGACACATGCGACCAAGTTCGCCAAACTGGCCATTGCTTACCTTGTCGAAACCAGCCTTGATTCGCCCGTTGCAGGCTCTAAAGAGCTGCAAAATGACGTGCCTGTTGAAGGGCTTACTGCAGGATATGGTGAAGAGCAGTTCTTCACATTTACAACGGAAAGTGCAGGTCAGTTAACGGTGACATTAACAGGCTCTCGTAGTGGTGATGCGGATTTATATGTGAAACACAATGGTACAGTATCGAAAACAAGCTACGATTGCCGCCCATACCAGAACAGTAGCAACGAGCAGTGTGTATTGAACAAGCCAGCGGGTGAATTCAACATCATGGTGCGCGGCTACCGTAACTTTAACGATGTCACCATCGTCGCTAACTTTGTTCCTGATTAGCTTTAAGTTTAGTTGCTTGCTAGCCACTAACCCGAGCAAACACGGCTAAAACCAAAAATCCGCAAGTTCGATCCTAAATAGAATGGAGCTGGCGGATTTTTTATCATCTACGCTCTTCACTTGCTATGAACAGCCCTGTTCGAACAAACAAGCCATTAGTTTAATTCACAGTTAAGACGTTTTTTTGATCACCTTGCCACAAATGTATTCACCAATCGGCATTGCAGAGGTCGCTGCTGGCGATGGCGCATTACACACATGCAGGCTTCTTGGGCTTTCGGCAAACAGAAAATCATGTACCAAGGTACCATCTTTGAGCACCGCTTGAGCGCGTATGCCTGCTGGGTAAGGTTTGAAATCTGACACCGTAATGCTCGGGCAATATTTGTTGACCAATTTTAGATAGCCCGGCTTCCACCACGAGTTCTTAAGCTCGATCAAACCGGTTTTCATATTATTCGCAGTCACTTTCCAAAAGCCCGCAAATCTCAACATCTGCCAAGTGTCCTTAAAACTAAAGTTTAGCTTGCCATAGCCTTCTCTCTTCCAACCTTGAACTGCATTTGGCCCTACTGTTACGGAGCCATCAATCATACGTGTTAAGTGCACCCCCAAGAAAGGCAGTTCTGGATCAGGGATCGGATAGATAAGGTGATTCACCACCTGGTTGTGTTTCGCGTCCAACTGATAATACTCACCACGATAAGGCACGATTTGAAAGTCGGTTTCAATGCCAAGCATGCTGGTCATTCTGTCGGCCATCAAACCAGAACAAGTGATCAAGAATCGGCTGTTCAGTTGTAGAGTTTGACCATCTACTTTGCACGTTAACTGCACTTCATCTTCTTGCTCATCCGCCATGATCACTTCTGTGCCGAGACTGAGCTTGCCACCCGCCTCAACAAGCTCTTGAGCCATTACTTCTGTGACTTTTTTGTAGTCGACGATACTGGTGGTTTTGACATAAATCGCGCCCAAGCCCGTGATGTTTGGCTCTGCAAGTTTCAGTTGCGCTTGATCTAAGAGATCGACATCAATGTCGTTATCATGACAACGTTGATAGAGCGCGTTCATGCGCTCCACTTCCTGCTCATTGGTCGCGACCAACAGCTTACCGCAGTTTTCGACTGGGATATCGTGTTGGCTGCAAAAGGCGATAGTTCGCTCTACGCCACGCTTACAAAAATCGGCCTTTAAACTGCCTGGAGCGTAGTAAACACCCGCGTGAATCACACCGCTGTTGTGGCCAGTTTGGTGCTGCGCGAAGCCACGCTCCTTTTCGACTAAAAGGATACTTTTATCAGGGTGAGCTTGCTGTAATTGCCATGCCGTCGACACACCAACAATGCCACCACCAACGATAATATAGTCGTATGTTGAGTTCATAATATTCCTACATTCAATCCTTTAATTATAGGGAAGACGCGACAGTGTTAGACCCGGTTTGAGGTGACTTTTTTTCCTCACTTTCTGATTCCTTTTTCACTTGATTAGCATCGTATTTACGACCGCTGTAGATAAAGATACCAACAAAAATGGCAACACATACCAAACGGATCACGACTGAAACATCAGGCCATACTAGAGCTATACCTATCGCAACCAACACTACTCGAGTAATAATATTAACTTCGCTCTCTAGATAACCTTCAATCGCCGCGATAAACGCGTAAGTACCAATAACAGCAAAGCCACCCGTGACTAAAACGGAGGTCACATCCCAACTTACCAAGTTAGTGTAGGCAATCAACAATGGTACTAAATACAAGCCTTTGGCGATCTTCCATGCCATTAAGCCTGTTCTCATCGGGGGTGTTTTAGCAATGGTTGCAGCCGCAAATGCAGTTAAACAAACAGGCGGAGTCACGTTGCTGTCTTGCGATAACCAGAAAATAATTAAGTGAGCCGAAAGCAGTGCGAGACTGATTGCTTCTAAGCCAAGGCTCTGTTCAAGCAGAGTTTCCACAAAATCAGCAGGAACCAACGCAATCATCTCTTTCGCCGTTTCCAACGCCATCGGTGCGTTCAATAGATCAAGCTTATCTGGCGCAGCCAACATAAAGATGGCTTTAGCTTGCTCAGGAAGCTGCCCTGACACCAACAAGTCGAGCAGCTGACTTTCAGCAATCAATTTATACAAGGCAGGAGCAGACAATGTTCCCAACACAATATAAGCCGCCGTTACTGGTAACCCCATACCCAGAATCAAAGACGCCAGTGCGATCAACGCAATCATCACCAGTAACTCGCCATTCGCCCAGCTGTTGATCATCAAAGAGAAGGTGTTACCAATTCCCGTAGTGCTAATGACATTAACAACTAGACCAATACCAACTAATAACACAGCCGTTGTCGCCATGTTTTTTGCGCCTTGAGACAACGCTTCAATGATCGCTTTCGGTCCCATTTTGTGATTTTTAGAGAACCATGATGCCACCACCACAGAAAGAATCGAAATACCCGCAGCGTAAGTCGGCGTAAAGCCTTGAACGAGCAAAGTCACTAACACGGCCAATGGGATCAGGTTGTGCCAACCCGACAGCAATACCTTTAACAAAGGTTCACAGCCAGAGGTCACCTTTTGTACACCACTACGCTTCGCTTCAATACGCACGAAAAAGGCCACAGACAAAAAGTAGATAAGCGCAGGAACAAAGGAAACCGCAATAATATCGACATAAGGAATTTGCGTATAAGACGCCATGATGAACGCACCCGCACCCATCACAGGTGGCATCAGCTGCCCGCCAGTAGATGCAGCCGCTTCAACACCTGCCGCGAAACGCGAAGGGAAACCTGCCTTTTGCATCAAAGGAATACTGATCACGCCCGTTGATACTGTGTTTGCTACACTCGATCCGGAGACAGAGCCCATCAAGCCGGAGCCAATAACGGCAATGAAACCAGGGCCACCAATCACTTTACCCGCCGCGGCACGGGATACATCAATAATGTAGTCGCCGACACCAGATCGAACTAAAAATGCGCCAAATAAGATGAACATGAACACGAAGGTCCAACTGATTCTTGAGATCGAACCAAACATCCCTTCTGATGAGTAAAAGCTTCGATAAAGTAACGTCTCAAGGCTTAAACCCGGAAAATGAAAAATACCGCTGGTCCATTGTCCCCAAAGCACTACATAACTTAAGCACACTAAGATAAGCACTGGAATGAACCAGCCCATAGTGCGTCTAATCAGCTCAATGACGATGGCAATCGCCAAGATAGAGAAAAACCAATCACTGGCGATAAATTTTACGCCTCGGTCATACAACGCATCTTCGGCAAAGGGAATGTAGATAAGGCAAGCTAAAGCAGCCAAGGCAATCCCAATATCGATAGTTAATGCTATTTTGCTTTTTTTAAGCGAGACATGGGCGGGATACCAAAGTGCGCAAATGATTGCGAAACCAGCGAAATGCGTCGCCGAAATCCAAAGCTCTGGCAAGGTAGATAAAGTATTAAACCAAATATGTAGGAGGGAGAGTATCACTCCCATTGTCGTTATTGCTTTGCCTACCCAAGGGAAATCTGTTCGGGTAGGCAATTCGAATTTTTTCAGTTCCTGCTGCAGCGAATCGCTCATAGAAAACTCCTGCTCTCCACAGCCAAACGCGCAGAGAAAATCCATAAAGTAAGGTGGTGCGTTTTCACTTCAAATAATCGAACAAGACGGAGACGGTCAAATCAGACAAAGTAGCCGAAACAGATGAAAACGCACCAAGCAATTAATTAACGCGAATATTCAGTTCACGCCAAATAGCGAGTTAAAGATAAATGGCTAATCGAAGACAAAGGGTTAGTCGACGATCAACTCAGAAGGGATTTCTATACCCACTTCTTTATAGTAACGAGCAGCACCTGGGTGAAGCGGAACAGGAAGGCCTGCGATCCCTTTCTCAAGTGCCATTGCTTTGGTTGCTTTGTGGATACCTTGTAGGAAAGGTAGGTTTTCATAGATAGCTTTGGTCAGTTGATACACATCTTCTTCAGAAATGTCTTCACGAACCGCTAGGAAGTTAGGTTGGGCAATCGTAGTAATTGGTTTATCGACACCTGGATAAGTGTTTGCTGGGATCTCATACTTGGTCCAAATATTGTAATCACCATTCGCTTGTTTGATTTGTGCATCGGTAAACGACAGGATTTGAATGTCTTCACCCAGTGCTGCAAAGGCTTGCGTCACCGCACCAACAGGAACACCAGCAGGCGTGTTCATACCATCAATTGTGCCATTTTGTAATGCGCTCGCACTGCCACCGTAACCCATAAAGGCGAGTTTAAATTGTTCTGGGTCCACGGATAAGCCTTGCATGATTTGACGACCTGAGTTTTCAGTCCCAGAGTTCTTCTTACCGATAGAGAATTTCTTACCGTTTAGGTTCTCTAGATCGCTTACCGTACCTGTTTTTGCTAGATCTGAACGCACAATAAAGTGTTCAACGTTTTGCCATAACATGGAAACTGAACGCAGTTGAGTTTGTCTGCCAGATTTCTCATATGGCCCCAAACCCTGCCAAGCCCAAGCACCATACAAACCTTGTAGAATGGCGAACTGAGCTTCGTTCTCGTTCAACAACTTTACGTTCTCACCCGAGCCCGCAGAGCTAATAGCCGCTAAAGAAAAGTGCTGCTTAGGCGCAAGCTTAACTTTACTCAATGTCGCTAAGGCCACACCTACCGGATAGTAAGTACCACCCGTTGAGGCCGTCGCTAAAATATAGCTGCGATCTTCTTCAGCTGACGCATTACTGATAAGGCCAAGAGAAGCCATTGCTATCGCTAAAGTTTTAACTAGCTTGTTGTATTTCATTGTTACTCTCCATGTAGGGTTATTCACGTTATATTTTTGTTAACAAAAATCACTAGATAGCAAGCACAATGCCAATTTTTAAACTACTGTTTTTATTATAATTTATTTTAAAAGCCACCTAAAGTAAGCCATTTTTTGCTTATTTCATTACTAATGAGTAAGCTATTTTTTGCTTATCCAAAGCCGCAGTTAACATCCCCTTAAAGGTAGTCAGGTCACATCATGTTATATTTATGTGATCAATGTTTATAAAGTGATAAATATACGATGAGCCATTTATTGCTCATCAATATCCAATAAACACGACTGTCAAACCGATCATTGAGAATCGACGTAGTCACTTCGATTCAACCCATAACGCACCATCTTTTGGTTCAATGTTCGACGAGGTAAATCCAAGTCTTGCATCACGTCATTGATGCGTCCCTGATACCGCGCTAGCGCATCATGAATCACTTTCCGTTCAAAGCTCTGCACTTGAACCGCCAACGGGATGCCTGCCGTTGTAGACTCTGTGACAGAATTAGGACGACACGCCAAAATATCACCAACGGTCTGGCTTTCATCCAGCGCAAAACGAATCGCAACATTGCGCAGTTCACGCACATTGCCCGGCCATGCATACGACAACAAGGCATAGCGATCGGCTTCACTGGCCGCTCGGGTTTCGCTGTTCGCTTCTTGAGTGAAGTGTTCAAAAAGGATAAGAGCATCGTCTTCTCGTTCACTAAGGGGAGGTAAATGCAGTTGAGCAACGTTCAAACGATAGAAAAGATCTTGGCGAAAGTCCGGATGATTTAAAAGGTCGCATTTCGAAGCTGAAACTATTCTTAAATCAACATGTTGCTGTTGATTACCACCGACACGCTCAACAACATTGTCTTGTAAAGTACGTAGCACTTTGACTTGCATCGACAACGGCATACTTTCTATTTCGTCAAGAAAGACCGTACCTTTGTCGGCAAATTCAAGCTTACCAATTCGTCGCTTGGCAGCACCAGTAAATGCCCCGGCTTCATGACCAAACAGCTCGCTTTCAAATAGATTCTCTGGAATCGCACCACAGTTTAGTGGCACAAAAGGATGAGGTTTACGCTGACTAAATTTATGTAAACAAGAGGCAACGAGCTCTTTCCCACAGCCAGTTTCACCATAAATGATCACGTTGGTATCAATGGAAGCGACTTTTTGTATTTGTTCTCGTAATGCACACATCACTTTGCTGCGGCCAATCAGAACTTGTTCAATGCCCTTCAGGTTATCCAAATAGCTTTGACGATTTATCCTATCTTGACCACTTTGATGTTTATCTACCGCTTCCGATACCGTTTGAGACAAACGCTCTGGATCGAACGGCTTTTCTATAAAATCATACGCGCCTTGCTGTAATGCCTTAACGGCCATATCGACATCACCATGTCCGGTGATCAAGATAACAGGTACTTCTGGCACCAAATCTTTAAAGCGACTTAACAGTTCAACACCATCAATATCAGGTAAGCGCACATCGCTAATGATGGTCTGAAAATCACCTTCCACGACCGCATCTAACGCGTCTTGTCCAATCTCAAAAGCGGTGACATCGAAGCCTGCCAACTGCAACCATTGGCTGGTTGCTTGACGCACAATTGCGTCATCTTCAATCAAAGCAATACGTTGCATGATCTCTTCCCATCGCTTACACCTAAATAATATCGACCACGGTATGTAAAAAAGCCGCAGACTAAAAGGAGCTAGCTCCCACTTTGAATAACACTCCTTTAACAGTTTTATAATGTTTGCTAGCTTCAATTTGTTCCAGATTCAACCTTCCATGTGGTAATAAAACGCAGCTTTTCAACTCAATAATTTTAAAAGGATTTAATCAAGCATGATTAACAAAAATCGATATTGGTTATTCCTGTGTGCCTGTTTATTGATTGGTTTGGTGCAGGTCACCACCAAGAATGGCATCAGCCAGTGGAAGCTTGAGCAAGCCCAACGCTATGCCGAACAGCGCTTCCTTGGTTACATTGCCGAAGCAAGGCGAACCCTTAAACGTTTCTACTATCTGCCCTACCTAGTCACCAATGATGAAACCACGGTGCGTTTTATCGATGGTGAAGACCGCCTTGAAAAACGCATCAAGAAACAACTGATTCAATTGGATAAAGCCGCTAATACCAAGGGTTGGTATCTGCTTTCTGGCGAAGGGGACTTGTTGGTATCGAGTGTCGAAAGAAGCAAACTGAGCAATAAAAACGCCAGCACGATTGTTTCTAAGATTCACCAGCAAGGTGGTGCGATTTCGCTGGTGACAAAAAACAAAGGCGTGACGCCCGATTACTTCATTGCCGCACCCGTTTATCGAGCCTCTGATGTAGTCGGTATTGTCGCAGTACAAATCGATTTGTCATTGTTAACCGATCAATGGTTTGCCGATGGTGAAGCGATACTGTTCCAGAACCCTCGTGACCAGTTCTTTCTCTCCAGCGACAACAAGCTGAGTGCCGACTGGTTCAATGACAACTTCAACTCTCAGCCGACAGCCACAAAGCGTGAGTTGTATGACCAAACCCACATTCGCGTGTGGCGACTGCAAGGTAAAGACTATCTGATTCAGTCGATCAAGTTAGACGATCTCAACTGGCGATTAACCTACCTAACGCCATTAACCAGCCTCAACCAAACCACGAGTTGGATCAGCTGGAGCGTAGCGGTGGCTTGTCTTTTCGTCATGCTATTGCTAGTGATTCTTTATCAAAGACGCCAGAAAAAACTCAGTAATCTGCGAATCCAAAAGCTAATCGAAGAGTCGGAAAAGCGCCTATCAGGAATGATAAACAAGACCCACGTTGGACTTGTACTGATCGATAAGCACGGTCATATCCACGACATTAACTTGATGGCGAAGAACTACTTCTGCCTGTCCGATTCGATGATCAACAACATTAAGGCGTGGCAGTTATTTGAAGCGGGCAATCCGAATTCAACCACGTTGCAGCTACTCAAGAACTTAGAGCAACACCAAGAACTGGCCGAGATCACCAGCGTTGAAACCATGGCAAGACGCAGTGATGGCAGCTATTTCCCAGTATTGTTCTCTATTAGCGCCTTTCCTTGGCATGCCACGACCTATTACCTGTGTACCGTGATTGATATCAGTAAACGTAAGAAAGCAGAGATTGCAGTTCAGGAAGCCAATAAAACACTTCAACTGCGCGTAGAAGAGCGAACACAAGATCTAAAAGA